>NZ_JANHAU010000002.1:900000-1128414 GCF_024464185.1 Haloarchaeobius salinus
CTCGGTCGCCTTGTACAGACCCTTGAAGCCGGCCGTGGGGTTGACCTCGAGGACGAACCAGCCGTCGTCGCCCTCGACGATGTCCACGCCCGCGTAGTCGAGCCCGACGACCGAGGTGGCCCGCTTCGCGATCTTCTTGACCTCCGTGGGCAGGTTGTCCGTCGCGTTCTCCACGTCGCCGCCGAGGGCGACGTTCGTCCGCCAGTCGTTGTCCGGCGCGTAGCGGTACATCGCGCCGACGACCTTTTCGCCGACGACGTAGACGCGGATGTCGCGGTGACGCTCGCCGTCGCGTTCGATGAGCTTCTGGAGGAACGCGTACCGGTTGCCGACCTTCGCATTGACCGGGTCGCCCTGGCCGACCTTCCAGGTGCCGCCGCCGTGGGTCCCGATGGCGGTCTTGTAGACGGCCTCCTCGCCGAACTCGTCGCGGTGGGCGTTCAGCTCGTCGGTGTCGAGCGCCAGCAGCGCCTCGGGGACCTGGATACCGTTGTCCGCGAGCGCCGCAGCGGACGCGATCTTGTGGGTCGCCCGGAGCGTCGCCGACGGCTCGTTCAGCATCGGACGCAGCGTGGCGAGCGTGTTCGCCAGCCCGAGCTCCTCACAGGGCTGTTCGGTGTTCGAGAGCAGCATCCGGTTCGCGACGATGTCGACGTCGGGTTTGAGGGTGGCACCGTCGGGGCCGACACGTACCGAGGTGTTCTCCGTGCGGAGCCACTCGGGGTCGTGCCCCAGTTCCTCGACCGCGTTGCAGATCGCCTTCGATTCCTTGCTGCTGTGGAGACTGAGGACCCCCACCGTCACGGGAGAAGATGTACCCATAGCGGAATAACTCGACCCCGCATCAAAAACATTGCCAGTTCGGAGCGGCCCTGTGGCGGTTACACACGGGAAGTACGGACTCAGAGGTAGGCAGCGTCCCAGCGGGTCGCCTTCCGGCGGTTCCCGCAGCTGTTGCAGACGACCTCCTCCATCGGCCCCATCGCCGTGTCGAAGGAGTTGCACGCGCCACAGAACAGGCCGTAGCGTCGCTCACGCTCGGGGTCGACGTACGCCTCGTAGAACTGTCCCTCCGTGCCGCGGTGGACCTCGGCGTAGTTCACGTACGCGGTCGCGTCGTCGACGGTGACCTCGTCGAGCGCCTCCCACTCGACGTGCTCCTCCTCGGTCGCGACGAAGATGTTCTCCGTCAGCGTCTCGTCGGCGACGGTGACGGTCCGGTCGCCGGCGCGCCCGAAGGCGTGGGCCTCGTAGAACTCGTTGCCGCGCCGGTTCCCGTCCAGCACCGCACCGGAGATCCGCTGTGCGCCGTGTTCGACGAGCGCCGCCTTCGTCTCGGTCAGCAGCCGCGAGCCGTAGCCGTGGCCCCGATGGTCCGGGTGGACGTGGAGCCAGAGTATCCGGCCGTCGGACGGGGTCTTCCCCACGATCTCGCTCTGGGAGAAGGCGACGATACCGGTGTCGTCCTCGGCGACGAGGAGGACGGCGTCGTCGTCCTCGAGCTGCTCGGCGAGCAGGTCCGCGGCGTACCACTCCTCCAGCGCCACGTCGATGGTCTTCGGGTCGAGCATGTGGTGGTAGGAGTCGTGGAGCGACGCCGCTGCGACCGCCCGCAGCGCCTCGAAGTCGTCGGCGGTTGCATCCCGGATCTGCATACGTACTCCTTGGGACGGAACTGACATAATACTCCGCAAACCTGCCGGTCGTGTGGTCGTTCGTCCACTTTCACGCCGCAGTGGTGCGCCCGTCCATAGTTTTCCGCGTAGAGGGCCTACACTCGGGGATTCGTCCGTCCTGGCGGCGGCGACGCACACACTCTTATGCCGTGGGCGATGCAGGTGAGGTATGGCATCGGACACGGTTCCCTCGGGGGACAACGAGCCCTTCACGTACAACGGTGGGCGCGTCGACCCCGGGGAGACCGCGAACATCAGGTACGGCATCAGCGAGACGTATCTCGGCGACCCGGTCCGCATCCCGGTCACGATCCTCAACGGCGAGCACCCCGGACCGACCGGGTTCCTCTCCGCGGCGGCCCACGGCGACGAGCTCAACGGCATCGAGGTGGTCCGCGAGGTCGCCCACGAGTGGCCGCTGGACGACCTCCACGGCTGTCTCGTCTGCATGCCCGTGCTCAACGTTCCCGGCTTCCTCGCCCAGCAGCGCTACCTCCCCATCTACGACCGCGACCTGAACCGGTCGTTCCCCGGGCACGAGGAGTCGACGAGCGCGAAGCGGATGGCGCACCGGATCTTCACGAACTTCGTCGAGCCCTGTGACTTCGGCATCGACCTGCACACCTCGACGCGCGGCCGAACGAACATGCTCCACGTGCGCGCCGACACCGACCACAGTGGCGCGAACCGGGTCGCACGCGCGTTCGCCTCGAACGTCATCATCTCGAGCGAGGGTCCCAGCGGCTCGCTTCGCCGGGAGGCCTCGGAGGCCGGGACACCGACGATTACCGTCGAGATGGGCGAGGCACACCGCTTCCAGCGCGAGTTCATCGACAACGCGCTCGACGGCGTGATGAGCGTCCTCGCGGAGTACGGGATGCTCGACACGGAGGCGGTCCGCTGGCCGGGCTGGCGCACCGTCATCCAGGAGAACGACGAGAAGACGTGGCTCCGGGCGGACGTCGGTGGGATGGTCGACATGCACTACGAGTGCGGCTCGCTCGTCCACGAGGGCGACCGCATCTGTACCATCACCAGTCCGTTCAAGACCGACAACACGGTCGTCGAGGCACCGTTCACCGGCGTCCTCGTCGGCGTGCTGGAGAACCCGGTCGTCTACCCGGGGAACCCCCTCTGTCACCTCGTCGAACTCGACACGAAGACACTGCGCGCCGTCGAGCGCGAACAGTCGCCACCGGCCGGCCGGTCCTGAACACGACCCATCGGTCCCGCGACCGAAGACGTTCGGTCGACCGCGATTCCGGCAGGGGCCGCGAAAGAAGTAACTTCTATACCCCCACGGTCCAACCCTCGGACAGAGAGTATGAGTCAGTCTTACAATCGTGGCCTCGTCGAGGACTTCAGTCGCTGGAAGGAGTTCTCGGCCGGCATGTGGGCGTGGATATTCCACAAGTTCACTGGATGGGTTCTCATCGGGTACCTGTTCACCCACATCGCCGTGTTGAGTACGGCGATTTCGGCACAGCAGGGCGAGACGGTGACGAACAGCGCGGGCCAGCAGGTCGACGTGTACACGAACACGCTGACACTGCTCGAGAGCACGTTCGTCGTCCGACTGCTCGAGGTCGGGCTGCTCGCGGTCGCCGTCTTCCACATCCTGAACGGCATCCGCCTGCTGCTGGTGGACCTGGGAATCGGGCTGGAGTCACAGGACAAGACGTTCTACGCGTCGCTCGTGCTGACCGGCGCGATCATCGTCGCGAGCGTGCCGACGTTCATGGCGGGAATCGGGGGTGCCTGAGATGTCTGCGGGCGCACCCACCTCCTTCGAGCGCGGCGGACGCATGTGGCTCCTCCAGCGCGTGACGGCGGCGTTCCTCGTCGTCGTCCTGGCGTTCCACTTCTTCCTGCTCCACTTCTACCACCACGCGTTCGAGATCACGCTCATGGGCACGGAGACGCGGATGCAGGACGTCGGCTACTTCGCGACGATGTGGCTGTTCCTCGTGACGGCGACGTTCCACGGGGTCAACGGCGTCTACAACGCGCTGGTCAACCAGGGTATCTCCGGCACGCCCAAGACGGCCGTCAAGGCCATCCTCGGGCTCGCCGGTCTGCTGCTCGTCGCACAGGGGACGAGAGTCGCGCTGTACATGAACGGGTTCTTAGCATGAGTACGCAAGTTCCAGAGACCGAGACCGAGACCGAAACCGAGACGGAACCGGCCGGCGAGTCCCACCAGGAGCGCCGGATGACGGAGAAGGCGGCCAAGCGTGAGTACCGCGACGCACAGAAGAAGGCCGAACAGGAGCTGCGGGCGGCCGAGGAGTCGGTCCACCTCAAGGTGTTCCGGTACGACCCCGAGGTCGAGGACAAACAGGAGCCCCGCTTCGACGACTTCTACGTCCCGTACACGAAGGGGATGACCGTCCTCGACGCGCTGATGTACGCGCGTGACCACTACGACGCGTCGCTGACGTTCAGACACTCCTGCCGGCAGGCGGTCTGTGGCTCCGACGCGATGTTCGTCAACGGCAGACAGCGCCTCTGCTGCAAGACCCAGCTCTCGGAGATGGCCGAACCGGTCCGCATCGAGCCGCTCCCGCATCAGGACGTGGTGAAGGACCTCGTCGTGGACATGGAGCACTTCTACGACCAGATGCACGCGGTCGAGCCGTACTTCCAGTCGGAGGACGTACCCAAGGAAGAGCAGCGACAGAGCCGGGAGAACCGGGAGAAGATCAAGATGTCCACGCGCTGCATCTGGTGTGGTGCCTGCATGTCCTCGTGCAACATCGCTGCGGGCGACAACGAGTACCTCGGACCGGCGGCCATCAACAAGGCGTACCGGTTCTACATGGACGAGCGCGAGGACGAGGAGGAGCTGAAGGAGCACCGACTCCGCATCCTCGAACAGGAACACGGCGTCTGGCGCTGTCAGACCCAGTTCTCCTGTACGGAGGTCTGCCCGAAGGACATCCCCCTCACCGAGCACATCCAGGAGCTCAAGCGCGAGGCGGTCAAGAACAACCTCAAGTTCTGGTAATCAACAATGTACGAACACGACGTCATCGTGGTCGGTGGCGGTGGCGCGGGACTCCGCGCCGCCATCGCGGCCCAGGAAGAAGGAGCGGACGTGGCTATCGTCACGAAACTCCACCCCGTCCGTAGCCATACAGGCGCGGCAGAGGGTGGCATCAACGCGGCACTGCGCGAGGGCGACGACTGGGAACTCCACGCCTACGACACGATGAAGGGGTCGGACTACCTCGGCGACGCCCCCGCCATCGAGACGCTGGCGCAGGACGCCCCCGAGGAGGTCTTCCAGATTGAGCACTGGGGCATGCCGTTCTCCCGCGAGGAGGACGGTCGCGTCTCCCAGCGCCCGTTCGGCGGGCTCTCGTTCCCGCGCACCACCTACGCCGGTGCCGAGACCGGACACCACCTGCTGCATACGATGTACGAGCAGGTCGTCAAGCGGGGCATCCAGGTGTACGACGAGTGGTACGTGATGGACCTCGCCGTCACCGACGAGGAGACGCCCGAGGAGCGCTCCTGTCACGGCATCGTCGCCTACGACGTCCAGTCCGGCGAGATTGCCGGCTTCAAGGCCAACGACGGGGTCATCCTCGCGACCGGCGGTCCGGGACAGGCGTTCGACCACACGACCAACGCGGTCGCCTGCACCGGCGACGGCTACGCGATGGCCTACCGTGCCGGCGTCCCGATGGAGGACATGGAGTTCGTCCAGTTCCACCCGACGACGCTGCCGAGCACGGGCGTGCTCATCTCCGAGGGCGTCCGCGGCGAGGGTGGCATCCTCTACAACGCCGACGGCGAGCGGTTCATGTTCGAGCACGGCTACGCGAACAACGACGGCGAGCTCGCCTCCCGTGACGTGGTCTCGCGCGCGGAGCTCACCGAGGTCAACGCGGGACGCGGCTTCGAGGACGAGTACGTCATGCTCGACATGCGCCACCTCGGCGAGGAGCGCATCGTCGACCGCCTGGAGAACATCCTCCACCTCGCGGAGGACTTCGAGGGCGTCGACGGGCTGAAGGAGCCGATGCCGGTCAAGCCCGGCCAGCACTACGAGATGGGCGGCATCGAGACCGACGAGAACGGCCACACCTGCATCGACGGGCTCTACGCGGCCGGCGAGACGGCCTGCGTCTCGGTCCACGGCGCGAACCGCCTCGGCGGCAACGCCCTGCCCGAACTCATCGTCTTCGGCGCCCGGGCCGGCAAGCACGCCGCCGGCGGCGACCTCGGCGAGGCCCAGATCGAGACGGGCGAGCGCGGCGACATCGAGTACGACGAGACCGAACTGCCGTACCAGCCCGGCGAGGTCGGCATGGACACCGGCCCCTCGGGCGGAGTCGCGGCCGACGGCGGTGCGGTCGCGGCCGACGCCGACGCGGTCGTCGAGCGGGAGGTCGAGGCCCAGCGCGAGCGCGTCTCCACGCTGATGGAGCGCGACGAGGGCGTCCAGCACTCCCAGATCCGCGCGGACCTCCAGAAGACGATGACGCAGAACGTCAACGTCTTCCGCGAGGAGGAGGGCCTGAAGCAGGCACTCCGTGACATCCGCGAGATTCGCGAGGCCTACCAGGACGTCTACGTCGACGACCCGTCGCGGACGTTCAACACGGACCTCCAGCAGACCATCGAGACGCGCAACCTCATCGACGTCGCCGAGACCATCACGCTCGGCGCGCTCGTGCGCACGGAGTTCCGTGGCGCGCACTGGCGCGCGGAGCACCAGGAGCGCAAGGACGACGAGTGGCTGAAGCACACGCTCGTCGGCTGGAACGACGGCGACCCGACCATCTTCTACCGCCCGACCATCCTCGAGGGCGAGAACAAGACGTACGAGCCGAAGGAACGGTCCTACTGAGGGCCGCAGTTCGGCCGGCGGGTTTTTGCTGTCGACTGCACCCCACCAGTTCGCCGGCTACGGGAGGATGCCGGCGGCCTCCGGCGTCGGCATGTACAACATCACCAGGAGGATGAGGAGGGCGAGGACGACGAGCCCGACGAGCCTGGCGCGCGGCATGGACTCCGGCCTGCTGCGGGCCGCAGAGGGGGGTCGACCGCGTGACATGGCTCACCGTACGACGGCTGGCGTAAAATAACTACTTCCAGACACACGACGACGTTCGACCACGGGGAGTCCCTGGCCGCCCTCACAGCCCGAGCGCGGTGAACAGGTCGTCGATGGTCACCCCGAGCTCCGACATCACCTGGAAGCCGAGGAAGATACCGACGATACCCATGATGCCCGCGAGGTTCGGCGGGGCGGGGATGGGGATCTCGACGAACTTGAACAGCGCACCGACCGTGAAGCCGGTGAGCGTGGCGAGGACGACCTGCGTGGCGTTCATGGCAACCTCAGTGGTCTCTCGTCCGCGACCAAAAGCCGTTCCATTCCGGATAGGGTCGTGCTACCGCATGCGCACGATCTCGCCCCGGAGTCGCCGCGGTGTCACGTTCTCGTGAATCGGGAACTACAGCCTGTATATACGTCCTGTCCGAACATCTGTATGAGTGTAGGAGGAAAGAACAATGGCAACCAACCAACTATCGGCCGGCGCGAACACGTTCGAGAGCAAACTCGGTGGCATCACCGTCAAGGGCAAGGCACACAGCCTGAGCGCGTGGTTCGTGCTCGCACTCCGGCTGATGATGGGGTACGCGTTCCTCTACGCCGGCTGGGACAAGGTCGCAGCCGGCGGGTGGACGGCGAACGGGTACATTGAGAACGTCGCGGCGGCGAACGGCAACCCGCTCGAGGGCATGTTCGCGGCCATGGCGGCCTCCCCCATGTTCATGGACTTCGTGAACGTCGCCGTCCCGTGGGGTGAGGTCCTCATCGGCCTCGGGCTCCTCGTCGGTGCGCTGACCCGCCTCGCGGCGTTCTTCGGCGCGCTCATGATGCTCATGTTCTACTTCGGGAACTGGAGCGTCGAACACGGCGTCATCAACGGCGACTTCGCCTACATGCTCGTGTTCCTGGCCATCGCGGCGTTCGGTGCGGGCCGCATCCTCGGCCTGGACACCTACATCGAGCGGTACGAGCTCGGTGGCGAACCCCTCGTCGAGAAGTACCCGTCGCTCCGCTACATCCTCGGTTGAGGCGGCAGCGTCCGGGTTTCGGCTTTTCCTTTGGCTCTGTTTCGGTTCTTCAGTGCAGCCTGTCGTAGAGCACATCACCGACGAGCCCACCCACCAGCAGCGGGAGGATGAGGAAGCCACCGACCTGCAGCAGGACGAGCGTCGCCCAGCGGGTCAGTGGCTCCTGTGGCGGCCAGATGGCTTCGAGCAGGAAGCCGGTGATGTATCCCCAGAAGACGACGACGAGCACGGCCGCCACGACCGCCGAGCTGGCGAGTCTGAACCGCAGCCGTCCCCAGTTCCGGCTCCGGTCCTCGCCGACACCCGGCGGGTCGGGCCACTCGCGGTCGTCGTCACGTGCCATACCGGGTCTAGCGGAGGGGGACACATGAACGCCGCGCTCGCTGTCGGGTCGCGGGGTCGGCGACGGCGATCGGTCACGCGTCGACAACCGGCGAGCCCGAGGAACGCCCGGTTCCTGCGCAGGCCGATGGACCCGCCGGTCGTCGCCGCGCTCACTGTCTCGAACCGGAACGATTCCGCGCAAAAACCCGTTCCTCGCGGCAGCGATTGCCCCTTCAGAGTTCGATGCGCTCGACGAGCTCGTCGGTCTCGTCGGCCTGGACGGCGACGATGCGGACCTGTTCCTCGAGCATCGAGTCGCGGAGCTTCGCCTTCAGTAGGTTGTCGACCTGGTAGACGCCGGCCGCGCTCGTCATCTCGATCTCGACGAGCACGGGGTAGTCGTCGCCGGTCTGCAGCGAGACGTTCCGGATGGCCTGACTGGAGAGGGTGTCGATGCCGCGTCCGCCCTTCTTGTACGGGATACGCGAGCGACCGCGCTCCATGTCGAGCGCGTCGGCGATGCGGACGACGCCCGCCTCGCGGGTCAGGGGCTGTTCCTCGGTGTGGTGGCAGAGGATGGCGTGCAGCACCTCGCCCTTCACGCGTACGGCGTCGGGTTTCGTGTAGAACTCGGGGAGGATGCGGTCCAGCTCGTCGGCCGCCAGCGGGATGGAGTAGTAGGAGTGCGAGTCGCGGTGGACGACGTGGCCGATGTCGTGCAGCGTCGCCGCGAGTGCGATGATGACCGGTTCGTCGGCTTCCTCGAGGCCCTGCTGGCTCGCGCCGTTGAACTCGATGCCCGCCTGCTTGAGCAGGTCGTAGAGACAGAGCGCCCGGTGGCGGACGATGGAGATGTGCTTCGAGCCGTGGTCGTTGTACCCCTTCCGGTCGACGGCGTTGACGTTCTGGGCCTCGAGGTAGGTCGTGATCTCGGGGTCGTTCTCGACGAAGTCGAGCACGTCGTTCAGTCGGTCATCGGGGAAGGCGTGGGGCTCGCCGGGGCGGTAGATACGGCCCGCAGACTGGCCGTCTTCGGTGTCACTCATACCGTCTCACTCGTCTCCCCGAGTACAAAAGGAGCAGGGTGCGCTCAGTCGTCGCCGGCCTCGACTGGACCGGACGCGGCAGCCGTGGTGGCCTCGCGAACGGCAGGTCGACCGATACGCCGAAGGACGGTCGCGCCGACATCTTCGCGGTTCGAGAGCCGGTCGCGGAACGTACACAGTTCGTCCGTGCAGACGCTCGTGAACGCTCCGGCGAAGAACGCGGGACGACGGGAGCTGCCCGTTCGGAGAGGGTGACCTGTTCGACGCCGCCGTTCGCCATCGGTACCGCGAAATCGGGTGCGTCGCCGCCTCAGTCAACTATCGACGGCACTCGGGAGTGGACCGAAAAGCGCCGTTCGGTTACCAACTTCACCTCAGTTTCACATATGGGTCGAGCAAAAAGGTTATAATTACCACCGGGCAAGCATCGCGTAGAGATGGCACTTGCAACCACACCGCTGTTCGTCGGCGGACTGGGCGCTCCCGAAGTCGTGCTCATCTTCCTCGTGGTCGTGCTCCTCTTCGGAGCCAACAAGATTCCGAAGATCGCACGCTCCACCGGTGAGGCGATGGGTGAATTCCAGAAGGGGCGAGAAGAGGTCGAACAGGAACTCGAAGAGATTCGCGATGGCGCGTCGGTAGACGCTGGCTCCAGCAGCTCCGGCTCCAGCAGCACCGGCTCCAGCGCCTCGGACGCGACGGTCGAACCGGACCCGATCGATACGGAGTCCGAAACCGAGACGGAGACCGAGTCCGACTCGAACTGACCGGCTTTTTTCGCTGACGAGATATCGAGGGCGTGTGGCCTAGTGGATAGGGCGGACGGTTCCTAACCTTCAGATCGCGGGTTCGAATCCCGCCACGCCCGCTGGCTCCGTTTCGCTCAGTCGCCGGGCGTGTCGACCTTTCGCTCGCTCTGGTCGCGAGCGGGAGCCCACCTCGTCCACGAGAGGCGGGTCTGCCGGGGGTGTGGGTTCCACGTGCGACAGCACGGGGTGTCGGATCGTGTCGAGGAGTAGGCAGCTTCGTTCGCGGTTGCACGCGACCCGCGAGTGCGCGTGGGAACACGATGTGGTCGTCCGACACGGCCGCGTATAACGGTTTGATGAGCGAGGGGCCCGCCAAAACCGACACTTAATTCTGTCCATTCGGCCGCGTATGCGCACCAGTGGGGTTTGATATTATTCAGGTTACTTGGAAAATAAGTAGATACGTAGCTACCGAGGCTGACCGATAACCGCAATCAGGCGGCGGGGTAATCCGAGAATAACTAACGATTCTGACTAGATGGCGGCCTGGATTTCAAATCTGATAACCGGTGGAAGGTTTTTTGCTCGCGTAGGAAAAGGGGTAGTCAATGGCTGTTAACGACGCCGACGGTTCCGAGGCGGATCAGTTCGAGGGGACTGATGAATCGGCCTCCACGTCGGGTGACGGCCCCCCTGAAGGTCCGGTCGAGGGCTCGGACACCAGAGTGGGCGAGTACACGTGGCGGGACTTCATGCAGGAATTCGGGTACGAGGACGAAGTCTCGACGCTGTACGCTGGCGTCAACCGACAGACGACGGAGGACTCGGAGCGACTCGGACTGGGCAACAGCGAGGGCGAAGTGGCGACGGCACCGCACGGGTCTGCGTGGGACGAGGTCGAGTTCGACCCCGAGGTGTACCTGGGCTACCACCCGGACGAACTCGCCGAGAAGATAACCGACCACGCGGGCGCGAACGGCAAGTGGCTCTGGCAGGAGTTCGCCGCGTACTGCGACCCCGAGACCACTCCAGTCGTCAAGGACGAGTGGACGTGGGAGCACTTCAAGTGGGAGTACCACTACGAGGAGGACGGCTCCATCCCGACCGACTCGGCCGGCGAGAAGGTAGCGTTCGACGAGGAGGAGTACCTCGGCTTCGACGTCGAGGACACCGAGGGCGTCCTGAGTCAGGCCGACGACTTCGCACAGGAGCTCGACGACCTCGTCGAGGAGCGCACCGTGAACGTCACGCACGAGGACGAGGACGAGTTCTTCTCGACCGAGGCTGGCAACACGACGGTCGTCAACCGGTACGACCTCGAGAAGGCGGTTCCGGACGAGAAGAAACTCCACTTCCGCGAGGAGGAGCGCTACTGGGTGAACAAGCCGTACGCGTTCGTCATCATCTTCCACTCCGAGAAGGAGAACGAGAAGAAGTACTACGCCATCGAGCCGCACATGAACGAGATCGAGGACGACCTCCAGGAGTTCATGTCCGGCAAGCTCCGGACCGCCATCAAGTACTCCGACGACGAGGTCACCGTCGAAGGCGACGAGGACGCCCGGCGGGCGGTCATCGACCGCGAGACGAAGCGGCTGCTGAAGCGGTACGATCTGTTCTCGGGGAAGACACGCGGGCGTGGCTCGTCCGGCGGTGCGGGCGGTATCGTCCAGCAGATCCGCGAGATGTTCGACACCGCTGACGAGAGCGAGAGCGTCGACACCGTCGACGGAGACGAACCGACAGCCGAGGAACTCGACGGTATCAGGGCACGTCCGGAGCCCGCCGTGGTCGCGGAGAACGCCGACACGCTCAACGAGTACCAGGTCGAGAAGCTGCTCTACCTGCTGAAACGGAACTTCATCGGCTACGAGCGCATCGACCCCATCAAACACGACATCAACGTGGAGGACATCTCCTGTAACGGGCACAACTCGCCCGTGTTCGTCTACCACAGCGGCTACGAGCAGATCATCTCCAACATCTTCCACGGCCACCACGAGCTGGACGACTTCGTCGTCAAGCTGGCCCAGCGCTCGGGCAAGGGCATCTCGAAGCGGCGACCGCAGGTCGACGCGACGTTGCCGGACGGTTCGCGTGCCCAGCTCACGCTCGGACGCGAGGTGTCCGACCACGGGACGAACTACACCATCCGTCAGTTCAACGACGTCCCGTTCACCCCCATCGACCTCATCAACTGGAACACGTTCTCGCTCGACGAGATGGCGTTCCTCTGGCTCTGCATCGAGAACCACAAGTCCCTCATCTTCGCCGGCGGTACCGCGTCCGGGAAGACGACGAGCCTGAACGCCATCTCGCTGTTCATCCCCTCGAACTCGAAGATCGTCTCCATCGAGGACACGCGCGAGGTCGAGCTGCCCCAGCGGAACTGGATCGCCAGCGTCACCCGTCCGTCGTTCAGCGAGGACAGCCAGGGTGACGTCGACGAGTTCGACCTGCTGGAGGCCGCACTCCGTCAGCGCCCCGACTACATCGTCATGGGTGAGATCCGTGGCGAGGAGGGTCGGACGCTGTTCCAGGTCATGTCGACCGGCCACACCACGTACACCACGTTCCACGCTGACTCCGTGGGCGAGGTCCTGAAGCGGTTCACCACGGACCCCATCAACGTCTCGAAGACGATGTTCACCGCGCTGGACCTGGTGTCCATCCAGACCCAGACGCGTGTCAGCGGCAACAAGGTCCGTCGGAACCGCAACATCACCGAGATCAACCACTACGACGCCGAGAACGACGAGATCAACGTCCAGGACGTCTACCAGTGGCAGGCCGAGACGGACGAGTTCCTGAAGATGGGCGAGTCGAACACGCTCGAGGAGATCGAGTTCGACCGCGGCTGGAACCGCGAGCGCCTGGAGAACGAGCTGTTCCAGCGCCGGGTGATCCTCGCCTACCTCATCAAGAACGGGCTCAGCAAGTACGTCGAGGTCGCCGCGACGGTGCAGGCGTTCGTCAACGACCCCGAGACCATCCTCGCGCTCATCGCGAACGGGCAGCTGGAGGAGAGCCTCGACGACCTGCGCGAGATGGAGTCCGTCTACATCGACGTCGACCCGGAGGACGAGGAGCTCGTCCCCCGACCGGACCCCGACGACGAGACGTACAACCTCGCCCAGGACATCCTCGAGCGCGCCGAGGAGTCGCTGTTCGAGGAGTACCGCGACAAGGAGCTCAGCGGCCTCGGCATCGAGTCCGCCATCTCCGGCTCCGGGATGGAAGAGGAGGCCGACGAGATCGAGGCCGAACCGGGCGACGGCGACTTCGACTTCGGCGACTCCGTCGGCAGCGACGACGACCCGTTCGACCTCGGGGACGACGACGGCGAGGACTTCTCGTTCTCCGGCACGGACGAGGAGGTCGAGGACGGCCCGTCCTGGCTGAACGACGAGGGCGACGGCTTCGACTTCGGTGAGGACGCCGGCTTCGGTGCGAGTTCGGACGACACCGCCGAGGCGGGAGCCGACGCTGAAGCGGGCGGCGGCACCGAACCGGCACCGGCGGGCACGCCGGAGCTCGAGGCGGGAACGAGTGCCGCGGACGAGGACGCGACCGACGACGGGGTGGACGGCGAGGTGCCGGTCGCCGACGCGTCGACCACCGACGATGCCGACGGCGAGACGCTCGAACTCGAGGAGGGTGCGAGCGACGTGAGCGCGGAGTTCCCGGCGCTCGACGAGGGCCAGGAGGAGCCGACGGCCGGCGGTACGGACGACGGGTCGACGTTCGACGACGGCGACGACGGGCCTATTTTCTCGGACGCCGACGATTCGGGAGGCGAGTCGATGTTCGACGCTGGCGTACAGGACGACGCGGCGGCCGAGCCGGCGGCATCCGAGGCCGACGCGCCCGACGCGTCGGTCGAGGACGCGACGGACCCAGCCGCGGAGGAGGTTGGCGACGCCGACACGGCAGCTGTCGCCGACGACTCCGGGGAGGCGGCCGCCGATCCGGCGAGCGAACCCGAAGACGCCCCCATCGACGACGAGGAGGCGTTCTTCGGCGGCGAGGACGAGCAGTTCTTCGAGGAGGACGACGAGGAGGTAGACTCCATCTTCGGGGACGAGAGCGGCGGTATCTTCAGTGGCAGCGACGAGGACGAGGCAGAGGACGACGGTGGGATGTTCGGCTCCGCCCTCGAGGAGAGCGAGGAGGACGCCGATGGGATGTTCGACGACAGCGAGGACGACGACAGCATCTTCGGTGCCGCGGACGATGCGACCGGTGGCACGGACGGCGAGGACAGCGTCTTCGGCGACGACGGGGAGGAGGAAGGCGACGACGGTGATGCGGAATGAGCCTCCAGACCCGCACCGACACCGGTGAGAGCAGCGGGTTCGACGCCTCCACGGACTCGCTCGGGGACATGTTCTACCCGCTGTACGAGCGGCTGTTCGACGAGAACTCCGACTTCGTGGCGGACGTCGAGACGAAGCTCGCGCAGGCCCGGATGGCCGACACCGTCGAGATGTACCTCTCCCGGTCGCTCGGTATCGGGGTGCTCTCGGGGGCGGCGCTGTGGACGCTCGGGACCGCCATCGGGTACCTGCTGTTCATGACGGGTATCGTGCCGACGGACAACATCCTCGGGGCGAGCATTCCGAACGCGACACTCGTCGACATCATCAACGCCATCAAGGTACCGGCGCTCGTCATCGTGACGGGGCTGTTCCTCGGCTCCATCGGGTTCGCGATGGGGTTCGGTGCCCTCGTCGCGGTGCCGTACTCGCGGGCGTCGGCGCGGAAACGCGAGATAAACATGCTGCTGACGGACGCGGTGTCGTTCATGTACGCGCTCTCCGTCGGCGGCCTGAACCAGCTCGAGATCCTCGAGGCGATGGCGAAGGCCGAGGACACCTACGGCGAGGTGGCCAAGGAGTTCCAGTCCATCGTGCAGGAGACCGAGTACTTCGATACGGACTACCGGACGGCGATCCGCAATCAGGCGATGGAGACGCCGAGCGACGAGGTGGCGCAGTTCCTCACCGACATGCTCTCCATCGTCAACTCCGGCGGTGACATGGAGAACTTCCTGAAGGACAAGAAGGACAAGCACATGCGGACCGCCAAGCAGCAACAGGAGATGACCCTGGAGACGCTGGAGCTGTTCGGCGAGATGTACATGACGCTCTCGCTGTTCCCGCTCCTGCTCATCATCATCCTGGTCATCATGCGGATGCTGGGCGAGGCGGACCCGATGATGCTGTACGCGACGGTGTACGGACTCATCCCGATGACGGGCGCGGGCTTCCTCGTGCTCGTCTCGACGGTCAAGCAGGACGAGCCCGGCGATGGCTACCTCGACCCGGCCGACGCCGACGACCGGCTCTCGGTCCAGCAGGGTGCTGGTCTGCTGAACCTCGGCCTCGTCGAGGAGTACACGGGAGAGTTCGCGATGTTCGACCGCATCAAGAACAAGGAGGGGACCTACGAGACGATGCAGGTGCTCAAGGCCCCGCACATCTTCTTCCGGGACAACCCGCTGTACACGCTGGCGCTGACGATTCCGCTGGTACTCGTCATCACGGTCGTCGCGATGGTCTCGGGTGCGGTCCCGACATCCTGGGACGGGATGATCGACCAGCCGGTCTGGGGGACGTTCATGTACATCTACATGCCGACCTACATCGTCGTCCTGCCGCTGGCGGTGTTCCGCGAGTGGAACGTCCGGTCGCGGAGCGTCATCACGAACAGCATCTCCGACAACCTGCGGAAGCTGTCGAGTGCGAACGACACCGGACAGACCCTGCTCGAATCGCTCCGGACCGTCTCCGAGACGACGAGCGGGAAGATGGCGACGGAGTTCGAGACGATGCACGCGAAGGTCAACTACGGGATGAGCCTCAAGCACGCCCTCGTCGAGTTCAACAACAAGTACCACATCCCGCGGATGGCGCGGACGGTGAAGCTCATCTCGAAGGCACAGGAGGCCTCCAGCCAGATCACGGACGTGCTGACGACGGCCGCACAGGCGTCGGAGAACCAGGACGACATCGAGCGCGAGCGCAAGTCACGCACCCGGATGCAGGTCGTCATCATCCTGATGACGTACCTCACCCTGCTCGCGGTCATGGCCATCCTGAAGACGCAGTTCCTCGACGTGCTGACCGGGCTGAACGACGCCAGCGGCAGTGGCGGTGGAACCTCCGGTGGGCCCAGCCTCGGTGGCGCGGTCAACACCGGCCGGCTCTCGCTGCTGTTCTTCCACGCAGTGACGATGCAGGCCCTGCTGTCCGGGCTCATCGCGGGCTACATCCGCGATGCCGACATCCTGAGCGGGCTGAAGTTCGTCCTCGTGCTGATGACGATCGCACTCGTCGTGTGGGCGGCGGTGGCATGAGAACGATGAAGACGACGGGAAACACGCTCCAGCGCGGCTCGGACCGGGGACAGACCACGCAGGATTTCGCGGTCGGCATCAGCGTCTTCCTGCTGACGGTCGGATTCACCTTCGGCTTCCTGCCGACGCTCCTGAGCCCGTTCGGCTCGCCGGTCGGGGACGACATCACGGCCAAGTCCGACCGCGTGGCGGGGACGATGATCAGCGACTTCACGGTGGACGGCGAGCCGCGGACGCTGAACGCGACCGAGCTCGATGCGTTCATCCAGTCGAACCCGACCGAGGAGGACCTGCAGGAGTACTTCGGCCTGCGAGCGTCGGCGGACATCAACGTCACCGTGATGAACGTTCAGGAGGGTGGCGGCAGGACCGTACTGCAGGTGAACGGGAACCGGACAGTGGCTGGGGACGAGTATCGCTCACAGACGCCGGCAGCGTCGACGACGAGGGTCATACTCGTCTCCGGCAGCCGGTGCGACGTCCAGTGCGTGCTGGTGGTGAGGGTGTGGTGATACGATGAACGACGACAGGTCACAGGCGTACACGCTCGAGGGGTTCATCGGGTCGATACTGCTACTGACGGCCATCCTCTTCGCGTTCCAGTCGGTCGTCATCCTCCCGACGACGTCGGGCTCCGTGAGCCTCGACATCCAGGAGCAGCTCCGTACGTCCGCCAACGACATCATGGTCATCAGCGCGGACAACGGCGACCTCTCCTGCCAGGTCCGGTACTGGAACGAATCGGGCGAGGAATACTTCGCCGGCGCTCGCTCCGCGGACCAGGGCTACGGCGTGGACCCGCCACCGAACGTCACCGCGTGTGACGCCGACGGGACGCAGTTCGGCGACATGCTGAACGAGACCTTCGGCGAACAGGAGCAGGAGTACAGCATCATCGTCTCCTACCGGAACAACAGTACCACGGAGGAGGTGACGATGGTCAGCCGCGGCTCGCCCAACGCGCCGGCGGTGACCGCGACGTACACGGTGACGCTCTACGACGATCAGCACATCCTCGGACCGAACTGTCACCCCTGCGATTCGAATCTCAGCGAAGCGCACGAGAACTGGGACTACCCGATCCCGGAAGCCGACGAGTTCGAGGACAGTCCCATCTACAACGTGGTCGTCATCCGGGTGGTGATATGGTAGGGCTGGACGAGGACCCCTCGCGTGCACAGATCGTCCTCGTGGGGGCGCTCGCCATCGCGTTCATCGTCCTCGGCATCGTCGTCGTGTTCAACACGAGCCTGTACGCCGAGAACGTCGACTCGACCGGCACCGTCTCGTCGGTGAACCAGGCCGAACAGGTCCGTCACGCTGGGGGACAGAGCGTCGCCGGGCTGGCGTACCGGGTCAACGAGGGGAACTTCACGAACGAGACCGACATCGCGGCGACGATGAACGACAACACCAGCAACCTCAGTGCCGTCTGGCAGTCGCTGTACGCTCGGTCCCAGCCGTCCGCCGTGAACGCCTCGCTCGACGGGTCGAACTCGGAGTACGGTGTACGGGTGTTCCAGTCGACTGACGCCGACTTCCGGGCGCGGGGCGGAACGCCACCCGGTACGTCGGCTAACTGGACGTTGACCCCGACGGATACACCTGCGACGTATGCTGATATCGGACGCTTCGAACTGACGCTCGAACGTGACTCTCTCGACACCGACCAGACGGGCGCGTTCCACCTCTCGGTGCTCGGTAGCACCGAGAGTGGTGACTGGCAGTGGCGGAACGTCTGGTTCACCCGTGATGGGAGTGGAAACGTCACAGTGTATCTTGCCGAGAACAGCAGTACGACCGACCCCAGAACCACCTCGTTCGAGTGGTACGAGGAGAACGGCATGGAGGTCTGTGACGTGTCTGTCGGCACGACCGCCGAAGTGGATCTGGTCACCGGTTCCATCGAGGGAACGAACTGCTTCGAGTTTCTCAGTGGGATACATCCCGTCTCTGGCACCGACGGCTACGAGGTGCAGTTCCGAAACGGGGGGAACGTCTCCGGCCAGTACGAGGCCCACCTGAGCACGACCGCCTTCGAGTCCGTCGGAACCCGTTTCGACAACTCGGCAGGCGACGCACCGTACTACAGCTACATCCTCTGGGAGGCGACCGCCATCGTCGAGTACGGCTCTCCCGCAGCATCGTACACGCGAACAGTCACCGTCCCCGTCTACAACAGCACACGATGATACGACAACCGACCGACGACCGTGGTGTCTCCATCGCACTGACGCACGTCCTGACCATCGGCATCACGACCGTCCTCGTCGCGGGCCTGCTCCTCGGCGCGAGCGGCCTGCTCGAGGAACGCAAGACCGGTGCCGCACAGACCGAGCTGCGGACGCTCGGGAACCGGATGGCCGAGGACATCGCGAACGTCGACCACGAGGCGGACGGTGCGAGCGGCCAGATCGTACTGCAGACCAACCACCCGTCCCAGGTGTCGGGGTCGGGCTACGCGGTGTCGCTGTACGGGACCTCGGCGGCCGAGTGTGGGACGTACCAGAGCAACGGTGACGTGGCCTGTCTCGTGCTGGAGTCGCCACAGGCCGACGTCCAGATCATCGTCCCGTTCCGGGCGACGACACCCATCAGCGAGAGCGTCGTCAGCGGCGGTGACCTCTTCATCGTCTACGACGGCTCGGCGATCAGTCTCAGTGGCCAGCGGCCGCCCGCACTGGCACCGCCGGCGGTCCCGCGGGTCGCGGAGGTGCGTGCATGAACGTCCTCGACGACCGCTCGGTGAGCGACGTGCTCGCGTTCGTCCTCGTCTTCTCCATCATCATCACCTCGGTCGGGCTGGTGTACAGTGTCGGCTTCAGCAGCCTGAGCGACTTCCAGGAGTCCGAACAGAAGACGAACGCCGCCCGTGCGTTCGACGCCTTCTCGACGGTGTTCGACGACGTTCAGGAGGGCCGGGCGGTCGCCCGCAACGGCGAGTTCCGGCTCAACGGCGGCACCATCCAGCTGAGCCGGGAGAGCGAGTTCGAGGTCTGGGTGAACGATTCCGGTGGGAGTACACTCTGGAGCGGGACCAACACCACGGGCTCGATACAGTACACCGTCGACGGCACCACCATCGGGTACGAGAACGGAGCCGCGTTCCGCCGGGACGGCGACGCGTCGGCGATGTTCAACGAGCCGTCGTTCCTCTGCCAGGGCGACCGTGCGGTCGTCTCACTGGTCGTCCTGACGCCCAAGAACGCGACCGCACAGAGCGGCGACGGTAACGTACTCGTCAAGGCCCGGGAGCGAAGCTCCGAGGTGCTGTACAGCGCACAGAGCAGCGGGTCGGCTGCCGAGAGCGTCAACGTCTCGTTCTCGGACAGCACGTTCGGCGACGCCTGGGGACGCTACCTCGTCGACAACGGCTGGGACGACCTCGGGGACGGCGAGTACGGCTGTTCGGCCGACACCGTCGTCGTCCGGGTGACGGTCATCGCCGTCGAGATTCCACCCCCACAGTGACGCCCGCATCTGCTCTCGAATCGCGGGAGTTAAAAGGGGCTGTCCTCTTATCAGTAGTTACGGGCGCTTAGCTCAGCCTGGACAGAGTACTTGGCTTCGGACCAAGCTGCCGCGGGTTCAAATCCTGCAGCGCCCATCATTCTGCGTGACGGGCAACATTTGGCAGACGGCAGTACGGCGTTTATAAAAGAACCCCTCTTCGGCCGATCTGATTTCATCACGTTTCGGAACGGGGGTCGCCAGTGTCATGCGATTCGCTTGCATTTGAATGACACCGCGAGGACATAATACTTGGGTAGAGAGTGTAATTGGCGGCGCGCGCGAGAGACTTTGGCGTCCAACTTCGGCCCCCTCCACTCAACTCAGCACTTCAGATATAGATCCCGTCTGCATCCGCGCAGTTCCTCGTACCTCACAGTTCCTGTTCCATCTTCTCGAAAAGGGTACGCCATCGTTCAGGCACGTCGTCAGTGTCGTACACCCCTTCGTTCGCCAATTCTAAGAGGCGGATGGCTTCCTCCTCGGTGAGGTTCTGAAGATTCAGCTCCTCCACGGTCTTTTCGCGCGCCCACTCCGTGCTCATTGGTCGGTCGCGTTTGATCGCTCCGTAGAAATGGAACCAGAACATGAGATTGCCTTCGGACGGAACGGGTTGGCGCTTATCCTGACGGACTTGGTCGGGGATCAGCGGAAGTGACGGTACTGCTGAGAGAGTCCCGAGGAACGACCGTCGAAACATGCCGTCGACAAAGTGACTCCCCTCCTAAAATCTACCTCCGCCTAGGGTACGTGCCTATGTACGTACTCACGTAGATACGCAGGTGCGTGTGTGAGTACTCGCCTGGTGGTGTAGGCTGGTCGGAGTATTGTCTAACGGAATTCGTTCAGTAGACGCGACAACATATCCCTATTCGGGCAATGCTGCGAGTGACTCGGCTACTTCGATTTAGCGTCGGACTCGCTGCTCGCTTCGAGGATCTCGGCCGCCACGTCCTTTACGTGTTGCTGATGAGACGCCGGGGTCTGTACGCTCTGGGCCGCATTGAGTTGGTCGTTGACGACAGCGTTTTGTTGTGGCCCCCAATTCTCGGGCGGCTCTGATTTGATGTAGTCGACCCACCGCTTGATGCTCTCGATGCGCTGCTCGCGGTTGCGTTCGTGCTTCGCGTCGAGGTGCTCAGGCGCGTTTGAGTCGCTCATATTTGTCTTCGACGTCGTTCCAACTGCTACTCATCACCGACGCTGTTGAGCGCGCCGTTCAACTCGAAGAGTTCTCGGACGACATTGCTGTCTGCGACCCGGTATCGACGTGGAGACGTATTCGGGACCTCCTCAATAAGCTCGACTTCAAGCAGAAGGTCGGTGTAGTTACCAACGGTCTGGCGTGTGACGCCGGCGTGTCCTGCGAGTTCAGTTTTGTTGAACTCACAGTTCGGCGGAAGATCGAGTAACGCATCTACGAGGATCGGGATCGCGTCGTGCTGCGTAAGGTAGAGCCATCCGCTAGGATGCTCCCGACGGAGTTCCTTCTTATCCACGCGGTCACCCGCGTATTCCATGTTGCTCATACAGAGAGCCAACCGCATAAATCGTCGGGAGAGGCGTGTTCTTGACACCTCATCCGATCCGCTCAATTGACTCAAGGCCAGGGACCTCGGCGAGCCGTCTCCTCACCTGCGCATCGGTCATTGTCGTGGTCCAACGAATGGTGATGCCGACGGTGATGGTCGTTGCCGAAAGCTTCGGAGCGATACCGTGCAGGTCGTCAACCGTGACGGCATCGATGTCCTCGGGACGTGAGATGCGCTCTTCAGCGTCGGTGACGAGGTCGCCGTCTGCGCCACACGGGATGCGGATCGTGACGACAGCAGTCGTCATCGGCTCTGGGTCGTTGTCACTGGAGATTGCCATGATGTCACCTCTGTTGAAGAGCGTCGCTCGGGCTGTCTGATTCACGAGCTGCGCTCCGAGTGCGCGAGGGACGATTCGAACGCCCGTCTCGGTCGTGGCACGACCGCGTGATACCGAACTACACTACTCGCACTTGACGGGGAAAGATGAGAGGGCAACACTATGCAGGTTCGAAGGCCTCGATTTCATCGATGACCTGCTTCGGATTTTCGGCGTGTTCGATGAACGAGAGGACGTTCTCCGACCAGCCGGAAACGTTGTAGACGTTCTCGTATCCCTCCGGCGTCACGAGGTCGCCGTAGGACGCGAGATCGACGAGATACAATGCGGTGTCCGAGGAGACCTCGTCCCGATACGCGTCGAACGCCGCCTTGACCGTCTGGGTATCGCGTGCTGTGAATGGCGTGCTGTCCCAAATCTGCATGTCGGTGAAGACGACGATACGCTCGACCGGCTCGCCTCGGTCGCGGAGGTACTCCAGTGCCTTCCAGCCGTTCGTCGAGTTCCCGACGTCCTCGTCGATGGCCAGTACCGCACCTTGACGCTGCAGTACTGGCGTGTTCACGTGCATCGGAACGGTCTGGAAGTCGTCACCGAACCCGCCAACCTCGGCACCTTGGTCGGCCAGGATCGCACCGAACAACGCACCGATTTCCTTCAGCCTGAGCGTGCTGTTCGTGGATAGCGCCATGTCCATCGACCCTGAGAGGTCCACGGCGACGAACGTGTCTCCGAGTCCGTCAGGCACCGTCTCGACAGCGACGTCGATTGCGTCCTCCAGCCACTGCTCGACCGCTGGTGCTTGGACGTCAGCATTCTGGAGCGCGGTGTACGCCTGGTAGTACCGGAACGGGTACAGCGGCGCGTACCGGACTGCTTCCAAGTCAAGGTGCCCTACGACGGTGTCCTCGTCGACGCCGGCTTCGAGCATGTTCCGGAGGTTCCGGATCGACGCGAAGATCGGCAGCGTGTATTCGTCGTCTTCGAGGAGCGTCTCCCAAGCGTCCTGAGTGTTGCCGCGCTCGGAGATGACGGTTTCCCAGGTGTTGGGCGATGGCAACGGTTCGACGTCGGGATAGTCGTCGAGGTCGCCGCGCATGAACTCCTCGAATAGCACCTCCTGGTCGGCGTCGACCGGCTTCGGGTGGACGCGATTGAACACGTCGTGCAGCGTTACCTCACGCCGCGACAGCTCGTATTTGCCCAGCGTGTAGGCGTCCGCCATCGAAACGAGCGCGTCTTCGATGCCGCGTCGAAGCGGCCACGGGGCAGTCCCGCCGAACAACTGGTCGTGGATAGCGAGGGCGGTCGCCGTTTCATCCATCCGCTGGATGATCGCCGGTGCCCACTCGCGGATGAGTGACTCGGGTGAGTCATCCTTGAACCGGTCGTCGTTGGCTGCCAGTACGAGCAGGACCTGTGGAATGTCCCGCAGGTAGAGTTCCTGGCGCGCGTACGCGGCGAGCTTCAGGACGAACTCCGGATCCTCGTCTGCCGCGGCGTCGAACCGCCGGACGACAGCAGCGAGTTGCTCGTCATCGGTTTCGTAGAACGAGCCCTCCAGCAGTTGGTTGATCGTGCGCTTGTACAGTGCGAGTCGAGGGTCGGCAGGGTCGAACGCTTCCCCACCTTCGTAGTTGGTGGTTCGCGTCGCCTCCGCGACCGTTTGCTTTGGCTTGTTGAATTCCATGCTATCACTCGGAGCCGCAACAGGCGACTCCGATACCAGTGCTGCTCACCTGCGGTGCAAGCAGCGAACGTCCCCGGCACGATTCGAACGTGCGACACCCGGCTTCGAAGGCCGGTGCTCTGTCCAGGCTGAGCTACGGGAACATGAGAGTGGCCGGAAAACTGCTGGAGCCGGAACAGCGTGCTACCTGGTTACACTACGGTGGACGAACGGATTCCACCGCCGGGATTCGAACCCGGACTTCCGGCTCCAGAGGCGAAGGATGGCTCCAACTCGACGGCCACGGGATGAGTGATGGCGACCGGGAAACTGTCGAGGCGGATCCGGTGTCGAGAGCACCCACGTGCTCTCTTTGTCCGGGATGTTCTCGATGGACGAGGCCACCGACAGGATTTGAACCTGCGAGTTCCTGGCGAAGCAACGCCCCGACTCGACGGTCGCCACGTGCGGTCGGGAAACTGACGGCGCGACGGGCTATGACTCCCGGTGTGGGCCTTGCGGGCTGAAGGAACGCACCGTCTCGTCGACCGCACGCTATGGGAACCGACAGAGGACGCGTCACCGGTCTGCGTCGCTACCTCGCTGGTACGACACAGAGCGTCACTGTCCACTGCCAGTTCCCGAGTGCTCCCGAGGGGAATCGAACCCCCGACCTCCAGTTTGAAAGACTGGCGTCCCTCGCCAACGGAGACTCCGGGAGCCTCACTGCAATTGGTTCCGAGCGCCTGAGGAAGGACTCGAACCTCCCGCGACCGGGGTAACAGCCCGGCACCCCCACCAGGGGGGTATCCCAGGCATCGAGAGGGCCCGACGGGATTCGAACCCGCTATCCTGCGGTTAAAAGCCGCTCGCCTGTCCTCATAGGCTCCGGGCCCACATGCTCCAGCCCGGATTCGAACCGGGGGCTCGGCCGTGAGAGGGCCGTGAGTTTGGCCGCTACTCCACTGGAGCGGGTTGGCCTCTCCTGGAAAGGGTCATCGGCCAGTGGGACGGGCAGGATTCGAACCTGCGTGTTCTCGTTACAAGTGAGATGAAGGAGCCCTCACCGTCGCACCGGATCTCCGGTAAAAACTCGGCGAGAGCGTGAATGCCAGGCTCTTCCACCGTCCCGCAGTCTCCCCGGCACGACTCGAACGTGCGTCTCCTCCTCTACAGGGAGGCATCGTAGCCGCTAGACCACAGGGAGAAATGTCGCCGCGAGGATTCGAACCTCGGAAGGACCTACGCCAGCGGTTCTGAGCCGCTTCCCGTTGACCACTTGGGTACGGCGACAGGGAATACAGGGAATCGTGTACCGGTACAGTGACCGGCATGCCGCCACCAGGATTCGAACCTGGGAAGGACTAACCACACGGTCCTCGACCGTGTCCGTTTGACCACTCTGGCATGGCGGCACAATTCGAGAATCGCTAATGACTCTGCGAATCACTTCGGCACGCAGCGGCGGGAGAGTGATTTGAACACTCGTGCCCTCGCGGACGCCGCGCTTCCAACGCGGTCCCTTGGCCGGGCTAGGGAAATCCCGCCAACGGTGAGACGGAGAGTCGAACTCCGAAGCCTCGCAGCTCTCGGTTTCAAACCGAGCGCAGTCACCAATCTGCTTGTCTCACCACACGCCGTCGGAGCAAGCCCCAACGAGCCCCCTTCGCGCTACTCACGGGATGTCGGAAGATGCGTATTGCTCAGCTTCTGACCCTCGCTTTTGGAGTAAGCGAGGTCACCAACACCCAGTCACGGTAGGGGCGAAAGGCGGTCACCTCGTTCCGTGGAAGTAAGCGCCGTCGCCGGTGACGCAGATTCTCACACTTCCAATCGTGTCGATGGACGTTGTTTCACCGAGCGGGACGTGGCGGAACGCTTCCTCGTTGCAGTCAGGGCAAATATTCTTTGACATCACGCCGTGTCCCGGAGTTGAACCGGGAACCCGTCGCCGGGGCTGGCGTAGCAGGCCAGTGGGGTCACCATTCCCCAGACACGGCACACTGAGCCGACGAGGATTCGAACCTCGGTCCTGTGCGCCCAAGGCACAGATCGTCGCCCGCTGGACCATCGGCTCACGGATACTGCCGAGCGTTCGGCAGTTGATTATCTATCTGTACGACTTTCCAACTGCGCAACCACGAACGGGTAGTCGTGATTGTGCGTCTCATCGCGGGGGCGTACTTCGGGTGCTCCCGGGAATACCACACCGGCTCATGTAGGTTGCAGACCCTGCTGGGCCCAGCATCGTGGGAACGATCCAGCTGATCGCACCAACGGGCTGCCTACCTCGATGGGTATCCCCACGTGGCCACGCCACGCATCCACGCCGACGCCGGGATTTGAACCCGGATCACGGCCGTGACAGGACCGTATGCTCGCCGGATTACACCACGTCGGCATGTCGCCCCGGCCGGAATCGAACCGGCGACCTCCGGATTCAAAGTCCGGCGTCCCTCGCCAACGGAGACTCCGGGGCTCGACGTAGCCGCAGCTAACGCTGCGGAGATGTGTGCTAGCGACTCCTCGTACGCTCAGCGCGTACTGAATCGCTCGTTCGTTCCACTGTCAGGAACGAACGCAGACCAAACTGCCGCGAGCTTCAGTCGCCGTACTCGCGTGCCGCGGTGAGCGGAGCGAGTCCTAGGCGAAAGCAGGCGGCAATCCCGTGTTCCCCAGCCCCTGACGGGTAGTCCGCGTGGGAGCCGGGTTATGCGGGTGAGAGTGTCCGGAGATCGCCGGACTGCGTCGCACTTTCGCGTTCGATAGCGACGCAAACCCAGCGATTCTCGGCCGAACTCTTCGCACCCTGGTCTTGTAGATACTCGCCGAACACGCGACCCGCGGCTAAGCGAGAACGAGCACGCCGCGGTTTGAAGCGAGTATCGACCATGTAGCGAAATTCTCCGTTTTCGAGATTTGTTTCGGACGTCAATTACGGGATATCGTGGCAACTGTATTAAAGTTAGTCAGGGTGTGGTAACCACAGACAAGGAGGTCATGAAGTCCTGCGCCAAGTATATTGTTAGAGGTCACTGCTGGAGCGCACAGAAACTATTTACAGCAAACTGCTGTCTAATACTGCAGATGGTTGGTCTACCGTCGGTCCGGCTCTAGCCGGGAACCCAGTCACAGACGTGACTGATGGTTCTCGGTTAGAGACCAATGACCGAGAATACTGACGCAGGCAAGTCTGAACAGACAGAGTGTAGCGACGCGCCTCCTCAACCGATTGACCCTACCGACTGTTCTTCGTGTCGGGAGACAAGCTCCATCCTGGCGTGCGATGCGTGCAACACCACGCACTATGCCGAACTCCACGATGTCTCGCTTGGTGACTCTGAGTACGATGTGTGTAGCGACTGCCTCCAGTTGCTCGTCGATCAGGTCGAGCGATACTACTGGTGGGAACGCCTGACTGAGGCGCACTACAACCGCGCAGCGGAATTCCTTCGGTCACTCGATGAAGTTTGGTGCGTCAAGGATCAGGCGTACGCTGGCGGCGAGTTGTGGGTTCATACGCCATATTGTGATGCGGCAGTCGTCAGAGATGTTTGCGACCACTTCGGGTTCCAAATCCGGTGGTTCAGCGTCGTAACTCCCAGTGACGAAGGATTTGATTGCGTCTCAGATCATGGACCCTGTATCGAAATTAACCTCACCTACACGAATCGCCCCTCGAACCCGCTCCCGTTAGAATACGACATCCAGGATGACGTGACGTACCACGAGATCGAGTGGCTCGAAAACCATCACCGCCTGTTCGACCAGTGACTGATTGGAACAGGATATCGTAAACTCATTTCCGATAACACTTATTACTGATTCACTATTCTATTTTACAGCAGTGCTTACAAACGCGGGACTCGAACTCATCGACGCCCTTCACGATGGGCGTGAAGCGACCGTGCACGAGCTCGCAGACGAAACTGGACTCAGCACTTCGCAGATCTACCGAACGGCCAACGAGTTACGCACCAAAGGGCTCATTGGCGAGTCCAGGGAGCACCACAATCAGCGGCTTCTACGCGTTACTGGCCACCCCGTGATCGAAGCGTACCGAGGCCTGGTCTCTAAACTGGGGCACGTCGAGTGGGCCGATTTGCTCTCACCGGCAACAGTACGCATTTGCTGGTTTCTGGATGGACCTCGACGCGCAACGACAATCGCAGATCGACTTGACATCACTCGACAGGCGGTCCACCACGCGTTGGACCCGTTGAAACATCGCGCGATGCTCGCCCCATCCGGGCCGGAATATGCGTTCGTCCCCGGCCTACAACCGTTACACGACTTCGCAGAAGCTGTTATCCTGCACGAGCACCGCACCCGTGTCCGGCGTCTCGCGCCAAGTGCCACAGTCGAGTGGTTCGATCCCGAGCGGGCACTCGTCCACGTCCACACCAAAGACGATACCGCGGCTCTCGAAGCCGCTGACGAGTGGGAGATGACTGGACTTGCGCGGTTCGCCGCATTCGACCTGCAGTTCTTCTTGGCAGGTGAACCGGCGTTTTGGTACGCACCGGACGAGCCCCTCACTCCTGCCCAAGTTGTCTGTCACAGTCTCGTGAACGACACTGGGTCGAGGCGAGTGAGCTACGCGCTCCTCCTCATCGAGCACGTACAAATCGACGAGGAAGAGCTACGCAATACCGCAACATGGTACGGTTTGGAATCCACAGTCTCGGACCTCTATGCGTTTCTCAAGGACGGAGTCGAGAAGCGGAGTGGTGGCGACACAGTGCTTCCGAATCCTACCGAGTATGAGTCGTTGAAGTCACAGTACGGAGTCACGTAGCTCAAAGAGCGAATCTTCGGCTGAAAAACAGACTAGGCATCAGATCACTTGCTGGAGCAGACTGTTGAGACGCTCTAACACCGATTCACAATCGCCATTTTCTCTGGCAGTTTCGCACAACTCGTCGAATAGGTCGGCTAGAGTCGCCACGATAGGTTCTTTGAGCGATGTCGGATCGATAACGGGGAGTTCGTTGAGCGCGTTAATACTGAGTTTCTCGTAGCCGCCTTGCTGCGGTTGTGTCTGTGCTTGGATCACCTGCTGTCCGATGTTGCTATTCAGGTATGCGAGCAACGCTTTCAGCTCAGTTTCATCAAGGGACACGTCGTAGAATCCACGGAAGTTGTTGATGTTTCTCGCCGTTGTCTCGTTGAGGATGAACGTGAAGCCGTCTCGACCGGCGTCTTGCACCAAGAACCGAGGCGAGGCTTGTCGACGGGGGCGATACCAGTACGGGCGGTTCTCGATTACGTTCGCTCCGAGCGGATTGGTCCGGTAGACGCTATCCTGTAGATACGAAACGACGTTCGGCACCTCGCCGTTGCTGTTCCTTGGGAGCGAGTCAGCGTTGAATAGCACTTGCTTCTCGAAGTCCTCCCGTGACTTCTGGACTCCTGGTAGTTTGTCTGGGTCTAGTAGCCACACCTCCTCACCAGCAGCCTGTAATTTCTCCCAATCCTCTCCACGGAAATCGTACCCCTGGACGAGCTTTGGTTGGCGAATGAGTTGAGACAAGTGTTTCTCAGAGATTCCGGACTCGTCGACTTCGTCCTGGGTCAGGCAGAAAAAGGTCACATCGCCGGTGGACTTCCCGCGGTGGATCGTGACGAACTCGCCGAGCTCAGTCAGCTCGCTTGTATCTACGTCGCAGGGATCGAATAGTGCTGCCCAGTTTTGCCCGGGTACGAGATCCGCTTGCGGCACGTGATTGATGAATCCCCACTCAGTCTCACCCTGCTCCCCATTCTGCACTGCGTTACGAAGCGTACTCGAATCGATGGACTCGTCCACGCGAATAAAGCGCGTCACCCCCTCGTTACCACCAGAACTTGCTTCTAAGAAGGAAACGAGTGCGGTGACTTGGGCGTCCTCGAAGACCGACTCGCCTTTTGGGTCGAACTGAACGAGCGCGGTGATGGAAAACTCGTCAAGTAGGAACTGTTTGAGTGAGTCGCCGTAGGCCGTCGTGAGGGAACTATCCGGCGTGAGGAACGCTGCACGGTCGCCCGAAGATAGGAACGACCGACTGTGGTACATGAAGTACGTGTAGAGTGGTGACCGCGCACTGACGTCGATTCCTGTCGATTGCTCTATGTCGGCGTTGATCTGTTCTTTGTACTCTTTCGGGAGCGCGTCCCCGCTCGTGTATGGGGGGTTACACACGATCCCGCCGATGTCGTGTTGCAGTTCGTCTGGATCAAGAGTGAGGAAGTCGTGTGTTCGCGGCGTATTCAGCTGTCCACCCAACGTGAGTGCTGTCGCGCCCATGAGCCGTGCGAGGGGGCTACGTTCGATCCCGTCGACGTGCGTGGGGTCAGTGTTCAGACTCCAGCGCGGGTGAAACGTGCTGGATAGTACGCCGGCTCCCATTCCAGGGTCGAGAAGGTGGTCGACATCGCGGTTTGCCCAGGACTTCATCGTCACTGCAATTTCCGGCGGTGTCCGAAACTGCCCGAGTGACTGTCGATACTCACTCGGTGTCAGCTCCGCGTAGAGCTTCCCAATCTCTTCCGTTGGCTGGGGTGTGAAGAGCAATCGATCCCGGTGAGCCAACGTAGCTTCCAGGAGGTCCTCATCAGCCAGTTCCGCGACGTGGTCAAGAACGAACTGATCGAACGCTCTGTCCATTGTCTGCTTCCGTGCGTTGTGAAACGCCTGTTGTACCGAATCGGAGAGTGGTGGAACAACGCCGCGACACCGGTACCACTCGTACACCGTCGCTTTTAGAAGAACACTCAGGACGGCGTGTCGCGCAACAGTTCTCTGTACTGCCCCTGTTTCTATCGACCCGATCCCGTGCAGTTCGCACCACCCCTGGAGTTGTTTGTGGAGCGACTCGGACAGTTTCGTGTCGAATGCTGGACTGATGGTGACTGCTGCCCGTTGAACGTCCTCGATGAGTTCATCCGTGACGACCGGTGCGAAGGTTCGAGAGGCTGAGTCCCACTCGTAGCTGAGTCGGTCGAGTACACGCTCGGTGACTCGGTTCTTTACTGCGGGTTTCCACACCTCGATTCCAACGTCTGCAGCAGTCTGGTACAGCTCTCGCTTCGAAAACGGTGCTGGAATCTCGTGTCCGTCGCTCGTCAACCGCTGGATGACGGTGTCTACCTGTTCACGCCGCCGTGCGTCCAACCCTACTGGAGCGACCGGTGAGTGGGCTGTCCCGCCGCTCGTTATCGGGGACGGGACAGGGGTTGGCGGATACGGACGAGCGTCGCTACTGGTTCCCCGGCGGTGAAGCCGGTTAGTTTCTTCTGGGTCTCTCACATACCTCGCTGCGGGCACGATCCGCAGTACGCCAGCCACTCAGAGAGGAGTGGTTTCCGAGGCAGCCGCTGACCGACGCTACGTTTCGATCAGGTGTCCGAATTCCTCGACGACGATCTCGCCGTCAATGCCGCGTTCTTCGCACCAGTCCAGCGCCGCTTCCTCATCGAGAGAGTCGATTTCCGCACCGCCTGTCGTACCGCCCCCGCTACACGACTTGGCGTATTTGGTTGCCGCACCGCCCTCACAGTGGAGGAAGTACTCCCCGCCTGCGGTCCGGTATAGCGTTTCGATGAGGTAGTAGAGGTCACCTCGATCCGCGTTTGGAGCATACTGGGCGATCTGTTCGGCTCGGTCCGTGTCGTACAGTTTCCGGTCGATGACGCGTTGCATCGTAGACCTGGAAATTACATGGTTAAATAAAAACCCTCGCCCTGAGAACTCGATATTTCTAACGCCACAGGGCGTTAGAAGCACGAATCCGGATTCACGGCATGGCTGTCCGACTGACAGCACGACCATATCGCCGATAGTGACAATATGGGAACTACTTTACCCGCGAAAAGACGGTGGAGCGCTCAACACACCGCGCGCATCACCGGGAATCCCTACCTTCCTCGATGAAACCTTTGGAATGCCAGTACAGCACCGAGGAGGTGCGGAATCTGGAAGGCGACACGCATCAAAACGACTCAACCAGACGCTCTCTGGACCGGAGGCCGGAGTACTCAATCCGCCGTGAGGGGATCGTCGATGTCCGGTACGCTGAACAGGGACCAGGAGTCGTCGAGGTGGTCTTCGAGTCCGTTGGCGTATCTATTTTTCGAGAACGGGCGAACCGTTCGTCCCGGTCAGCCGGTCCCCCAGGGGACGTGCTCGGCCTTCGTTCGTAGGCTCTCGACGAGGTCTTCCCGACTCAACGTCGCCCATACACGAAGATGAAGTCCGAGCCTGGGAACTCCACTGCGTCGGTGAAGGTATCGAGTTCCGCCTCCCGGTCGTAGACGATCATACTTTGAGTAATGATTACTGCGATAATGACCTAAACACTCGGTCACCCAGGTCCACCCGACAGTTGCTCGGACTGCGAACAGCGTCCCGAACCAAGCCTGGCGACATATGCAAGCGAATCAGGGCTGGAGAGACCGGAAGACCGTCCGTCAGTCCAATCGCGCGGTTTTGACTGTCACTCTTCGAATCCGGGACCGACCGTGAACGAATCCGGCGCGCAGGCCAGTTGGTTGTGTTGACACCACTGACAGTGGTCACCAGCAGTGTACCGACCGAAGGCGAACTCGACAATACGGGTTATCGACGCCGTCACGTCGTCCCTGACCGCCGCCAGGTCAGCGTCGCTGAATGTTCGGGATTCGACCGTCGGCCCGATCTCACCGACATAGGCGTATCCTGCACGTGCGACAGGTTCATCGTACAGGTCACGACATGCCAACAGGTAGATCGGGAGTTGCTTGTCGTCCGCTAGGTCGCGGTGACGTTCGGTGGCCTTGTAGTCGATGACGAGCAACTCATCGTCTGGCGTCCGGTAGACGGCGTCGATGTATCCGACGAGTTCGTGCCCATCGATGTCGAGTTCGAACTCTCGCTCCGCATCGATGAGCTCGTAGCTGGCGAGGTCTAACTCGAAGTACCGGTCGATACACTGTTTCGCCGCCGGGAGTGCGTCCTCGGCTCGGCGTTGACTGGCGAGGCGCTCACAGATTTCGTACCACTCCGCACGCCGGTCCACAGTTTGGTTCGCGGCTTGCTCTGCCGTGTCGTGGAACAGCAACCCGATCTCACGTTGCGAAACACCATCCCGGGCTTCATTCGTCGCGTCCTGATAGTCGGGGAATGCGTTGACCACGTAGTCCAGGTAGTGGCTCCGCGGGCATTCCTCGTAGGCTGCCAGCGACGTGTAGCTGTGCGAGAGCGACGGCGACGGTGTCGACGGGCCGTTCAGCGACGTCACTTGGAGGGTCTCTCGCTCGGCTCTCGGTGAAAGATCTCCGTTGAGGGTGGCTGTTGCGAGGTCTAGCACGCGGTCGCGCGCAGCTTCGACTGCGAGCTCGTCGCCGCCGTGAGTGACGGTCCCTCCAATGCGCCCGACAGTCTCGCTTGCCAGCGTGTCTGTCCAATCTGCCGCATCATCCGGGAGGCACTCCTGAACGTCGGTCCAGAGCGGGAGCTGCCCGCGCGCTGGCTGCCACGGGATTCGGGCGGGGAGAATCTCCTCGACGGCCTCCGAAACCGGGTGCACGTCCGCAGCATCGTCGTCATCCTCGGTACCGCCCTGGAGGACAAGGACGTCTTCGGCGCGCGTGATTCCGACGTGGAACACGCGCCGGGTTTCACGCCCGTCACGCTCGACGAAGTCCTCGGCGAACGCCGCCTCCGCGCCATCCGAGAGCCCCGTTTCGAGTGCGTCGTAGGTCCGTGAGCTCGGGGCCCACTCGTCGGCCGTGACTTGCGGGATGAGGACGACCGGGAAGTCCAGGCCTTTGCTCTTGTGGATGGTCATCACGTTGACCGCGTCGTCGGCGATGTCCGGCTGACTCGTCGGTGTCGAGCCGCTCTCGTCGAACAGGGAGTCGTAGTGTTCGAGCGAGTCGATGAACTCCGGCGTGAGCGGTGGTTGAACAGCACTGTCCCCGTACTGTTCGATGACGTCCTCCAGCTGGGCGAGATCCCGGCGCTCCTGTTCGCTGAGGTACCACTCGATGTTCGTGATGTCCGTGAGTTCGCGGTACAGGTGACTGAGCGACGCCGAGTCACGGATGGCGAGGAGCTCTGTGACGTGTTCGCGGGCTTCTGCGACGCGGTCGGGTTCCTCGAACTCGTCGAGCGGCGTCTCGCGGAGCGTGTCCACGAGCGAGTCGTCGCCCGCGTTGAGCGTACGGAGATCCGCATCGCAGAGCCGGTACCGCATCAGGAGGACGCGATTCCAGCTCACCTCGTCTTCGGGCCGCGCGAGCGCCTTCAGGTAGGCAGTCACGGTGCCGACGCCGACTGATTCCGTAGCCAGATCACCAGCAACCTGGTACGGGATGCCGGCATCCTCGAACTCCTCGATGACCGGCGTCGCGTGGTCGTTCTTCCGGACAAGCAGGGCAATGTCGCCGGGGTCGTACGCCTCGTCGAGGGTGTCTGCTGCGCCGCTCAGAAGATTCTGGACGACGGTGCGAAGCTGGATCGCGCCGTCCGCATCGTCATCGTCCGGGAGCTCGACGGTGGCGACGGTGTCGCCATCGTACTCGGGTTCGTCGACGCGTTGCAGTGTCTTGTGTCGTTCGCGGTGGTCGAGCTTCTGAATTGCTTCGTTCGCCAGGTTGAGGATCGGCTGTCGGGACCGGAAGTTCTCTTCTAACGGTTCATCTTCGAGCGCGGCGAACGCGCGGTCGAGTTCATCAGTGATGTTGGCGACGTTCGCGCCACGCCACTCGTAGATCGCCTGATCGTCGTCACCAACGACGAACAGGTTGTCGTCGGTGACCAGCGACGTGACGAGGTCGAACTGCAGCCGGTCGGTGTCCTGGAACTCGTCACAGAACACGTAGTCCCACCGGTCAGCGATTTCCTCGCCAACCGGCGAGTCCATCAGTGCGGCCGTCTCCACGACGAGGCCGTCGAAGTCGATGAGGTTCCGCTCGTCGAGTTCACGCTCGTACGCCGAATAGCCCGCCGTCAGGTCACGGGCCGTGAGACAGTCCGAGAGGAACGAGTCGAGATGGTCCGTGAGTTCGAGGTCGAGATCGTCCGGAATCCCCTTCGGCGCACCGTTCGCGTACCCCCCTAGTAGGTACTTCGGGAGCTTGTACGCGTTGTCCGGCAACGCTTGATCGCCCGCCTCGTGGGCTTCGAACGCTGCTTCCAGTTCGTCGCAAAGCTCGATGATGCGGTCGAGGAAGTCGCGTGCGCTGGCTTCGATGCCGTCTGTTCCAAGCGCGTCGCGTTCAGCGACAAGGTCAGCACGCGCGTCTGGAAGTGAGTCCAGCACGCTTGACACGGACCGGCCGCCGAGGTGGTCGCTGGCAATAGCTTCGACGCGCTCCGAAAGGTCGGCGAGTTCGTAGACGCGGTCAGCAGGGCCGAGGAACGCGTCGATGTCGTCGGGCGTGATGCCGCTACGTTTCATCGACCCGATGAAATTGAGCAGCTTCGACGCAGCCCCTGACGCGTACCCGTCGCTCCCGTACACGTTGGGTTTCACAGACCGGTATTCGATGTCCTCCAGGACGTCCAGCACGATGGCGTACTTCTCGGCGTCCGTGGCGACCTCGAAATCCGGATCGATCCCAGCTTCGTACGCGTAGTCGGTGAGGATCTCGTTACAGATGGAGTGGTACGTGTACGCGTCGATGTCGTATCCGGCCGCGCCGAGTTTCGCGTTGAGTTTCTCACGCATCGAGTCCGCAGCGTTGTTTGTGAACGTCAACGCGAGAATCCGGTCGGGGGACACGTCCTCCTCGTCGATGAGGTGCTCGATCTTCCGAACCATCGTGAACGTCTTCCCCGTCCCCGCCCCGGCGAGCACACGCATCGGGTACGCATCGGAGTTGATGATCTCCCGTTGCTGGGGCTCCGGTGACACGTCCTCTTCCGGAACTGGGAACCACGACGGATGCTCGTCACCGTCGTCGCTCATCGGCGCACCTCCGTCGACAAGCGGTCCGCACACATCTCTCGATAGTCACAGTCCGGGCACGCCTCCTCGTTGATGAGCTCGAACGGCTCCGGCTCGAAGGTCTCGCCCGTGATGCCGTCGTGTGCATCCCGTATGAGCGCCCAGATCGTGTCATAGTGGTCGTCGTAAATCTCAGTCGTTTCCCGACCCCACCCGCGGGCAGACACATCGTACCCGGTAGGGGTACTCTCGAACGACGTGCTGTTGAGGAGACCGTAGAAACTGAACCGGACCTCCATCCCGTCCTCGTAGAACGGTTCGTTCTTCACGCCCTCGATGTACGCTGCCGTCTGGAACGCATTCCGCACACGCTTCGGCTCGTGGGCCTCCCCGTCGAGATGCTCGCCGAGATACTCAGCTGTCCCGTCGGAGAGCATCCCGCGTGTTTTCCGCTTGTAGTCGAAGATGTGCAGGCCGTCGTCCGTCCGGATGACGTTGTCTGCTTTCCCGTGGAGTCCTCGCCCATCTACTTCGCACTCTACCCAGCACTCGGTGGCGATTGAGCGACGGGCGTGGTCGATGCCGACACCGCCATCGGGCGCGAAGAACGACTCGATAGCAGCCCGGTTCTCAGCACGCTGGTACTCCTGGTGCGCAGCAGATTCGTAATCATCCGCGGTGCTGTGCTCCTCCCACTTCGCATCGAAAATCCGCATCGCCCGGTCGTGAATATCTGCCGGGTCGTCGTCGCGGTCGGTCGCCTCACACACGTCCTCGATTGTCTCGTGGTAAATCGTCCCCTGGTTGAGGTAGAGTTCGGTTCGGTCCGGTGCGTTCACGTCTTGAACTTCTCTGTAGTCGTACAGTCGTGGACACGTCGCGTACGTGGCTAACGCCGACGGTGAGAGCGACTCCTGGCTCATCGCCGCACCTCCCCGTTAGCGAACTCGACGCGCGCACGCAACGCTTTCCGGAGGTCCTCGCCACGCGCTCCGCTCTTTTCGAGCAGGTCCTGGATCTCGCCGAGCTCCGCTTCTACCTCGTCGAGCGACACCGTCACGTCCTGACTGTTTGCGCGCCGCACCTGGGCGAGCGCGTCGTCAACCCGCGACAACAGGAAGTCCTCCGCCGCTTGCTCGCTCGTGATGTGTGGGTCGTCAGCGTCGGTGACCCACGGCAGGCGGTCATACGCCTCTGTGAGGAACCGCGACGCCTGCGCACGCTCTTCCAACGCAGTGTCTTCGAACTCGTACAGACAACAGTACAGGTGCTCGTCCGCAGCGCCAGCCCCAATCGCTAAGCGTCGCCGCGCGTGTTCCGTGTGGTACCGCGCGAACGGCCGGCTTGACGCCGTCGATGTCGTCGGGAACGTCGCATCCACGTCCGGTTCGTCGATCTCCGTGACACTAGGGTAGTCCGGCATCGCCGCGACCCGCTCGGTCGGGAACAACCGCGTCAGGAACGGGTCACCCGGGTACTCACTGTCGACGAGATTCACGAGAAACACCGCGCGGAACGACTCGTTCTTGATCGCCTGCAAGTGATCGACGCGGACGCCGCCGTCGAGGTCAGTCGCGCTTGTCTGGTTTTGTTGCGGTGCGTACTCGTGGGCGCGTTCGAGCATCTCCTCGACGGACTCCCACGTCGCATCCACGAACGCCGTGTCTTCGAGGAACTCGGCCATCCGAAACGCCCGCTTGATGTTCCCGAACTGCGCCCGCGCGTTCAGCGGGGTCGCGCGTTCCGCAATCCGCTCTTTCAATCCCGAGTCAGTCGCCCACCAGCGAAGCCCATCTTCGAGGCTGTCCATCTCGCGGACGCGATCCAAGCGCTCCGTATCGATCTCCGGGCCGTGGTCGGGCACTTCACCTTCGTCGTCGGCAGCAAGATACCGGACGGCAGCGAGAAGTTCCCGAATCGCAGGGTCGTCCCCGAATCCAGTGACAGTCGTCGATTCCGCCGGGATCCCGGTTTGTTCGAACGCTTCGATAGTGTCCGTAACCGCACTCCCGCTTTGCTTCGTGGCGACCGCGATATCGTCGTAGTTCCAACCCGACTGCCCGACGAGGGCTTCGATCTCGTTGGCAACCTCGGCGAGTTGCTCGTCACTGGAGTCCGTAGCGAGGACGGACACCGACCCTGTTTCCGGGTCTGCCGGGTCAGTTTCGTCGGCGAAGTACGATGCTGTGGCAGCCGGTCGCGTCGACGGCGTCTCTGACGCTCCGTGTCGGGACTCGCTGAAGGAGACGTAGTCCGTAACGGGACCTGTCTCGACCCATGTGCGGCGTACACTCGCGTTCTCTTCGGCGATACAGACGAGGTCACAGTCTCCTGCGAGCGCGTCGAGATACGCGCGGTCGAGCGGGAAGAACTCCTCAAACTCGACTGCGAGTACCGCCTCGAAATCGACGACATCCTCGCGGGCATCCCCGGTGAGGACATCGAGCGCTTCCGAAATGAGTTGCCCGCGTTCCATGTGGCCGTGCTCGGCTAACCACTCGTGGAATGCGTCGAGCGCAGCCGTGATGTCACGGAGTTCTGGGGTTTCGTCAGGCGTGACTGTTTGCCAGGAGATCGTGCTCATCACGGCATCCACGTCCTCGATGAATGACGGCTGTTCAGACGCCTGCTGGAGGTACTCCGTGTCCCACTCGTACTCTTCGAGGAATCGGTGGAGGAGTTCTCGCCGCAGCGCGTCGGAGAGAATGACGCGGTCATCGGTCTGGTTGAGGACATCGGTCGCGTGCACGACGAGTGAGGTCACGTACGGCGTCGCCGCACCCGGTAGTTCCTCACCTAAGGTCTCCCGGAACGTGTCTGTACTCGTCGGCGCACCCGTGACGACGAGCACATCCTCAGAATCGTGCTCGTCGAGGAGCGCTCGGTATTCGTCCCGCGCTGTCCGTTCGACGTTTTCGCCCCCGAACGGTGCCGTGACTAATGTCCCGTCGAATCGCCGATGAGGTGAGTGGTCAGACATGACTGTTATCCTCGGACGAGCCGTGTGACCCGAGACAGAACACCGGTGTCGTCAGCGGCTGTCTCCGTGTCGCGTCGTGCATCTTCGATGATACTGGGCTCATCTATCCAGCTCTTGAACCTGTTTGCGCTTTCAAACTGAACCGCCGGCCCGTAAATCCCTGCCCGGATATGGGCTGGCGTGGCTTTCTGGAACTCCCAGCACTGCTGCTGATCCAGATTCGCTGAGAAATCAGCGATGACACGCCCGTCGTCCTTGAAATCGAGTTCACACAGCTCGTCGGACAGCGCGCTGGTCCACTTCCGTCGTCCCGGGTCGTGTTCCTGCTCGGCGGGTGTCTCCAGCGGCACGTACTCTGGTGGTTCCTTTTCGGCATACGCGTACAGTTCCGCGAACACGTCCCGAGCATCCGCGAGCCGGTCTGACTGGTCTGGCAGCGAGATATCCCGCTGCAAGAACAGGTGAGCGAACCACGGGAACAGGTTACAGCTGTCCGCCTGCCCCGCGATCTGCGCGGCGGCTTCCCGTTCATCCTTCTCCAGCTCGGAGAAGTTGACGTTGAAATCCAGCGTCTTCATCCGGGTCCGAAGTTCGGATTTGGGTTTCGTCGAGTCGTTCGAGGAGAAGATGAACGTCGGCATCTGGATGGAGCCGTCCCACTTCCCCTCCCAGTACGACTTGATGATGTCCCGGTCGATCTTCGACTTCGCCACGTCGTCAACGATGTACGGGAAAACGGTGTCCGATGCACGAGCACGCTCGATGTTGTTTTTGACAAAGTCGTCGCCGGTCGTGACCTCCTGTACGTACCCGTTCGAGATGAGTCGCGCCCCGAACCGCAGGAACATGCCTTTCCCGCTGTCGTTGTCGCCGTGAAGGAACAGGAACGGCAGGTCCTTGTCCAGTTCCGCGGATTCGTATTCGGCGTAGTGGTGGGCGCAGTAGTTTGCGAACGGAGCCCAGCAGAAGTAGATCACCCCTTCGTAGAAGTGCGCGCGCGTTTCCTTCGTCGTTCGCGTTTCGCCGAACTCGCCGACCGTTTCGACGTACTGTTCGATCAGGTCGAGCGCGTCAGCGACTTCCTGCGGGTCATCCGGGAGCGGTGCCGTTAATTCGAGAACCGAGTCATCAACCCGGAGCCCGACCGTGTTTGCCTCCTTGTCGACGTTGAGGTCCGGGTATCCCGTGAAGGTCTCTTTGTACCGTGCGATACCGGCGGGTGTCGCTACGATTTTCCCGTCGTTGATACGGATGTTGTTGGCGGATAGCGTGTCGTCCAGGTTCGAGATGGCGTCTTCGAGACCTTGCGGGGAGAGCCGCACACGCTTGTCCGGACTGATCTCTGTTGGGTCGGTATCCGTATCTTCAGCGGCGAACACCGCCTTCTCTGCGTCTTCGGCGTCAGTGACGACGTTGTACGTATTGACTTGGTCGTCGTCAACTGCTTCATCGAGCCGGGCGTTCAGCTCGGCGACCGGGTCGTCACTGAACTCGTCGCCGCCTAGCCAGATGTCGTAGATCTTCGCCTCTTCTTCTGCCGTGTCGGCGTCCTCGATCTCCTCTGTGAGGTCTTCCATGAACGGCGTCGCGTAGTCCTTGTGGAACGCGTAGAGCCGTTCGAACCACTCGTCGACGGGCGTATCTCCGTCGGTACGCCAGGCCATGTTGACGTTGGTCTGTTTGCTCCCCTGCCAGGCCTGCTTGGAGAGGTTTGCCGACCCACAGATGAGTGTGCGAGACCCGTCCTGGTTCTCGACGATGTAGAGCTTCGTGTGGAGGAGGACGCGTGCAGAATCGACGGTGTGGATGAGGAGGTCACCGTCTTGGCGCAGTGATTCCAGTTGCGCGGCGATTTTCTTCGCGTTGTTGGTGTTCTTCAGCGACCGCCGGTAGTCGTCGTGCTGGTTGTCCCCGACGATGACCTCCAGTGAATCCACTGCGAGGTCCTGGTTCTGAAACATCTTGTAGATGAACGCGGGGGACTGACTGTACGTGACGCAGTAGACGTGCTGAGCGTCACCGAAGTAGTTCAGGAAACTGTCCCATGATTTGTCGGCAGCCATCTCCAGATCGGCGGTGCTGCCGTCATCGAACTCGACCGTTGCTTCAAATTCAGTCTTGGGCATGCGAGGATTACCGGTGTATCGACGGATGCGTGAGTGGTTGGGTGGTTCTGTACTGCCGCATGGTCAGATGTACGGGACGCCGCGAATGACGCTCCCCTTGGTGAGGTAGCCCTTCATGGCGAAGTCGGCGCACTTGTCGGCGTAGTACGTGGTGATAGGGAGCCGGGTGGAGCGGCTCAGCGACCCGACGTGCGCTTCAGACAGCCAGTAGGTTTGCTCCGCGAGCGTGTCGAGGTCTGTCGACCCGTGGCGTTTCACGATCTGCAGCGGCCGCGGCGTGCCAGGGCTGCCCTCCTTCCCACCGGTCGTGGTCAGGTAGGAGTGGTCGCCGTTGTGGACGTGGAAGGCGACGCCCTTGTCCGCGATGTCGAACCGTGAGTTCGATCCGTCGTATTCGGCGATACGGGGGTTCCCTGATTTCCGAATCTCGACGAGGTCGAACCGCTGGATGAGATCGCGGGCTTTGTCGAGGCGGTTGATGAGGCTCTCGACGTCGAGGTAGAACTTCCCGTCACGGTGGATGACCACGTGCCGCGGTGGTCGGCCTTCCTCTTCGGCGAAGATTTCCAGGACGTGCTTGATGACGTTCGCTACGTCGTCCTCGTCGAACGTCTCGCCAGCCTGCTTCGTGACGGCCTCGGACGCGAGGATGGTTCCGTCGGCCATGATGACGTTCGCGGCTGCGCCGAGGTGTTGCTTGGTCGCGTGGTCGTAGGTCACGTCGAGGCCGACGAACGCGTCAACGCCCCCAGGAACGTCGTCGATCCGCCATGGTACCCCGCCTGCTTTCCCGATGAGGGATGAGCAGATGTTTCCGCCGTAGTTGTCGTTGCCGAGATTGTCGACGGAGATCATCTGACTCGGCACGCCGAGTTGGCCGAGCCGTCGCTTGAACTCGGGATACGGGTCGTCGTAGTCCGCTTCTGCCGCCTCGTCTTCGTCCGGAACGACGATCAGTGCCGCATCGTAGTCACTCGCTTTCTGTGCGGGCTGGGAGTAGTGGAACTCCGATCCGAGTTCGTAGGTGTCGCGGTCGAACGCTGTCGGACTCGCATCGTACTCTGCGAGCTTGTTGAGCAGCGAGAGCACGTACGGCCGCGCGTCATCTTCCTCGTCTTCGGGATACAGCGCGATGATGTCGAATGACTCTGGAGCCTTGTACACGCCGTAGCCCTTCCGTTCCAGCCCGCCAGCCCCGTAGTACCCCGTTTGTCCGCCACCGAACCGCAGGTTCGGGATGTTCCGCGTCTTGTGTTCTCGATACCCGGCGTTCGTGGGTTGGGGGCTTGGGTCGAAGTTGAAGTACGGTGTCGGGCCGAGCAAGTCGACGAACGACGTGACGACGTTGAACCGTTCCTCGGGTTTCATCCGGCTCTCGTTGTGGATGACGTCCAGGAACGCGTCATCGACGCGACCCAATTGGTCGAACGTCGGGATGACCTTACAGTACTCCAGGAGCTGCGGGAAGATCGAGTCCTCGCCGCTCCCGTACTGCAGATCAGCGATGATCGGGTCGCCGGCTCGCATCGAGTCGATGACGTCCTGATCGACGTGTTTCTCGTGGTACTCCGACATCGGGACGCCCGGCCCGTCCAGCACATCATCGTAGTCCATGTCGACGATCTCCTGGACTGTCGCCGTGCGCGCACTGTCGTACAGGTCCGTGTCGTGCTCAACGGTCACATCGGCGATGTCCTGTCCGCGTTGCACCCACTCGGCGGCGGAGAACGTCGATTCCAGATGGTACGCGACGTTCACGCCACAAATCACGGTCCCGTCAGCATCGACACGAATCCGGCACTTGTACTTCCGATAGGCTTCGAACAACCCGCTGTTGGCGGTCCGCTGCGGCGTGGGCTCGATGATCGAATCGATCCCCGACACCTCGAACCGACCGGTAACGGCTCGTTTCACGTCCTGCTTGACGAACTCCTGGAGCGGCCCATCGTCCGTGTACGAGCGCGCTTCCAGTGTCGTCTCGCCCTGATGGACCGGCTTCACCGTATACCCGTGAATCGAGATCGTACCGTTGAGTTTCTCGGTCGCGTAGATACGCCGCCGCGACGCATCGGCCGTCGTCACGGGACTCCCGATCCGCGACTGGTAGTAGTTCGCCGCCTTCGCCGAGAACCCCTCAATCCCGTTCGTGAAATCGTCAGGGTCGATCCCGCCACTCCCGGTCGCTCGGAGTTCGTACTCGTGGACCGGTAGCTCCGGCAGCTTTCCGAGTTCGAACTGCAGCAGGTAGTTCCCGTCAGAGAGCGGCTGTTGATGCAGGAGCTCGCCGCCTCCATCAGCCGTCGGCCGCGAATTATCATCGACCTCGCTTCCGCGAACGAACGCTTCAGTATTGGACGCATCCGATGTTGCCGCGGCAGTCCCACTCCCTTTGGACTGCTCAGCAGAGTCTTCCGCGGGATTACCTTCGGCTAACTCGTCGTTCTCGGCAGCGGCTGGAGGGTCGTCTAACAGCGCGACAGTGAGGTCGTACCCTGGATTGAGTTGCATCTCCCCCTGGAACTCGTTCCCGACGACGTTCTCCAGGAGATACCACTCCCCGATCTCCCACTCGAAGTCCGCGACATCGTTGTTGTGGAACACCGTCAGATCTACCGCCGCGCCGTCGACGTCCTCCAGGTGGATTTTCCGAGCGATGGCATCGTGCTCCCACTCGTCAATCCCTGTGACGCGCAGCGCGATGTCGATCTCTTTCCCATTCTCGATATCAGCCTTGACTGCCATCTACGCCCACCAACGGACGCCCAGAATAAATAGGTTTCCACTAGATGAATCTCAAACGCGGTAACTCAAAGTTAGCGGTAACGCACTCAAAGAAAGCGCCTTGGGCGCGCCGATGAGGCCCTTCTGAGGAAGTATTGAACGACGCCGAGGACCGAAAGTCTGCCACACTGAGCCGGATAGCCAGCAGAGCTACAGTAGAATCTGAATAGCCACATCGAGATGCGTGAATATTTGTACTAGCCTATAATAATCGACTGTATGCTCGGGACAGGGAGCGCAGAAGAGTTCATCGACGACGCCGAACACCACAACCAGTGGTGGAGTGACGGCACCTCTCCAGAACTATCGGAAGCCATAGACCTCACCCCACGATCTGATTTCCACCGCGTTCTCAAGACGACGAATGCCCACTACACTGACGGCGTCGAGAGCCTCGTCTACGCGATTCACGGCCAGACCGGCATCGGCAAAACCACCCTTCTCCACCAACTCGTCGCAGCGCTCCTCAACACGACCGACTTCCCACACCAAAACACAGACCTCGAACTCACCTCTGCAATCGAACCGCGACAAATCCTCTACATCCCCCTAGAAGACTCCCTATACCAGCTCGAACGCGCAGGCGACGACATCAAACGCCTCAACCAGGTCATCGACTACTTCCAGACCCACGTCGCACCCCGGCAAGGACAAAAATTCATCCTCCTCGACGATGTCCAAGCCCTTGACCTCGACGAGGATCAGAAAGCGGAGCTACTCGATCTCGTTGACGAGAACACGTACGTATTCCTGACCGGCATCGTCGAATCCCAAGTCGATCTCCCCACTACCGAATCCGCCGACACCGTCGAGGAATTCGAACTGTGGCCGATCCTCCCTATGAAATTCATCGACACGGTTCAAATCGGCGCAGGCCTCGGCGTCGATTTCGATGACGAATTCCGAACCCGACTCGAACAATACCAATCATCAGACTTAGACGGGCCATCGCCAATCAAGACGATCCGAAACGGGCTGTCCAGAAGAGATTCTGAAACCAGTCTCGACACGGCCGTAGAGACACTCTCAGAACTCTGCTTCGACATTTTCGATGCGGACGACCGCGACAACCTTCACGACGCCGCGCGCGCATACCTGCGCACAGGCGGCACTCTCCATCAGACAGACAACCCATCGATCCGGAACGAACTCTCCAAATCCCACTTCCTCCTCTTCCTCTACAAAGAACTCGCCAAGTACCGGTCCATCCAACAACCCGAAAACCTCCACCGCCTCAGCTCCATCGCCGCCACCAACGCCGGTGAAGAACTCCAGTACACTGACCTCAGCGATCAAATCGGCGTCGACAGACGAACCGTCGACAACTACCTCGACGTACTCGACGAAGGCATCGCCGTCACCGAATCACAAGACTACTCCCTGCGACGCTACCGCCGCACCCGCCTGTATCTCCGCAACCCACGTCACCTCGTCCTCCTCTCCCAACGACAGGAACACCACGGCTTCGAAGACTACGAACAGCAAGACACACTCAACCACGAATTCGAGTACAAACTCGCCCGCACCGTCGCCTTCGACCACGCCAAACGCCTCGCATACACCGTCGGAGCATACGATGTCGAATACACAGAAACCGAATCCGGCCTCATCGACTACATCCTCCACCGCAACGGGGACGTCCTCCCCTTCATCCTCTCCTACCACCCACACACCGGTAACGCCGAAACAATCGCCGAAGAATTCGACCCCGACTCCGGCCAACACACCGAATCCGATAGTGAAGACCTCCGAGAATTAGACTACCAGGCACCGTACCGGTTCATCATCACTGACAGCCTGCCAAAGAATGTCCGGGAAACTGGCTCATTAGTCATTGAGAAAGACGAGGCCAGCATCTGCTATCTCCCATACTGGCTATTCCTCCTCATCTGCTAAGAGCTCCCCTCCGTCTCTGTTGACAATCTGGTTTATGTCGTAGCTTTACAGCGCTTATACGAGAGGTATTCATTTCCGCGTGCAGTTCCTCGGCAAAGCGTCTATACCTCGGCAGTGAGTTGTTCGGAACTGATTGGATGACTACGATAGACGATGCTCGGCGGGAGTTAAAGACGGTTACACGCCGGTGGGAACAACTCACCGCTGTCCCCGAAACTCCCCGATCACTGATGGACGTGATCGAGTACTCGCTGGGATCGCAACGGAAGGCCGAAGTCTACATCAACCGGCTGTTCGCGTACTTCCTCGACCCGGAGCAACCACACGGGATGGATGAGGAATTCCTTCGCGCATTCCTCGACGGGCTGCCCGACACCTGTGGATTCGGGGAGGATACCTATGATCTCTCTGACGTCGTCGTTGATGACCAAGTGCGACTCACAGAGCGGGCTGGCGGAGACATCGAGTCGTCGGGGTTCGTCGATCTGAGCGTTCAGGTTCCGAACGAGTGGTTCCTCCTTGTCGAACTCAAGTTCTCTGCTGAGGACACGCAGACCGAGTTCTATCGACGAGACGTCACCCACATCGACGGGACTCCCAAGACCGACTACGAATCCGCTGCGTACTACCTGTACCTCCATCAAGCGGACCGACCCGAGGCGAACGATCCAGAGTTCAGCAACTGGACGTGGACCAGCTTTCTCGATGCTGTCCTGACTGACTTCATCGTCGAGAACGCCCCCCGGTATCCACAACGAACAGTGGTACAGCTCTACGAATTCATCGACGACATTCGCTCCATCACCGGTATGTCAGACCCGACCGACAACGTTGACGAGAAGGTCGCACTGTATCTCAACCATTACGAGGCTATCGCCGACGTGACTGCCACGTTCGAGGATCAATGGGAGACATTCTCGCACAACTGGCAAGCCCGGCTTGCGAACCGTCTCGCGTCCGCTGAGCTCGGATCGATTCAATCAGAGGACGAGTATCACGTCCGGTTCGAGTGTTCGAACGACGCTGTCGGCGACTGGTGGTTCCGGGCGACGAGCGCTGATTGGGGGATGCTCTTCAAAAACGGGTGGTGGCGACACACTGACGACCTCACCGACGTGCTCCACGACCGACCAGACGACCACAACGACGCCAGGATCGGCTTCCACCATCGCCTCGAAAACGACCGCGAGAACGCCATCAGAGACCGGACACTCACGCTGTACTTCCGAAACATGGGGGCGAACGATCAGTCGTTCATCGACGCCGTCTGCGAGCGATTCGATGAACGCGCCGAGGCTATCGACGCTGCGCTCCCAGGGACGGCCAGTCGCACCGGCAACAAACGAAATCTGCTCTCAGCGGAGTACGACATCGTCCCTGACGAACACGACGATTTCTTCGCCGCGTACGTCGCCGCACTCGAACGAGGCGTCTGCGATCTGATCGTCGAGAATCCGGAACTGATAGGCATTCTCGACGACATTTACACCGACGCCGTCACAGATGTCTATAGTTCCGACGTTCATATACCGTGATTCCCCCTTAGAACCGGGTTCCCTGCGACTTCTGTTCACAACACCGACCCGGGCGATTGCGGGTATTGGATGATCGTTATCTCCTCGTCAGAGTTAGCAGGCACGTCGTGGGATAATTCGTCGACGAAGAGTAACCCCTTCACAGCGACTGAGCCCAGTACGTCGTCCGGGGATTCGACGTAGTCATCAGTCGAAGTCCGTTTCACGAATGCCATGTACTCCAAGAGCTCCCGTAACCCAGTTGCGACGTAATCGATATTCTGCGTGTACTTCACTTCGCCGAGGAACACCTGTTCAAGCTCGCTCCCGCCAGTCGTTGTTTCCCGGTATCGTTCAAGGACGATATCGGGACGACCACCCCATAACGAATCACTGCCGCCTCGGCCAAGAAGCGTCTCGGAGAGCGTCTGCCAGCGCGACAGTACCTCGTTCATTCTGTAGAGGTACCCATCGGACTCGACATCTTCTGCATCGATTGACTCGTTGAACGTGAGGCTCTCACCGGTCGAATCGTGCGACAGAACGAACCGTGACCCGTCGTACTCCCACGTCGCAATCGTCGACGGGTTGTCCCGACCCTCAGTCAACACTCGGTACTCCACACCGTCGTAGGCATCCAGAACCTGGAACACCCAGTACAACTCAAACAGTGTCTCCGCGTTCTCCGGCGCGATGAGCGTGTGATTCAAAATTTCACGCGCCTCGGTACTGTCCAACTCGTAGTTCATCAACTGACGGTACCGATCCAAAAGCACTGCCGCGTCCTGGTAGAACTGTGAGCGCGAGCGCTTGACCGATTCGACCGTTCGGTCCGTGAGATCAGCATCACGGACGTCGACGCGCTGTAAGTAGATGTTCTGCTCGTAGATCCGGTCAAGCATCTCCGCAGCCGATTCCGCGTCTCGGCCTTCTACGCTGGTCTCCGATGTTACCCACGCGTCCAGCCAGTCGTACCCTTCGGGGTTGGCCAGCGCGTAGGCGAGGTCATCGGTGACGATGTCGTGGATGACGGTCAGTAGCCGCTTGAGGACGAGATTCTCGTCGATGTTGTAGTGCTCTTCTGGCTGTCTGCAGACGAACACCGGCTCGTCTAACTGTCCCGCGCGTGCCCGCGTCTTCACCGTCTCCTGCCAGTCGATCTGCCCGCGAATCTCACCGCGATGTTCGAACGATTCAGCGGACGTCGTCGTCTTCATCCGTCGAATCCGGTCCTCCAACTGCCGCATGAAATCCAGCACACCAACTTCGGCGGCGTCCTCCTCGGCATCAGTCAAGACGAAATGAATCCGCAGTAACGTCTCGATGTCGTCGATATCCAGTTCAGCGTGTGCTGACCCGATCACTCGGTCGAAGCGCACTCCCTTACGCAGGTACGTGTGGAAGTCGTCGGCGATCTTGTCCAGTAACGCCTCCTCAGTCGTCTTCACCATCGTGACTTACTCGCCCCCGCTCCGCTGCAGGTCAACCTGGAAGAAGTCACGTGCGACGGTCCACAACTCACCCGCCTCGTCGTCGACAATCGCGTCAAGCCTCCCGAGTAGGCGCTCTAACTCGTTCCGCCGCAATCCCTCTAGTTGCGGGAACACGTACATGATGATCGGCGACACGTAATCCGCAGCGTCCATCGACGGAGCAACCGCGACGTATTCGTAAATATCCTCCACGATAGCCGGTCCAATTGCTCGCTCTTCGTTCACCGCGCGCCAGATTCGCCCCACCGGTTCGTAGTGATGCTCTGCTTCCGGCACATCTCCATTCGCTGCCCACACTGCGACATAGTCCGCGACGAGTGCCTCCAGTTCAGAGTCATCACCATCGTCGCGGGCAGGGAGTTCGGGTATCCCGACCGGGACGAACGCCCAGCGCCGCATGAACGCGTAACTCATCTCGTACAGTGACGTCTTATCGAGCGTATTCATCGTCGCCAGCATCCGCCAGTCCTCCGGAATGTAGAACCGGTTCGCCCCGATTTCTTCGTGACGCCGCGACGCGTCGAAAATCTGGATCGGCGCACCGTCGGAGTCATCGAACGGAAGGGTGACGCTCTCCCCGGTCAACGCCGAGAATAACGAGCCGAACGCCTTGTCGATATCCGCCCGATTGAGCTCGTCGATAATCAACCACTCATTCGCTGGTGTTCCGCTCTCGTCACGGTGGAACCGATCCAGCACGACACCGGGCTCAAATTCCAACGTGTTCTGCGTCGTCGTCTGATACCCGCCCACCGTATCGAACGTCGACCAATCAGCCGACGCCGTCACGAGCTCGTACTCATCACTCCCGACAGTCCCCTCACATACTTGCCGCGCCAGTTTCGTCTTCCCCGTCCCCGGTGGCCCGAACAACAAGACGTGGTTCCCGTTCGTCAATGCCTGCTCGACCCGTGTCTGTATCCGCTCCCACTCCGTGTCCGGGAAATGCAGTCGTCCCTGGGTAACCGTGACCTCCGAGTCCCGGACTTCAAGCTCCTCCGCGAACTCCTCGTACCGCGTCACCTCGCATAACTCCAGCACCCGCTCGTACTCACGCTCGGTGAGCTCCGTGATCACGAAGCTATTATCAGAATCGACGAGCCGGCTCCCCTCCAACTCGGCGTCCGACTTCACATCACGCCAACTCGCACCGTCTAGCGACTCGTCCCACTGGACCGTGATCCCCTGGCCGGTATCCGCGTCACCCGCTTCCGTAGGCTCTTCGTGCAACCCACGCACCACGTGCGCTCGCCCAACGACTTGCTTCACCGGCGAAATCTGATACACGACTGCTAAATCACCCGGCTTCGCAGCTCGGTACGCGTCTTGATTCCGCCGCGTTTCCCCTGCTGGACTCGTCACCTGGTAAAACGACTCACCACCTTCGTGATGCCAATCAGTCGCCTCAGCATTCACCCAGAAGTACTGCGTATTCCCCTCACGCTCCGGTAGCTCTACCCCAGCGACGTCGAGTAAATATGCACCCGCTTCCGGAGTCAAGTGACACAGATACGCCTGGATCACGTCTCCATTCTCACTCAACGGGTACCGGGTCTTCTCCTGACGAATCTCCGGATCCAATAACCCATCCCGCACCTCGTCCAGCGAGACCGGCTCTGGGAGTCGCTCTGTCGACACATCAACGAAGAAATGCTGCTCGTCGTCGAAGTCGTCTCGATACGCTTCCGTCTCGACGACCGAGCACGCACGGATCTCCCCGTTGGCGTAGTGGAACACGACATCGCCCGGCTCCAACACCGTGAGGTCACGCTGCCACTTCGTATCCGTCGAGCGGAGATACTCTCCTTCCAACTCCTCGTCGTGCGTCTGATTCACCCAGTAGAATGCGACGTCGTCCGACACCTCCGCTAACGCCTCTAGATCGATTTCGTTCGAGGAGAGCAGGTCCCCCCAACTCCAGATCATCGTCTGGACGTGGAGCATCGACGGATCCTCCACTCGGCCCTGCAGCTGCACTAAGAGTTCCCGACACGCCTCATTCAGTTCCCGATACTGCTGCGCGTCAAACCCTTGATTCACCTTATAGTCCGCGAACTCTCGGAAGAAATTCCGCATCTCCTTCCACTTATAGTGAATATACTGGTCTGGGTGGACGAACATCAGCAAGCACGTACCGAGGGCAAGAAGCGACCCCGGGGCAGTCTCATCCTCAACCTCGGCGTAATATTCACGGAACTGATCTAACCGTTCGACAATATCCTCATCCGGGTTGAGGAAAAATGAGAGTAACTCAGCAGTCGCCTCCGGATCGTCCGCGGAAATATCCTTGAACTCCTGCCACGCGACCCCTCCATTCTGACCGCCACCGAGCATATACACCGGGATCTTCGCATCGATTGCAACCGACTCATCGAGCACCTCAATCAGTACCGGGATGTCCCCCGCCGACAACGCAGTGACGTCGTGATCAGTTACGAACTCGTCGTGCAGGTGCTGCTGGTACGTCCACTTCCACGTCTCCCACCCAACCGACGAGTCGGCTTCTTCCTCGTACCCGCCAGCGTCCCACACCTCGACAAAGCGATCAAGAAGACCATCTACGTTCCCGAAGGCGATTTCGGCACCAGTATCACTCATGTATCGATGCTATCCCAAGCAACCCGCATAAGCGTACTTCCGACATGGAATTCCGTGTCGGAATTCAACTCTCTCCTCCCCCTGGTGGCGACACCCTGCTAATTGGAACAGACGCGGCTTGCTTACTCGGACGAGTCAGAATACCAGTTGTCAGACAGCATGTCCTTCGGATCGAATCCCCTGGGAGTTTCGACCGCGTCGTAGGGTTGGAACAAGGACGAATCGTCGATCATATCGTGTTCAACTGCCGCTCGTATCTCCGGTAAATTGAGAAGCGCTCCAGTTTCGAGTTTGCGTTTAATCCGGTCTCGCTCGTCCGCTGGAAGGCCATACCGCAAATCAAGGTTGAAGTCGGTCAATTCCTGTCTCTCATTCAGACTCTTCTCAATACCATTTCTGAGCAGCTGACGGAACCGATCATCAGTCGTATACCCATCCGTATCTGGAGCATGCTCGCAAAGTCGGAATAGGAAGGCAATCGCGTCTTCAGCGGCCTCGAAAACCTCCTCGTGTGCCTCACCGTCCTCGATTGCGACCTGTGAGACATCGGTTTCACTGAGCCCGTTTACCAGGTACGGGAAATCGTAAATTGCGTTCCGGGTACGGTCGCGGATTCGTTTCCGCGCGTTGCGCTCGCTTCCCTCCTGCAAATTCTTCCGGCCGTTCAGGTAATCTCGATCATCCGTCGTCAGTATTCCTCGCTTCCGATCTGGCGTAACCATACTCATTTCTAATTACGCTTATTCTCTATTTATATTCTAACCCAAATATTCGTCATCGGTTTCCGGTGACAACATTCTGGAATCGAATATGGCGGCCCCCCGGGAACTCCCAATCGCGGTACCGGCACACAACCACAACCGCCACCCAACCATGTCAGACAAGAAAGACATCCCCGACCGATTCAAAACGACTTCCCAGCGGTTCGGGAATGACCGAGACCCAGAAGACCCGTTCGACAACCCACTCTACCCGCGCCCACACGAGCTAGCTGCTGCTCTCGCTGACACAGCGCACCTCAACGAGAAGGAAGCGAAAGCCTTCGTTCACGGACACTTGGATCGTGATCTGCTATCGGACGAGCAGCTTGCAGAACACCACGACTTCGAAAACGCAGCGAAATTCAGCTCCTACGAACTCCAAGGAAAGCACTACGTCGCGGAAGCCATCTGGATCTACGAACTGATAGACGCCTACCGTCACCCCCCGATACCGGACGAATGCGCCGAATGCGGTCGAACGCTCGGCGCGACCTTCGTCGGCGACCTCGACAAAGACCCGCAATCCTTCCGCTGCCTGGACTGCGCAGGCGTTGATCCAGACGACATCCCGTAACAGACACGAGATCATGAGCACGACGCATACCGGATAAACAGCCACAAAGAGCGCCTCCGCGCGTCAACAGCAACAGCTCCCGGATACCCACCTGTTATCCCGACAACCCTGGCCACACATGCCTGACAAAACACCTGCAGTAGACTTCGCCTGCCCATACGAGTCGTGTCCGTATCGCGCACCGACAGAACGTCAAGTACGCTCGCACATCACGCACGCCACGCACGGCCCGCACGATGACGTGAACGGCTACACCATCGGCGTTGACGTCCCTGCAAGCAACGGGCAAACGCACTCTTACGAGAATACAAACAAAGTACAACTTGGAGAGACACGATTAGAACACATCACTGACGAGGTCCCCATCGCTAAACAACTCATCCTACAGACGGCGTACAACAACCCTGAGGCATCCTACACCGAGATCCATGACCTAATCCGTTCCGAGCGAGTTGAGTATTCCCTTTCCGTCGTTCGAAGCACAATTAAACACTACGTCGAACAAGCCCCCGCTCAGTCTAACGCCTCCGATTCCCCACAGGCTCCCAGTGAGACGACCGGCGAGTCCGCTGAGTCAGATCGGGTTGACTATCCCATCGTAGGTATCAACCCCATGAGTGCCACGCCATTCGACGATCAATCCCCCAACCTGGACGAAAACGGGTGTCCCTCTACTGGCGGGACCACGTCCGAGTCAGCAAACTCCGACCAGCCGTCACGCAGTACGGATGGACCAGATCAAGCAGCACCTGCTGAGACTTCCGCAACAGACACACCAGAGATAGACACCGCGTTTCCGTACGATGTCGAGGCAATTCCGGACTACTGGAGCTCAAAGCCAACAAAAATCATCGCCGCACACGAAGCGCTCGATGCGGAAAGCCGGGCCGAGATCCACGAACTTCTCACGCAAGAACACGGCATGGATATCTCGAAATCACTCGTGGAGAAAGTCCTCCACGGGTGGGGACAAGAGACCCTGAGCGACTTAACAGACCACGAACAGCGCGCCATCAACGCAATCGTCGACAAAGACGACACTGAAACGCTGGCAGACATCGCTACCCGGCTGGACACCAGCAAAGGCTGGTTGACATTCCTGAAGTACATCTACCCCCACATTGTGGTCGCAGAAGGCGGGACCGTGTCCGAGCGGCAAACCGAGTACGACCTGTCGAACGCCCCCTTCGACATCGACGGGACTCTCGACGCAGACGCATGGACGGAGATGCAACGCGTCATCATTAGTGCCCACCAAGCCCTCGACCATTCCACGGACCGAGAACTCCAAACCAAACTCGCCGACATCGGAATTCAGGTCTCAAAGGGTCAGATTCAGGGGACCCTCTCGGAGTACAGCGGGATCGACCGTCGCCAGAACCAACTCAAAGCAAAAGAGAAGACGTACGACGATCTCAACGACCGACAGCAAACCGCCGTCGATATCCTCGCCAACGCACCACCTGGGGCCACCATCACGGGCCTCGCTGACACGGTCGCCGAAACGAGACGCTACCTCTACGATATCAACGACCGATTCCACCACGTCGTCGAAACCCGTCGAGAATAACGCCTCACTCCCCAAACGCCACCCCACGACAACCAGCATCACACAGGTTGATAACCGCCGTTTGAACAGCTGGCCGTCGCGGCTCGTTACGACGCTCTGTGACTGTGACCACCGCTCTGCCAGCAATCCCCATCGAACCCTGACAGACTCAGAACGTGCCGAGACGACACACCATGGACCGGATCAGCCGCGATTTTACCCGTGCCATCTACGAGAACTTCGAAGCCCTCGCCGAACGCGCCCGCGACCAACTCCGCGACTGCCACTACGGCCAACCCAACGGCTGCCCCGCCTGCACCTTCGACGAACACTGCGGCAACGACAACAAACCCCTCCTCCGCGCCTCCGCCATCGACGTCCTCAACCAATTCCTCGGTGCAGAAGATCGAGAAGACCTCGCCGAACACCTCCCCGACGACGAACACGGCAGCGACCGCCGCCCCTACATCTTCTACTTCTGAAACAGGATCTGGATTACGTCACTTCCAGACTAGGATTGAGTTTCAATCGGTACAAATCAACATTATCGTCCGCTACTGCCCGCTTCACCCGTGTAGAGAAATCCTCCGCAATCAGGATACCACGCACCTCTTCCTGAGTCTCCCGCTTCAAATCATTCATATATCCCTTGATCTGACCAACTGCATTATCGCCTGCCTCGCCCTTTTTCAGCTCGACAACTACCCAACCATCCGAATCTTCCGCGAGGATATCGATATCACCAACAGGAATCGGAGATTCATGCTCTGTAACCGTGAGATCACTATCTATTTTCTGAAGATTTCTCATCGCCCAAACATGCATATCGTCCTCCGATGATCCTAGCGAGATCGTCGATTCAATTTCCTCAGTCGGAATCTCTGGTGCTCGATTCACCGCCGCTTTGAGATCCTCTCGGGAACCACCAAAGCTAGCCAACGTAGCTGGCGTATAGACCTGAGGGCAGTTAGAGGGTAGTTCATCCTTGGATACTGGAGTGCCCCAGTCATACCATCTGACATTTCGATGGTATCGATGGTCATCGAACGGCAGGTTGGGATGTTTTACGTATTCCGGCTCACTGACCTCACCAACGCCCACTACCAGCCCCTTCGGATTCGGTGCATAGACGATCACCGTGTCGCCTTCGCGCATTCCATCTCCCCGTTTTGTTTTCCCCAGAAAACGTGCCACTTGACGGCCAGCACCTGCGTCCTTGCTTTTCTCCACAATCTCCTCTGCGCTTTGATCTTGGAAATCACCAATCGAGCGTGCCCACCCGACCGTGACAATGTCCTGTTCAAGCCAATCAATAGCTAACGACCCACCATGGCCGGCAGTCATCCGCCACCAATTGTTCTCTTGATTTGCCATAGCGCGAAGAACTTGTAGAACTCATTTAAATGTGAATGTACAGACATCCGAAATAGTACTATTCCAGTACGATTGCGAGCAAATTAGCAATAAATCAATCCGGGTAAACGTTATACAGTAGCTGGTAGCTACTTTGGTTATAGTTGGGATATTATCGTGAGTGAGAAAGTCACCGCTGGAAATCAAACTGAGTCAGAGGAAGCAGACGGGTCTCAAGTCGATGAAACCCCGGACCTCCGGCCTTCCCGTCAGCAAGAGCGTGACCATTCCCCGGATGCGTACTCCTCGGGGTACGATTCGTTTGGTGAGACCCGCGTCGGCATAGGGAGTGCTGGCGGAAAGGTAGAGAAACTCATCCGGCATAATGAAGGCCGGCATCGTTCCGACGGCGATCACAGCACCCGTGAAGCAGTCCGCGATAAGGTTCGTGTGACGGAGGCGTTCTGCTCTGCTCTCGATCTCCCCACTCACCAGCAACAAGCGGCAGTTACCGCAATGACGACGATGAATCTTGATCGGTTCGGTCGGCAGAAACGCCTGTCAAAAGTTGCTCTCGCCACGATCAAAGTCGCCGTCGAGTGGGACCGATTTAATCGGATTCCTGATGAGGCCTTGCCGGACCTTGATGCCGACCGACTCCCACCGCGGATGCTGGAACAAGACGAGTTCCAAACGCTGCTGGAGGAACAAGAGGTTTCAAAATCCGATCTGTACAGCGTCTCACAACTGGTCAAACGCGAACTCAAAAAACACGACCACTTCCCACTGTGACTGCCGCTTCCCGCCCGCTGCAGTCGCCAACGAAGTCTCACTGGGCAAAGATCACCCCCTTTTCCTGCCAATAAATGCACAAGAGGAATCATATATGAATTTGAAATGATCGAAGGGCATTTTCTTTTAAGTATTCCCTGCGACAATATGCGGGATGAGGGTCGTCGGTCGTCGGTTCCGCCATAAGGCGGAGCGACGGCCCGGCTGCCAATTAACGCGCGAAGTTCGCCCCCTTCGTCAAGCAGGGTACCCAACTTGGCACCTTCGTAACCCCTCTTCAGAAGTGGCCAGTTCACGAAGACTCTGTTTCAGCTACGAAGGGGTACTCCATTACGCACGCGAGCTTCGAGGCTTCGACCCAGCCAACCGCTTCGGTGTACACTCCACCGTACGCGCGAGGTTCACGCATCGCTTCTCGTCGTTAGCCAGCGACGCCCCTTAGAGACCCTTCGACACTTCCCCAGAGAGTTCCATCCCTCTCGAAGCCTCACCTCGCAGGGTCTCCTCACCAATACGTATCAACGCGCCCAGTGGCAACACTGGCCAGCGCAGATACATCCCATAGGTAGCCACTGGCACTCAGACGACGACGCACCACACGCGACTCCTTCGACCAATGTCCAGCTACACCAACCTCGACCAGACGTATCTTCCGCCGATCAAACAGCACGCCCGCGACCGCTGGCACGAACGCTTCCGCACGGACCGCCCGCTCGAAGCCGCCTGGCGCGCCGCCAAACCTGTCGAAGCCCCAGCAGCCCGCTGCAGCCACGCCCGGCTCTACGAACCCGTCGACGCACTCATGCTCGTCCGCGACGGCTGGCTCCGAACCGTCCTCATCAACGACGGTCGCCTCGACACAACCGGCCTCGTGATGTGCGACGCCTGCGACGACCTCGTAGACCCGATCACAGACACGCGCTGCCCAACATGCGGAGAACCACAACCCGCCGTCCAAACCTGCGGACAAGTCACCGTCATCCGCGGAGGTAATCACCGATGAGCAGCCCCCCGTTCCTCCACATCGACGAGTTCGACGGCACCAACGGATTCGTCAAAACGAAAGCGTTCGTCAACTACACCATCGACCTCAACAGCCACACCCCTTACCAGAAAGTCATGCTCGGCAACAGCGACCGTGGCGACGTCCAACGCCCCTGCGTCGTCTTCAACGACGACATCACTCTCAACGAAGGGTGTGGCTACGTCTTCGGCGGCTTCGACAACCTCTGGCCAGAAGGAGAGGAGATACAGTTGAAGCTCGCCCAAGGCGCGTGGATCCGGAAGATCTACGACCCGAACGACGAGTAGCGCCCCTCCCACCGTTCTGCACTCGGATCAGTATCTGTGCTCGGGTCGAGTATCGTCCCGCACGCCCCAGTTTAATGACGACAGGTTGAGAAAGGTTGTAGTAATGGCAGCTACGCTCACCGAACCCGCCGTTCTCGCTGCCGCCAAAGACACCCTCTACCCTGATCTCGACGATAATCAAGAACACTACGCTGTCACGGAAACGCAGTTCACGAAACTATCGTGGGGCGGGTGGGAGATCCCTGACGATCTGCGCCGACGCCTCGCGCCGTACAACACGATTCGCCTCACAGACGGGGAACCTGACCTCCTCGGCGTCGGAATGCCCGCTCTCGAAGTCCTGAACGCCGACGCCGCAACAACCCCAGTCACGGTAATCGAAGCGAAAGGCCACAACAACGACCCGAGTGCCGCCGACGTCCGAACCGGAATCAACCAGGCACACGGCCACCTATCCGAAGTCAACATCGGGTACGTCGCTGCCCCCATCCAGAGCATCACCGACCAGGCACGCGCACTGGCCCGCGACCTCAACATCGGCGTCATCGGCGTCGAAAACCCGCACGACGCAACGCTCATCGAACCCGCTCGCGTCACCGGCGTCGGCGACTTCTCCACCACCATTGACGCGATCCGCTTCCAAGCCACAACGCACCAACTCACCGAAGGCAGTTTCCCAGTCAACCACCCGAAGAACTACCTCGGCTATGCACTCGCCCTCGCCGCAGATGGTGACACAGCTGACATCTACTCCGAGCACGTGATCAACAGCGTCTCAGGCGGCCGCCGCGGTGCAATCCTCCTCGGTCTCGTCGACAATCAGCCCGGTGGAGAGACACTCACGCACCTCGGTGCTGAGGTCGTCCGCTTCGCCCGCACTCAACACGGAACCGTCGATACTGCACTCGACGAATTCGCCTCTTGGAAAGGCCGATCCACACCGTTCACCGACCTCGCACCCCGGTGGGCGCAACTCGCCCGCTCAGTCGCCATCCAGTACGAGCCCACGCAACTCATCATCGAAGCCCTCGAACGCCTCCACCAACGCGGCATCAAACCCGCTACTATCGACGCCGTCGTCCGAGAAGCCTGCCGTATCAACCAACCACTCGCCGTAGAAGTATTCATCACCCAATCCAGGCGCGAAGACGTGCTCACCGCCGATGGTGACATCGATGAATCAGTGCTTACCGATTCGGCGGTGTACAAATCGGGAATCCACTTTCAGTTCAAATACCACCTCCGGCATATTGGACTGCTCACAGAAGGTGGGACCGACGACAAGGACGAGGTTCTATCGAACGAGTGGGCGCTACATCAAGCAGTCGGGATCTGACTGACTCACTCTTCGCCTGACTTACTCACCTCGGTGATGAGATTCCCGAACCGTCGGAGCAGGACTTCTGCATTCTCCTTGGTTGTTGTCGGCTGGTACTGTCCCTCTTTGTACTCCGCTAGTTGGATACTCGGGTGAGCTAATAGGTTGAGTGACTGTTCAATGACGTGCTGCTCCGGAACTCGTTCCTCACTGTACATGCCCTTCAAAATCAAGCGGAGTCGGTTGGCGGTTCCTTCTTCTGGATCTGCTCGTTGAAGCGCTTCCATCACGGCCAACAAGTCCTCAGTACCGCCAAGGCGAGTCCGGAGTTCATCATCGATCTGATCAAGCCGGTCATCTTGGAACGCCCCCGGTTCGGTGAGATATGCCGAGAGTGCTTCCGGTGGAATCCCATAGGTATCACGCCGTTCTAAGAGCGCCTGGAGGTGATCGGTCGCAAGGAGGACAATCCCTTGTCGGTCCGCATCTTCAATTGCCGCCGGAGTGAAGCCAGGCGCAACAACAATCGCCTGGTCGGCCGAGTGCCGCTCTTTATGCCCCTGTATCCGTGTTGCATCCGGCGAGGCCAACGTCCCACTACTTCGTGCCTTTACCTCGATGACTGCGTGAATTGGAGCCGTGATTTCAACGTCCGTATCATCTCCGCCTTCAATCCATCGCGCTTCAAACCCTAACCGAGAGAACGCCTTGGCGACCAGTTCTTCCAACTCCTCATATTGGTCACCATCCCGACTCGCCGCAACAATACGCTCTCCCAGATCTAGTTCTTGTACCTCTTCAGATTCCTCCTGCGACGGCTCCTCATCGAACTCATGAACCCGGACACCGCTCCCTGTCAACTCATTAACCGCGGTTTCAACGGACTCATACGCATCCTCTATGTCGCGGATACGCGAATCCGACACACGACTGAACCCCTGCGGAATATAATTGTCTTGGTACCCCGCGAGTTCGTTGAACGACTCAACGTCCACATCAATCTCCTCCACCCCAGTCAAGAACACCAAATACCGCCACGGACTTTCAGGATCCCACGGGTTCCCCTCAGTACGCCAGAGGTGCTCAGCCAGGTCAAGATCTTCACGTGTCCGCACAACCGTCGCCTGCGCGATGTACCTCCCATCTCGGTAGATTAACGCAATGTCCCCACCCTCCACGAACTGCCACTTCGAGTCAACTGACGTTCCCCACAGATGCACTTTCTCCGTCTCTGAATCAGTAACGGCCTCAACTTCGGTGTCAGAAAGGTACTCTTCAAACTCTGCCGGGTCATGCCCTTCCTTCACGGACTGCAGATAATCCTGATAGGCGTCCTCCCGTCCAGCTGTTATAATGGCAATCCCCGTCATTCCTGTGTGAGTGAATCACTACGTTGCCAGGAGAAAAATCACAGGGGTAGACAGGGAGTCTGCCGGTTACTCTGCAGTCTGAATTTCGGTGCGAATATCCGTCAGTTCCGATTTTACCTCCCCCTCGATCTCCTCTAGTTCCTCGTCGATCTCGTTGGCCGTCTTCCTGATTGAGGTGGTCTTCTTCCGAATCGTACTGAACCGGTCAATCGAATCGCTCACCTCACTCACGGCATTCTGAATGGCTTCCGGATCGAACGCGGTGCCCGAATCGACGTACCCTTGAACCGCTCGTGTCCGCGCCCAGTTGTACGCGATTCGAAGGAAGCCCGGTTCGACGTCGTCGTCCTCGGTTTCTTTGAGGGCAACGGAGAGCCGCTCGGAATCGAACTCGTGGAAGTACCCGACCTTGTTCGGGATGTAGGACTCGCACTCGAAGACGATGATCCCGTAATCGGCGTCACGGTTCTCCACGGCGTCAGCGAGTTCCTCCTTGATACCGCGCTGTGAGTACCCGCTGTCGCTTTTCGCTTCGACGACGATTCGCTGACCAGTATCGTTGAGCGTGATGACGAAGTCCCCGACTTTCCGGCCACTGATCTCACCAATCGTGTCGCCGGTGTACTCGACTTCGTTACTCGTGTTGTACACAAGGTTCGAGAGTATGTTCTCGACGGTGTCTTCGAAGTCGTCGCCCTTCAGCGTGGTCCGCTGCCGGATCTCTTCCTCCGTCTCCTCAGCGGTCGCTTGCTCCTCGATTTTATCACGAAGGTCTTGAATCTGATCCTGCAACGTCCGCTTGAGCCGGTACGTCGGTGTTCCCTCCGTATCGGGATCCAGCGCCTTCTGAATGCGTTCGCCGTCCTCACCGAGCTCTTCATCGAGGCGCTCGGTAAACGGCCCGTCTTCGCTGAACGCGTCCTCAATGTGCTGCTTGAGATGCCCATCCTGACCGAGATGATCCTCGAAAATCTGGGGGACGTGACCATCGTCGCCAAACTTCTCTTCAACCTCGTCCTCGATCCGGTCAATTTCCTCTTGGAGATCTCGCTGCATCTCAGTGAACTTCCGCTCGACGTACTCCTCCTGCTGAGACGTTTCCGCGAGATCCAGCGTCGTTACACCGACACGCAGCGCTCTGACGAAGGCATCCTCCCGCTCCCGATCATCGTCAAACTGCTGGAGATAATCAACGACCGTCGAATCCGTAATCTCAACATCAGTTACGTAAGCGCGGCCGTCATCCATCTCTATCCGAGGAACCCCTTCAGTAGCCATGTATCACGCCGGAAAATATCTCTCCAACTAAATAAAATGGAGGCACCAATTTCGGTACAACGAGACAATTAATATACGAAGGGCACCAAGAACTATCTCGTCATCTCTGACCGGAATAGTGCTTTCGGAAAGCGTTTAATACAGTTTCATGATTACTATGCTACTTGAGGAACAGACCTGATGGGATCTATTGACAACTCAGGTATGGATATCGAACGCGTTATTTCGCAAGCAGAAGGGCAGATAGACCGTCAACTGCTTTCTGGCCAAGGGGAGGGAGGGCTATTTACCACGGGATATCTCTCTGACAGTCCGTTTTATGAACTTTTGTCCGCGAACGAGGTACCTCACTACCTATTCGCCTCAGCGAAGAAAGCCCCGACCATCGATGGGCACCCCCAACGAGACTCTCTTGATGACTACCGCGCGATTACAGCTGTGACGAGTGATAGGATTCTCTATGCGGTCGGCGCGAGCGATGGCGATATCACGGGCGAAATTGGGTACGATGAGATTGATGCGGTTGATATAACAGATGTTGGGTCACCACTTCGGTCGAAACCCGTACTCCTCGTCGAGACTGTAGATCAGGAGTATCGGTTCTACGGTGCAAATGTCGCCAACAGGGATTCGTTACTTGATTTTATCCGCGAACAAATCACCAATGTCTACGAGTCGAAGACGCGAAAGCACATCGCCGACGCAAAGGAGGCACTAAGCGATGGCAACCTGACGCAAGCCGCTGATCAGATAGATACAGCACGGGAATTCTTCGGCGTAGCCAGTGAATGGCGAGAGCTAATTACGCGCGACGCTGATCTAGCAGATCTTGACGCAGAGATTGACTCGCTGACTGACCGTCTCTCTGCTAACCGCACTATTCAGTCGGTGCTCAAAGACGTCCAAGGGGCCATCGAAGACGGGGACGCCGCATTTAAAAAAGGCGATATCAACGAAGCGGGTGCCAAGTACAAGGAGGCCTATGACTGTCTAGATGATCTTGACGAAATGGTTGAACTGAATGCTATCCTAGGAGAAAGTGATATCAATTCTGTACGCTCAGAGTTGCGAGTTCGGGACTTTGCGACAACTCCTACCGAAGTTCATCGGAGGTTGCGGGATCGTCTTGAAAGAGCACGTAGTGCCGAAGCGGCATCCGAAAGGACGAGTGACCCGAAGCAGGCAAAAACTAATCTCGAAGCTGCTGCCGAGACTGTAAAGGAGTATTTCGATGAACTCCAGAGCGCCAATATCGGATTTGCCGAATGCACCCCAGAAGGGCAATGCGATGGCTGTGGTCGGCCCATCGGTGTTGACCTTAATATCGAAATCGGAGGGGTCCCCGTCTCGGTTTGTGCACCCTGTTCCGAATTTGGTGATAACCGGCTACTCACCGAGGACGAGGCGGAAGAATACATTGAACAATTAGAAACAAAGCGTAAGCTGACTGGACCACTTCCGGCCGCAGTTCGACGTATCAATAATAGCCACAGCCGGACACCCACTCCTGACGAAGTACTTTCTGAGGCCGGCGTGTCTGCCACCGCTTTACAGGAGCGGTACGGATCGTACGAAGATTTGCTCGATTCTCTTGATTTAGATCCGACATCGGACCTCCTAAATGATCTCCGGAACGTCGCAGACAAGGTCGAAAGACAGCCGACTAAGGAGGATGTTCGAACGCATGGCCGGTACAAGATAGCGCGGTTCCTCACTCACTTCGGCGACTGGGAGAGTGCACTCCAAGCAGCTGAGCTTAACACAACCGAAGGGGTCAATGGGTTAGCCGGAAACGACTCCAAAGAAGGTGATGACGGTGACGAAGGTGATGAACTGGATACCCCCACTACAGAAGAACTCCTCGCCCCCGTACGAGAGGCTGCTAATACACTTGGACGCCCGCCAACGTATCAGGAAGGAATGGATCGAACCCAATTCTCAGGCAGCCAGTACGGTAGTCAGTTGGGCACCTGGAACGATGTCTTAGCGGCCGCTAATCTCGATGTTCGAGAAGCCTTGTGCGAGGATTTACGATCAGTAGCTGACGAGATGGGCATGACTCCGATGCGGCAAAATCTTGAGGAATATGCGACGTATCCACCACGCCTTTACGAGGACTGCTTCGGGTCAATTGAAGCCGTGATTAAGGCCGCCGGGTTCGAATTGGTCAACACTGATCGGTACAACTGGATCAAAAGCCTCCGAAAGCTATACCTGGAGAAAGGGGAGGTTCCGTTACCATTCGACGTACGAGATCGCGCGCCAAATCTGCTTGACGAAATCTACGACGATGTTCAGACCTGGGATGAGGCTTTAAGTAAAGCCGGAATCCGCAAAGGTGACCAGGACGATTTCGCCGAACGGCTGTTGATGGAACTCCAGCAAGTCGGCGAGGAACTTGGCCATCAACCATCACGACAAGAGTTCAACCGTTACGGATCATTGCCCGTTTCGGAGCTCGAATCACACTTCGACTCATTCAAACAGGCACTTTCCGTGTCTGACCTGGACCTGCCGTCAGGACGACCTGTTCAGGGTCCGCTCGATGAACCGCCAGATGCAAGTGGTGAAATACCATCTCACACTGACCTACTCCGCGAACTCCACTGGCTTGTCGAACGAAAAGGTAGATCAGATGCCCGAGAGCGATTCGAAGAAATCGGCTCATTTGACGCTGAGCACTACGATTTGCAGTTTGGATCACTTGATGATGCGTTTGACCAATTATTTGAGATCCAACAATCCGATACTCGCGGGAGCGAATACGCTCCGCGACGCATCCTCGTTGACGAACTTAGCCAGTTCGGTGAATTTCTGGAGCGAGCACCAACGCTGATCGAACTGCTCTACTATAGTAGTGTTTCTCTGGAGAAATTCTCCGAGAAATTTGAGTCATTAGCTGACATCTATAATGCGGCAGGGTTTGAGTACGATGACGATTTGCCGTCGAACGAAGAGCTTCTCAACGACATTCAGCTAGTTGGTGAAGAGCTTGGTCGCCCACCGACACTCGATGAGTATGCTGACCACGGTCAATTTGACTATGCAAATGCTATTCGTCGATTTGACGGGTGGATTCCGACGCTAAACGCGGTCGGCTACGACTTATTATCAACTGTCCCGAGTCTTCAGTACTACCGAACTATAGAGGTTGACCGAGTTCGATTCGAGTCTATACTACGATTCCAAACCGGCTTTGGGGAAATGGCAATATTGTTGGACGACCTCTACCGTCTTCAACACCAGTTCGGAGACGAACTTTCAGCTCAGTTGGTCGCCGAATACGGTCGCTATCCGATAACTGCCTATCAGTCCGCCTTCGGTACAGTTGATTCAGCAATCTCGACAATCGGGCTAACTCCTACCAATGCAAGCGTTGGTGTTCAGATACTTGACCAGTCTCTCCGGACATCGTTCAGCAATATCAAGATGAGGCTGGGACGGCAGCCGACACAAGAGGAAGTAGATGCACTTGGCGAGTATGTGTCGATAACCTACGTTACCCGATTTAGCTCGTGGGATACAACGCTTGACGAGTGCCTTGAGTCATCTGACCTTGATGACCACAAGGCCCCAACCCCCTACGCACTGCTCTGGGAGCTTGACCGTGTCGCTGAAAAAATCGGGGATACCCCGAATCCGGGGGTACTCCTGGCAAAGGGACAATACGATGCCGATGTGTACCTCGACACCTTTGACTCCTGGCAGGCCCTCTACGAAGCCGCGGGGTATGAGTGGGAACATAGCGAAGGGGTAGGAACGGCAGCTGCTCCTGGGGAACTTGATACTACTAGAAATGATTCGGATGACGCGAGCGACGAGGGGCTGTCCCGAACCGATGACGTGAGTATTCACGAAGAGACGGATGGCACGGAAGCCAAGTCAGGTGACAATGCAGACGCTTCGGAGGAGCTGGCTACTAATTCCCAGGAGAACGAAGAGCGGCAGGAGATGATCGATACCCTCCAAGACCTCTACGACGATCTTGGTCGGATTCCGCTTGCACAGGATATCCGGGATCAGACAGAATACTCTCAACACGACTATACGTCTGAATTCGGAAGCTTGGACGATGCACTTGCAGAAGCAGGATATGACAAGCGTAAGGCCCTGCTAAAGGAGTTGGAACGAGTCGCAGATGAACTGGGCCGTCCCCCCACTACTGTTGATTTCGCTGACAATGCTGAGTTCTCTTCAGCGCTATACACGCAGTACTTCGGGTCTTGGGAAGATACACTTGAAGCGGCCGGAGTCAGCAAAGAAGATAACGACGACAGCGACGGTGCTGACAAAAAAGAGTCTGACACGAGTACAAGCGGCTCCGCCTCTAGCGAATCACAAGCCAATAGCAGCGAGAAGGGAAATGCCCCAGATCAGCCGTCCGACGAGGAATTGCTTGACGAACTTCGAACCCTCGACAAAAGGTTGGAGACGGTTCCCCGATGGGGTGATATGAACGAACGAGGCGCATATAAGAGTCAGACATATATCGACAGATTCGGATCGTGGGACGACGCTCTCGAAGAAGCTGGTGTTGATAAAGGTGGCCAATTGCTCGCAGAACTCAAACGAGTCGCGGACGAACTCGGTCGAACTCCATCGACGGTAGCTATGAACGAGCGGGGACGATACAGCGCCTCGATGTATGCGAAGTTCTTTGGCTCCTGGAGTAACGCTGTTGACAAGCTCGACAGGAAGGAGACAAGAACTAACCAAGAGACTGATCCCACGAAGGAGTCTGAAACTCCCGAGAAGGACGCACTTATTAGTGAACTCAATCGGCTGTCTAACGAGACTGATGGCTTAGTGAAGGCTACAGATATGCAGGAGGATGGGGCGTACGCAGTCAATCAATATACTGAGCAATTCGGGTCGTGGGACGAAGCTCTCGATGAGGCAGGAATTGAGCGGAAGGCTCAACTCCTGAACGAGATCGAGCAAGTTTGGGAGCAACTCGGTAGACGCCCCTCAACGGTCGAGATGAACAAACATGGACGAGTATCGGCTACGACAGTAACCAAGTACTTTGATAGTTGGGAGGATGCTTGTGATCTGGCGGACCCGAACATCGATTCAACTGGTGGATATAATTTCGATAAAAACTCAAATCAGAACAAATCGGAAGAGTCTGGTCCTAACCATGAACTGGATGGGGAAGAGATTAATCGGCTACGCGATATTGTTCGGTTACAACCGACGAAAAACGCCGAATTGAAGGACCAGTGGGGGTTGGAAAGTGGAAGCGAAGTGCATCGGTACCTGGAGTTTCATTTCTCGAAATACTATTACCGCGACAAAGATTCATATATTCGGGCAACTGAGGTGGGAGAGTCAATAATTGAGGATCCTGAAGGCGGGGCCCCTGCCAACGGCAAATCAGTCGGTAAGACGGATTTACGACGACGCGACCTGATCCTATCTCTAGTTGAGCTCTCAGAGAAGGTGGACCATCTTCCCGGTCCAAACGAAATCAAAGAACAAAGCGAGTATGCCCTCCAACGATATCAAGAAGAGTTTGGTAGTCTTATTAACGCCTACAAGGCGGCGGGTCTTCTCCCAGGGGATGCTACGAAGGAAGATTTCCATAGAGAGATAAGATTAGGATCGAACTCCGACAGTAGATACAGTGAATTCGATGAATCAGAGGAGGATGCAGCTCCCCAAGATGATTCGGGAGAAATTGATGATGCGTTAAAGAAGAAAATGTTATTCGACGAGGGGATTTAACCCTACGGCGATGAATTAAGTACCCACCTAGACGGACATCTCAATATGGACAGAACCACTACTCGGCTAAAGGATATTGAACTTCCACTATTGCAGGAAACTGCTACAGATGACCTGATAGAGGACTTTTATACCCCATGTCTGCAGGTGGCGACTGAGTATAAGCGCGCGGTTGGCTACTTTACCAGCAGTTGGTTTGAAGTAGCTGCTACTGGGATGGCGGGTCTTGCCGATAATGGAGGGACAGCGAAATGGATCATTAGCCCAAAACTGGCCACTGATGATTGGGAAGCAATCAAGCGGGGTGAAGCTGCTCAACGTGATGGAGAACTCTATTCCGAGATGGAAGGGTTAGTTAACGACCTTCAAACAAATCTGGAGGAAAACACGCAAAATACTCTCGCCTGGTTAATCGCCGATGGATTACTCCAGATCAAGATCGCGGTTGCTCAGGGCCAACTCACCGGCGATTTCCATGATAAATGGGGAGTAGTCACCGACAAATATGATGACAAGATAGCCTTCCATGGCTCCCAAAACGATAGCCGAAAGAGCCTCACAAACTATGAGGCAAATTCAATTTTCACGTCGTGGCGATCAGAATTGGACGCAACTAGAGTACAACAGCATGAACAACGCTTTGATGATCTCTGGGAGAATCAGAAATCTGGAGTCCAATGCTTCAATCTCCCGGATAGCGTGAATTTAGATATTGTGGAACTCCGTTCTGACGAACGGCCATACCAGGACCCCGGAGAGAAGACTAAACTTACTAGTCCATATCGTTGGCGACACCAAGAGGAGGCAGTGGATGCATTTATTGAATCAAAATCTGGCATCCTCGAAATGGCGACGGGAACGGGGAAAACGAGAACCTCGCTCAAGATCCTTGACCGCCTTCTTCGAGATGATGAAATTGAGGATCTTGTCGTCGCAACACACGGCAACGATCTACTTAACCAATGGCGAGAAACTCTATTAGAACACTTTTCACCAGGTGAGATGTTTCTATATCGTCAATATGGTGGGGCGAAGGAATTAGGAAACTATTTGGCGGCAGATAATGACCACGTTGATGTCCTACTGACCTCTTATTCGAATCTTAGTGATGCTATTGACGGGGATACGACGAACAAGCTTAGTGGTGCGCTTCTGATATGTGATGAAGTACATAACATGGGCGCGGAAACTAAGCAGGAGCAATTAGGTGGTGAATTGAATGTCTTCCCGTACCGACTGGGGTTAAGCGCGACACCTTTTGATCCATACGATCAAGACAGGAATGAATTTTTGAAGAATGAGGTCGGATCGGTAGTTTATGAATTTGGGTTGGAATCGGCAATTCGCCGTGGGATTCTCTGTGAATTTGATTATACCCCGCTCACCTATGAACTGTCGGAAGACGATAAGAAGGCGCAGAAGGAAGCATTTCGAAAGTTTGCGGGTATCAAAAGACAGAATCCATCAATTCCACAGAGCCAATTGTATATTATGCTTTCTAGGGTCCGGAAAGAGTCACATCAAAAACTCCCTGTCCTGCGAGAGTACCTGAATAAGAATCCAGATATCCTAGAGAGTTGTATCATTTTTGTGGAAACAAAAGATTTTGGCCATGAAGTACAGCAGATAATATTCGATTACGTCGATAATTTCCACACATACTATGGTGAGGATGACGAATCTAATTTAGAATCGTTTTCGCAAGGGGGCCTATCGACTCTTGTCACAAGTAGAGCTATTTCTGAGGGGATTGATATCCAATCGGTTAAAAATATTGTATTATGCACAGCCCCCCGTTCCCGAGGAACGACGATTCAGCGTATCGGCAGAGCGTTACGTAAGGACCCATCCAACCCTAGCAAAAAGGCTAACATCGTAGACTTTGTCGTTGGAAGTGACATCCACAGCGACGAAGTTGAGGATACAACAGATGGAGATCAGAGTATGACACCCCCCGATAAAGATAGATACGAATGGCTAAAAGATCTGAGCACGGTAACCCAGGTAGAATAATCTATGGCTGATAAGTTCTCCTACGAGGAGACCGCCGGCGACATCTTGGAAAAGTTTAACCAAGACGATAGCTTTGAGCAGCGGTTTATCGGATTCTGTCAAAATGCTATGGAAGGTAAGGCGGAGGACAAAGACTTGGAGCGGCTGATTTCCAACGTTAAGCTTTCTGAGGGTGAAATCAATGAAGCTTAGAGTCGAGGAGATCCGATACGAAAATATTCGAGAGTTCGGTGATATGCGTCTCGATTTCACCCGGGAAGGATCTAACGAAACCCATCACATCTCGTTGGTTCAGATGCCAAACGGTACGGGGAAAACCACAACTATGGAACTGATTCGGCATCTGCTCCTCGGCACTAAGCTAGAAGAAGAGCAAGTGCGGGAGTTTGCTCCGGATCCAGAGTACGCCCCAGAGTATGCCCCTTCTCAAGGGGAATTTGTTATGACCTTTGCGACTGACTCTATCCGATTTCGAATCCATATGGAACTCGACTATGAGATGGGGTCAGTTCAGTATCGCCACTCGTATCCACAACGCGAAGGTGGCGGTACTGACAGCGGTCATTTTCTACCACTTGAACTTGAAGACGCTCTTACCGAGGATTTTGTCGACCTATTCGTGTTTAACGGCGAACTCACAGACGATTTCATCGAAACTGGTCACGATAAGGCAGAAAACGCCCTCAAAATAGTTAGCCGGCTCGACCGAATTGAACGGCAGCGGGAACGTATCGACCGGATAGTTGAGAAGCGCCAAGAGGATTCCGGTGCTAAAACATCTCAAGGGCTTAAGCAGGTGCGTACACGGCTTAATTCGCGGCGTGAGAAGCTTCAGACACTAGAAGAACGCCGGGATCAACTTAACAAGGATATCAAGCAGCACAATTCCACAATAGAGGACCTAAAAGAAGAACGCGAAGAGATCATCGCTGAGGACAAAGAGGCATTAGAGCGATATAAAGAACTAGAAGAGGAGATTCAGCGCCTTCAGACAAAGCTACAAAGCGATGCAGGGGACCTCTTGGATGATATGCGGAGGCCCAGCGCGCTCGCGGCTGACTTTAATGAAGACTTCTCAGAACTACTGGAGCATATGACAATTCTGAAACTACCGAAGTCTACGTCAGAAGAATTCTTTAATGAGTTGGCTGAGGGGGAGACCTGTATTTGCGGGCGAGAGCTGAATGAGGAACATAGAGAGAAGATACGCAAGAACGCTGAAGAATACCTATCCGACGAAGACATTGGTGTACTCAATACCCTCAAAGAGCAGCTAAGAAACACAGCAGATGTCGAAGACTTTGAATCCAGGTTCACATCGCTCTCAGACACTCGCCAGGAACTCAAGAAAAATGAAATGGAGCAAGACCAATTGGATTTGGATGATCCTGAACTGGAACAAAAAAAGCAAGAATTGACCGAGAAGATAGAATCCGAGCGGAACTCGCGCAATGAGAAGCAGGAAAAAGTGGATTTACTGACCACGGATGATAAAGGTCAACGTGAACGATTTGACCTGGATTGGAAGACTAATATCCCTGAAGCAAAGCGGGAAGTCAACAAGTACGAGAAGAAGGTTCAGCAGGCAAGTGATACGGTCGAGTTCAGTAAACAGGCAGATAAGCTCGAAGAAATATTCGACGAATTTATTGACCGCAGTTTGTCGGAACTCAAGGAGCGTCAGATTCAGGAGACGAACGAACGTCTGAAACAGATTCTCGGATTGTCTGAGGTCCAAATCGAGTCAATTGATGATTCGATCAAACTACGGGGTAAGAGTGGGTCGTCAGAGGGCCAATCCCTATCAGTCGCATACGCATACCTCTCTACGCTGTTTGAGGGCTCGCAAGTAGACATGCCATTTGTGATCGATAGCCCGGCCGTCAGTCTCGATCACAAAGTTCGGCGTGAGGTGGCAACGATTATTTCTGGCCTGTTTGACCAACTCGTCGCGTTTGTCATCTCGACAGAGAAAGAAGGATTTGTACAAAACTTAGAACCGATGCAGCACGATGGATTTGAGGATATACAATATTATACCGTTCACAAAACCGACACACCTGGTGTAGTCCAAAAGCATACTGACCATGACTTCTTCATGGAGTTCACTTCTGAGGAGGAAGAAGCAACTACTACTGTGGGGGCAGAGTAATTATGTCATTCAGACTTAGCTCCTCGGCTCGGGATTATTTCGATAAGATTGAACAGAATAGCTCTACGGGCGATTTCGATAGTATGTGGGATAAATACTATCTGGCAGCTATGGTCGGAATCAAAGCTCGGGACCGAATTCGAACCGATGAAGAACCAACAGATGATCCCTTTGTCGAATCTGTCATCTCAGATTATGATGATCAGAAATACGAGATTTATGCGGCACTAATAATGGCAGAAATCGAGCGACAAAACATCCCTAAACGGGAAGAAACCGAGATTCGCCATCTTATGTTGGAGATCTTAGACTCGACGGATCCAACCCGATTAACGTCCTACGGGAAGACCTTATTAAATTGCTATGCGGAACGAGGATATCGGATTCTCGAAAATGAGGTTCCTGCTCCTGGAGAGTTCGACCAGTTTCTCCGGCAGTATCATAACACCTTAGAGTCAGTGTAGTTGCCTCACCGTCGAAAACGGCTCCTATTAAGGCCTACATGTACGGTACAGAGGTAGAGAAGTAGTCGTTCTCATTAATGGATGTGAGAACCCACCGTTCCATAAACTAATTTACTCTTCCAAATAGAGTCACTCACCCCGGTTTGATCCCAATCTGCCACTCCTGTTATCACAAATAAATCAAATCTCAGAAGTTAAGATTACGAAGCCGATTGACGATTTTGATCACCTCCTCGGTAGCGTATTCAACCTCCTTCTGGGTATTGTCTTTCCCGAACCCGAAGCGAATCGCATTATGCCAGACATCTTCGTTATCAGTAATCGATTGAAGCACGTGGGAGGCTTCGACTGTGCCGGTGGTACAGGCTGATCCTGCGGAGACGGCGATGTCCGGTTGCAGGTTTTTGACCAGGGCTTTGTTCTCTACTCCGGTGAAGCTGATGTTGAGGTTGTTAGGGATCCGGTCTTCCGGGTGGCCGTTGAGAACGACGTCGTCCAGTTCGTCGTTCAACCGGTCCCACATGTAGGAGGTTAGTTCGTCGACGTGCTGACTCCGTTCCTCCAGATTTTGATCCGCCATTTGCACGGCTTTTCCGAATCCGACGATTGCGGGGACGTTGAGTGTCCCGGAGCGCCAGCCTCGTTCGTGGCCTCCTCCGTGGAGTAGCGGGTTGAGTTTGACTTTCGGGTTCCGTCTTCTGACGTAGAGTGCGCCGACGCCTTTCGGCCCGTAGATCTTGTGTGCGGAGATGGACATCAGGTCGATACCCATCTCTTCGACGTCGATGGGGAGGTATCCGAGTGCTTGGACTGCGTCGGTGTGGAAGAAGACCTCGTTCTCTTTGGCGATTTCCCCGATCTCCTTTATCGGTGCGATGGTGCCAATTTCGTTGTTGGCGGCCATGATGGAGATCAGGATGGTTTCGTCCCGGATTGCGTCCTGAATGTCTGCAGGATCTACCTTCCCGTTTTCGTCGACGGGTAGGTAGGTGACGTCGAAGCCGTCTGTTTCCAAGTCTTCGCAGACTTCGAGTACTGCTTCGTGTTCGGTGACGGCAGTTATGATATGGCTGCCTTTGTCGTTGTCAGCTGCGTAGTCTGCTGCTCCTCGGATTGCCAGGTTGTCCGATTCGGTGGCTCCGCTGGTGAAGATGATCTCTTCTTCACGGCAGTTTATTGCTTCCGAGACTCGTTCTCGGGCCTGGTTTACTGCTTGCTTCGCTTTTGCCCCGAAAATGTGGTCTTCGCTGGCTGGGTTGCCGTAGCTTTCTGTGAAGTAGGGAGTCATCTCCTCGACGACCTTTTCGTCGACGGGTGTGGTGGCGTGGTGGTCGAGGTAGATGGGTGTGTCCACGTCAGAAGTCATTCGTTATCCTTCCTGTTGGGCTTCCAGTCCTTTTATCTCTCCGGGAACGAGGTCGTAGAAGTCGCTTAGGTCGCTTACGTTACCTGCTACTCGTTCGACGCCTCGGTTGAGGTGTGCGACGAACTCTTCGTAAAGGTCCTCTTCGGGGTCTTTCCCTTCCTGGATGAGTCGTTCTTTCAGGAGGGCCATGTAGAGGGTGTCGTGTTCTCCGAGCAGGGTGTACCGGTTGAAGGTTTGCCCGTCAGTGTCGTACTGCTGCGGGTTTGGCGGACGTGGCTCGTTGAGGGAGTAGCAGAAGCCAATTCTGCCGAGGTAGTTGGGTGTCATCCCGGTGTTGGCTTTCAGCATTTTCAACTGGTTGGTGGCGTCGCTGTCGATGGTGATCCGGTTGAATTTCTGGCTCATGATGTGATCTCCCCGAGTGATCGCTGATCTTCGTCGTCTTCGGTCCAGAAGTAGCCTTCCGAGGGAACGGTTTTCCCTTCCTCTTCGTCGTACTCCAGCCGGTATGCCTGAGAGATGTATCCTTCCAGTTTCTGGTACTGGTGGTCGTCGATCTCCGTGTCGGTGGAGAAGATGATCACTTGGTGTGCTGCTTCAGGGAAGAAGTGGGTGATCAGGTTGTCCCGGTGATCGTTGTCGAGGCGGCCGAGCGGTGTGTCGACGATGAAGGGTAGTGGCCGGTCGGAGATCTCTGCCAGTGCCCAGAGAAGGGATGTGGCGAAGATCTGTCGTTCCCCGGCTGAGAGCTCTGTGTGCGGCTTGCTGTTGCCGTGGATGGTCTTGATCGTGATGTCGAGGTTTTCTTCGTTGATCTCGATTTTGTCGTAGAAGTCGCCCTTGTTGGAGAGGGTGATGTAGCGTTCGCTGAGTTTCGACTCCAGTTTCCGCAGCTTCTTCTTGGCGAGTTCTTCGCGGAAGTCCTTCACGGCATTTCGGACGTCAGAGGCGAGGTCTGCTCGTTCGGAGACATCTTCGACACGGGATTTCTGCTCAAGCTTGTTTTCGACCTCGTTCTCTTTCCGCTCTAAGCGGGTCTGGGCTGTACTGATTTCTTCCTCCAGTTCTTCGAGCCGCGATTTGATGGCTCCCTTCTCCTCAGTAAGCTCGTTCAGGTCATCGATCAGCGGTGAGATGACCTCTTGGTCAGGAGCTTTGTTGAGACCGGATTCGACCTCTTGGAGTTCCCGCGTTTTGTCTTCCAGGCTCTCTGTGAGGTCGGCAAGCTGGTCCGGGACGTCGTTCAGGGCTCGGTCGGTAAGCGAGTAGATCTCCTGTCGCTGTGCCTCCGAGAATTGGTGGGCGAGTTCCGGGTCCTCGTCTTCGATTTCCAGCCGGCTTTTGAGTTTATCCTGGATGCGGTCAGAGAGCTGTCCGACCTGATCTTCCGGCATATTCATCTCTTCCCAGACGTCCTCGTCACCGAGTACGTCGTCGAGTTCGTCGGTCAGCTCGTTCCTGGCGGTCGCCCGGTTCTGGCGTTCGGTCTCAGTCTTCAACCGGTCAACTACGGATTCACAGAGATCCGGTGCCAGGGTGAACGGGTACGCGCCTTCAGCGAGGTCTCGGATCTGGTCTTCGAGTTGTTCGATACTGGCGTTCAGTTCAGCTCGGCGTTCCTTGAGTTCCTCTCGCTTGTCGGCGTAGGAGCCGCCCTCTTGGGCGATCTTCGATTCCTTGTTATCAATCTCGTCTTCCAGCTCTGCTAGTCTCTGCTCCTTCTCTTCTCTTTCCTGTTTCAGGTCCTCGAACTCCTGTTCGATTTCGTCTCGCTGGTTCTGAAGCTCCTGGATTTCGTCTTTGATCCCTTCTACACCGCTTTCTTCGAGCTTCTGGGAGATGTAGATGGATAGGTCGGTGTCCAGGCGTTCAATCAGGTCGAGGCCGAGGAGTGAGTACATCGAGTCCTCGAAGTCGGCGTCAGATTCGACTGCTGACGCAAGCTCCTGGATTTTCTCCCCGTCGAAGAAGAACAGTTGGGAGACTCCTGGCGGAACCAGTTCTTTCAGGAAGTCCTGCCACTGGTCCTCGTTGAGTTCGGAGGGGATCTCTCCGTTCCTCCGGACTTTCAGGTCCTCGACGATGCTTTTGCCACGGTCGCGCCAGGAACGCTCCACAGAGTAGTGGTCCACTTCGCCCATGTGGGAGTACTCAAACTCAAGTCGGACAGCTGCTGTATCTGCTTTGCCGTCGGGGTATTCATGGAGCTTGCTGCGGATTGCTTGTTCGTAGTCTTTCCGGGCAGTGCGACGGCCGAGCGAGGATTTACCGTGGAGACAGAATCCGATTGCTTCGAATAGCGTGGTTTTCCCCGCTCCGTTTTTCCCGCCGAACAGTACGATGGGAGAGTCTTCTGTTGAGCTGAGCTCGATTTCGTTACGACCTCGGTAAGGGCCGAAGTCTGTGATGATTAGCTTGTTGATTCTCATGAGGCCTATCAGTTAGACGTCTACTCCGTCGTATTCCCACGCTTCTATACGGTCTTCACCTTCGAGTTCAGCGACGATCTCCGACATGTCCCGCCAGTCCTCTCGCATGACTTTGTCAAGCTCGCTGTAGATGGATGCGCGCCGTTTCATGCCGTAGTGCTGGAATTCGGTGTCGAGCAGACGTTTGACGAGTTCTGCGGGGACATCATGTTCTTCACAGACCTCGCTGAGGACTTCTGCCTCCATCTCACCGAAGGAGCCGAGATCGTCGTGGACCCAGTCCAGGTCGTCGTCCATAACCTCGTTATAGATCTGGGGTACGGAATCTTCCCAGTCAGCACGTTCTTCGCGCCAGAGACGACGGATCTCTTTGAGCTCTTCTTCCCTGATCAGATCCATCTCCTCGTCTTCAGGGATTTTCTCGTTGACCTCTTTCTGAGTCTCCAAGAGCTTCCGGAGCAGGTCTTTGCAGAACTCGAACTTGTGGGCACGTGGGATGATGCCGTCACTGCCGTTGGTCTTCTCTTTGACATAGCCGTGTTGCCGGCCCTTGACCATCCGGTAGTTCGGCTTCTTCTCGGGATCCTGCGTTTCTTTGAGGAAGTCACGGAACTCCAAGAGGGGTTCCATCCATTCGTCGCCCTCGTCGATCATATTCTCCATCGCCTTGTCTTCGGAGACGACTGTGCAGGTCCAGCAACCGAACCGGCTGTTGCCGCAGGAAGGTGTCTTCGTGTCGATCACCATCGGGCACTCGTCGTCTGCTTCCTGGTAGAGTGCGGCGAGGTCCCGGTTGTTCTTGCCCCAGGGGTTGTCGACGGCTTGAATGAGGTAGGTCCAGACGTCGTCGACGATCCAGTCCTCGATAGGTGTGTAGACGAAGGCGTTGGCGAACTTGTTGTGGCGTGAGAGGACGCTGCCGTCGATACTGTGCATCTCCATTACCTGTTCTCGCGTGGCCGATTCTGCTTTCCGTGCTCCGAGGATTACAACTACTTCTCCGTGTTCAGAGACCTGGTTCTCGATGAATCGGTCTGCAGGGTCGATTTTGAGGCGTTCCGTACACCAGCGGAAGTTCTGGTTCGGTGCCGGGTAGCCCCGGCCGATAAGGTTGACCCAGAAGGAGTCGTCAACCTTGGGAGTGACCTTGTGGGCGGTGAAAGGCAGATTTTTCTTTTCTGCGTATTCGTTGATATTTTCCAGAGTGGAGATGATGTGGTTGACGATTTTCGGCGTTTCTACTAAAGTATCACTTGAGATGACATGGATTGGCTTCTGCCTCTTCTCTTCTGGAAGGTCTTCGATGGCGTACCAAATTAGCTGGAGGGCAGTGGTGGAGTCCTTGCCGCCACTGTAGCCGATGACCCAGGGGCGGTCATCCGCCAAATAGGTTTCCTGTATCTCTCCGTAGATGTCTTCAAGAGAGCGGTTGTCGAAAACGGACTCGCCTTTTTCCTGGCCAGTCTTGGCAACCTCTAAATTATCTGTACTCATGTTGATATCCTCTTGGTAAGATTGCTGTTCGGGAGATACTTGTATCTACCCGTACCTACCGGCGGACTGACGATTGGTCCCGCTATGATCCGTTGGTTTTCCATTCTAGATTCCCTGTGTTGACTTCCGATTTTTCTACCCTAATAGCGCCCTTCTCAACGGCTTGCTCAAGTGATAATTTATCTTTCATTAGGTAGATATCGTGGTTCCGGCGTTGCTTTCTCATTACTGAGTTACTCAGTATCGCGTTTGAATCTGTTTCTTCGTCTGCGACGACACAGTACTCCTCAGGGGAGTCCTCTATCACCAGTTCATAGAAGTAGCTGTCCAGAGTTTGTTGTACCTCTTCCAGGTCTTCTTCTGGGACTTTGAAACGGTATTTATCCCTATTGTAGTACTTTTCTAGTTGGTTGAAGAGCTGTTCCTCGTCGAAGTATGCCGTGAACAAGTATGTGTTCCCGAAGTCAAATGCTGTTATCTCCTCCATGTCGACGTTGAAGCTGGGCATAATTTTCCCTCTTTCCAGCGTGGGGCTCTCCTTTCTAGTTTAAACTCTACTGTCTAATACCTCCGCCAAGGGGAGTGAAAGTGGAACCGCGGGACGGCTGCCGTCCGATCATTAGGGAAAGGTGGAGAAAATATAGCTGAATTCTTCAGAGATTCTTAGTTCGAGGGGTCCTCGCAGATAGTGGTAGCTGGGATAGGACACACCTTCGGCACTAATCGGAGGAATCGACGATTCAACTCCTGCGGACCGTGGGTAAGATAGAGTTATCAACCGTCTATACTAACAACGTTCGAGTGTATAAACTGCTGGCGAGGATGACGTATTCATCCGTGAATACATCGGTATGACGCGTTCAGTAAAGCAATAGAGCGGGGGATATCTCACGCGACAAGTAGAAAACTAATCATTCAGTTCCCAGAGGAGTGAATTCCCCACTTTTCTGCTCCTAACCTCCCCTTCCTCTTCGAGAGATTTTAATTTCAGATAGGCGGTTCGACGGTCACAGCCAATATAATTGGAAATGTCCGTCGTTCCACTTGGACCGAGTTCGTCTAAGGCTTTCAGGAAATCCTGAGGCGGGTACTCCTCAGTGAATTTCCCACTTTCTTCGTCCCGGTCCCGGTCGCCCATAGTACTGACGTGAGTGCCATTTCACATATGACTGCTGGATAACCCTCCATTAGTCGAGCGTCCAAAGGTTTATACCAATAGACGAGTGACTAATGGATACGAACTCAGCCGTTGGGCACTGATCAACAGAAATGCCCGGGTGTTGCAGCACCCAGGCTGGGTTCCGAATACCGTCCGAGAACCCATGAAGAACTCAACTTCGAAAACCCAAGAAGGTAGCGACAGGCCACTGATTGAAGACATACATCAAATAAATTATATTTCGCTCGGGGAAGGGGCCGCGACGTGTCAAGTGTGCGGCTCTTCTCTTCGTGAGGGTGAGTCGGTCGCAGTGTACGTGTTTCGGCCGGCTGGTGAGGTGATGTTTCAGGTCGGTCACGTAGTGTGCGGTGACGAGGGTCATGAGCTTCCCACGGAGTACACGCTTGGTGTGCGGGAATTGCTTGTCGAGGGCCGCATCGGGGTGTGCTCGGACGGGGCGACGCAGTCGTCGTGGCCGGTGCTGTTGGATCCCGAAGTGGTGGGAGTGAGTTCGGCGGCGACGAAGTCGGTGCGGAAGATCCCGGATGGTGGGTCGTCTGCGAACGTCGCGTCTGCTGTTGAGGAATCAAAGCCGGACGAGGCGTCAGCAGAGGTGTCTCTGGGCGAGGCGCAGCGTCGTGCGAGTCGCCCAGACGGTGATGTAGTTCGCGGGTTGTTCTGGGGTGGTGAGCGATGACGTCGGGTGAGTCGGGGCTCGTGGATTCGCATCTCGATGTCGAGCTGGACGTGCCGCGGTCGGTGGAGGAGATGTTGCTGCCGGACGTGTACGTCGGCTTGGAGATCGACCTGCTGTCTCCTGGTGATGGGATCGTCACGGATCGGCATCATGCGTCGGCGGATCGGTACGAGGCGGATGATCCGATGAATCAGATTGAAGGGCAGATTTCGCCGTTCACGTTGAGCGGCTGGTTGCGACACGGCTGTGAGCAGGTACTCCAGATCGCTGGAGCGACTGCTTGCCACCCGGGAGAACCGAACGCGGATTACATGCGCGCGAACGTGTACGAGCGCGACCTCGAATCGGGGTACCACGAGAAAGGTGCGTGCCTCGACGAACACGACGATGGATGTGTCGTCTACGACTTGTTCGGCGGGTTTGGCTCACAACCAGGGAAGTTGCTGCGTCGCCCGGTGTCATTCTCACCGATCCGCCGACAGGTGGATGTCCTGGACGGCGAGGCGGAAGCGCATTACAGACAGATCTCGAATCAGGTGCGGTCGCGGAACGAGGAAGACGGTGGGCAGCCGCTCCGGCAAGCGGACCGAGACGTCCTCGGAAACGTTGAGGGGACGTGGAAGCTGACGCTCCGCGAGCTGAAGCCGGAGTTCGTCGGCCTGCTGTTGGAGGCGGTGTCGTTCCTCGACGCGCACAGCAACGAGTTCGAGTTCCAGGTTGGTGGCGCTCGGAATTTCGGTGCTGGGATCGCGGACGCGTGGGTGATGAATCCGCTGTACAGTGAGCGGGAGGTACGGCGGGTGTTCAATCGCGCGCAGAATACGACCGCTGCGATGGCGGAGAAGGATGAGATGTGGGCGTCGAAGTGCCGGCCGGAGTTCGTGAAGGCGCTGCAGGCGCGGACGGCGTCGCGTGACGGTGATTTACCGTTGCTTGACGGTGAGTCGGGAGGTGAGTCTGCGTGACGGGTGCTGATGATCCTGATGAGTTGGATGAGGCGCAACCGCCGTCGACGGAGATTCGCCCGACGACGGAGCAGGAGGCTGACGCTGATGAGGCCTCGTCGCCGACCGACGTTGCTGAGTCAGCGTCGGCGGAGACTGATGCGGCTGTGTCGATGCTGTCGGTGTACCGGCACGACGTGCACAAGTCGCGTGGCCGGTCACACGAGGATGCGGCAGCAGAGTTCGCTGGCGTACCGGTGAATGAGCCGGTGCCGTTGGGCGCTGATAGTGACGCGGCGTTGTTGAGTCGGCCGCGTGGTGAGCCGGCGCAGTCGGTGAAGAATCACATCTCGCCGTTTCGGCTGTCGCTCGTGACGGGTGAGACGGCGACATCGGCGGGCCGGGTTGAAGGCGGGATTCGGAGTGCATTGGCGGAGCTGGTGCAGACCGAAGATCCAGTCGAGATGCACGCGGCGTGGTTGGAGTCAGCGGTGGCGTCGATCTTCAACGAGTCTGTGTACTACCCGTACACCTCGCTGAAGTTCCACACGCTGCTGACGGCTGCCTTGGTGGATAATTACCGTGCGGGGTGCGGGTTCGACGACTTGTACCTCGTGGTGGATCGGTCCGAGGACGCGGAGGCCGATCCGCGTGTGGTGCCGCATCGAACGGTGTTGGTGCTGCCATCGTTCGCGCTGCGGATTACTGGCGAGCCGGGTGAGAAGCCGGCGGCGCGGCTCGGTGCTGCCCCGGCCATGTCATGGGCAGACGTGTGGACCCGGCTGCCGGAGCACCCGTTCGATGGTGATGACGGCCGGATGTGGCGCGTGGTGGATGCACAGTTGCGGCGGATCCAGTCGTGGTCGACGGCGTTGCAGTTCATCGAGGAGAGTTACGGGTGGTGGCGAGCGATGCGGCGCAGCTCCCGACTCGGAGGTGGTGAACAGTGACAGTGGTTCAGCGGGTGCTGCTTGAGCTGGACGAGGATTACCTGGGGCGTCCGTACTACGTGTCAGGGAACGCGCTGTACCGAGCGATTGCGCGGCGAGTGGAGGCGTCGACGCGGCGGTCGGTCGCGGTGAGTCACGGCGTGTTCGTCCCTGGTGAGCACGGCGGGTACCCGGACGAGCACTCGCAGTCTGGTGGTGCACCGTACTTCGGAGCCGGGTTGCGGCCGGTCGAATCGTACGAGGACCTGTTCCTGTTCCGGGATGCGGCGCAGCGGTGGTTGTCGTCGTCGCGGCCGCGAGACGCGCACAACACGCACGATCTGCGAGTGCATAGTGGGCGCGTGGCGTTCGCGCCGACTGTCCGGTTCGGGTTGCCGCGCGAGTCGCGGAATTCGAAGCGGACGATGACGTGGTACGTGCATTTCTACGTGCACGGCGACACCGGCGGCAGCGACGTCATTCCGCTCGACGAGGACGTGCTGGACGGGCTGCGGCTCGGCGGCGCGCGGAATTACGGGCTCGGTGGGACGAGTCTGAAGGACACGCAGACGGTCGATCTGGATTCGCTCGATTACTCCATGTTGGAGGATGCTGAGGGGTCGTTCGAGTTGGAGTTGGTGTCGCCGTACGTGACGGGGAGTGAGTACCCGGGGGCGGATGACCAGTCGGTGCCGTGGTGGTGGACGCCGCGTCCAGGCGGGCTGCGTCGACGCGAGGAACGACTCGTTGAGGACAGTGATGTCTACGAGTTGGAGACGATTGATCACGGGCAGGTTGTCGGGTACGGTGGGCCGAATCCAGTCGAGACGGCGAAGAGTGGTGTGTTGCGGGTCGGGACGCACTCCCGATTCGGATTCGGTGAGTTCCGGCTGCGACCAGTTAGTGAGGATCGCGTTCCGGAGCGTGCGAGCAACGCGGCCGCCCGTGAGTCTGCTAGAGGTGGGCAGCGATGACGCTGGAGTTGGTGGCGTTTGACATCGAGACGACGGGGTTCGAGGTTCGTGATGAGGTGACGGTGGCCGGGTTTGCTGTGCCGATGGGCGTTCGCGTGTTCGTACAGACCGGTGGGCGAGCAGCGCCTGATGTGGAGGCCGCGGTTCGTGATCGTGTCGAGGCGCACGTCCAGGTGTCGACACACGACTCGGAGCGAGTGTTGTTGGAAGCGGTCGGGGGGTTCGCTGCAGAGCGCCTGGTCGGGAACGACGTGCTGTTGGTTGCGTTCAACGGTGAGTTGTGGCGGTCTGGGTTCGACTTGCCGTTCCTGCGGACGCGGCTTTCGCGGAGTGATGTGGAGTGGCCGTTCCGGGAGATGCCGTATGCTGACCTGCTGCCGGTCGTGACGAACCGGTTCAACACCGTTGGCGAGGATGGCGATGAGCGGTCGGATCTGGCCGGCGTGTACGAAACGTTGTGTGAGGGGCAGTATGGTGATCTCGATCCGTTCGCGGGGAGTGAGGAAGCCGTGACGGCGTACGAGGAGGGCCGGTTCGCCGATGTCGTGGTGCACAACGTCGCGGATGTTCTGCGGACGCGGGAATTAGGGACACTCGCGGAACGGTACTGCTCGAAATCCGATTTCAAGCTGAAATCACTGACCCCGACACGTCATGAGTGATCCACACGTGACCCGCCGAACCGTGAAGTTGCGGGCTCTCGCTCGTGTCGGAGACAGACAGCGTCGGTAGTGCCGCTGGTGCGGATTGAAGCGATAACCCAGCAGATTGCGGTAGAGCGGCGCTGTACCAGATGCAGATCAACGGAAGCCCGAACTGAGATCGATATGGCAGAAGCTGAATCACGACCCCCTGAAGATGAACCGAGCGGCGCAAACACAGAGAGCGACGAGTCCGGGGTGACCAGTCCTCGGGAGTGTCACGAGACGGTGGATCCGGAGACGCGAGACGACGTGCTGGAGAAGTACAAGCACCGCTGTCAGGCGTGCGGGCGGCGCGGCCCGGGGAAGGGCGGCCTAGCGACGCTGCATGTTCACCACATCGAGCGCGACCCGGACGGGATGGACGAGCACGACCTGGAGAATTTGACGTTGCTGTGCCGGTCGTGCCACAGCTGGTTCCACCAACAGAGCACGCCGGACGACTCGCCTGTCGAGATTACTGAGGAAGATCAGAGCGTGCTGCTCCCGCAGGACATCGAGATCCTACGGTACTTAGCGGACAACGGGCCGGACCGAACGGGAGACATCGCGTCAGGGCTGCCGAGCGATCACTCAGTGTCATCCGTTCGGGAGCGGTTGTGGGTGCTGATGGGCCTCGACAACCTCGTCGACGCCCGCGACCGACAGATCGTCGATAAAGACGTCGAAACCGGCGAATGGGGCCTCACAGAGCAGATCGAGAACTCGGCTCGCGGCCACATTCCAGATGACCCGCAACTGCTACTCCAGCGGATGGAAGACGAGCAAGTCAGGCAGGCGCTCGACCGCGGGTGTGATCGCAGCGACATCATCGACGTGCTCGGCATCTCGCGGCGCACGACGTTCAACAAGAAAAAGCGCGCCTGTGCGTACGACTTCCCGTTGGACGCGTTCAACCGCGGTGGACGGCCGACAGATGGTGACCGTTCGGAGCACAGCACCGTCACGACCGACACAGCAGCAGGTGAGAGCGATGAACAGCAGCGGCTCGATGCAGTGGCCGAACAGGAGCCTGACTCGCTGGGCCGAACGGAAACGTGGGGAACGCCTGAAACTGAACCCGGAACACAGCCCTCCGATGAGAATGTGGCAGATACAGGTGAGACTGTGAGTGAGCGCGGTGCAGACGATAAACTGCGCGTGCATCTGCAGCACGCAATCGACGCGCTACAGGAGGTGGAGCAGGCACTGTAACAGACCTACGTGAGAATCGTCAAATTGGTTTACAGCAAGTGGCCGAAGAACAGCTATCCTCGTACCTCTCGGAGGTGTTCCATGGCGGATTCGAAGTTTTCAAACTCTGATCCGCACTCACAGTAGAGAACTGGATGATCTGCCTCTTCAATATCGAGGATTTCCTCCGTAACGCGATTCAGTTTATCGTTTGACTCATCGTATTCGAACTCGATTTCCACACGTGCCGGCGCGTCTTCGTAGAGAATGTGGCTTGCCATATGTTCACGGAACTAGCGATGGGCATTATTTTTGCGCATCTCGGAGCTACTCACCGGGATAGTTAAGACCCCGCTCAGTTTCTCCCCGTCAGTTGTGAGGGAGACATATCACTGTGGCATTGGAAGATGGTGGTATGGATGCGGACGATGTTCGGGAGTGGGCGAGGTTGTATGAGGAGAGTTACGATGAGGAACTCCACGAGATTGAACAGACGCTCCATGAAGCGCTGCAAGCGCAGGGGTACATTACGCAAGGACAGCTTCGTGATGTGGTCACGTGGAAATTGGATAATCAAGCGGGACGTCGAAGCGGGAATATTGAACGAGTGGATCAAGTTCCCGATGCGTTTGTGCGCCGGGTAAGTGAGGCTGCCTTGTTGGTCGGCGATCCAGAGGTACAACTCAAGACGTTGTCCTCAATTCCTGGAATTGGGTATGCGACAGCGACAGTCGTGCTTACGTTCTATGACCCTGAGCGGTACGCTGTAGGGGATCGGTACATGGTAGATTTGTTCTTCGGCGAAGATCGGCAGATGCGGGTGACAGATTATCCAAAGCTGCTCTCGGAGTTGCGTGACCGGAATCCGGGAGGATTCGATCTCCGAACGGTGGAGAAAGCATACTATCAGCGATATCGGGAAGTGAACGGTATCGCGTAGGCCAACGGTTGGGGGCTGCTGGTGTATAGACTATCGCGTGATCTGTAGTTACTCAAGGGATGAACCTGGAGATGTTAGAGTGGCTTCGTCACGTGGTTTCGTCGCCCCTGGGTCGTATCCTGCGTCTTGAAGGTTCGAAAGGACATCGTGGATGGTGTCGAGAGTGTCATACAGGTTTTCTGTGGTACGGCCGTCGCTGAGGAACTCGTTACTATCTGTGTTTTCGACGAGGAGGTTGGCGTGGGCGACGTCGTTGCGGAGGTCAGTGACTTCGTGGAGTCGGGAGTCTGCACCGCCTTTCGTAGAGAACCCGCAGGCTTGCCAGCAGGCTTCGACACTGGTGACGATGGTTTCGAGCGTGGAGAATTGTGCGTAGTGGAGTTCGTCTAACGCGACGTTGGCGGCTTGTGCGTCTTCGTACCGGTCTTCGATGTCGTCGAGTTCGTCTGCGGTGACGGGCGTAGTTTTCCAGTCTGGTTGCTTGTCGAGGATGAGCTCGCGGAGGTGTTCTTCGAGGTAGGTGATGCGGTCGAAGAGATAGATGCGCGCTGGGGCGGTGTTGAGATCGGCGCGGGTGAGGATGCCGGTGACGTTGTTGTGGCCGCCGAGAAAGTAGACTGGTTGCTCGATGAGTGCGGACAGGACGTCGGTGAACGAGGTGTCACCGCTGATCATGTGGCCGATGGTCAGAGGGGTGAGGTGGTCGTCGAGAGTGTTGCCATCGTCGTCGGTTGTGACGTCGTCTTTGTGGATGAATCCGATTGGGTCGTCGTTCGCGTAGACCGGGGCGGCGTCGTACCCGTTCTCGGCGAGCCACTCGGCAGCGGTGCTTGGTGGCGTGTCGTGTTGGAGGTGTTCGACGGAGTGGGTGGCGAGTTCGGCTGCGGTGCAGTCGTAGAGGTCGCGGGGCATATTGCCCGGTGGGACGCCGAGGGTAGTCAAAATGCGGGTGTGGTAGAGAAAGGGTGAAGTACCAATCCACCACAAGGTTAATACTTGTGGGACATATATTTCTATTTGATTATGCTCAAAGGGCATTTTGAGTCGGCGGGGGCGAGTATCGAGTACGGTGCTGCTGGCTGCCTCTTCCCCGTCGATGAGCTGGATGCGACGGTGCTCCAGTACCGAGATGCCCAGATCGCGCTTGACGACGTCGATGGATCGGACGTCATAGTCGTCGCCCCGACGAGCCTCGCAACCAGTTACTTCCTCACCGGGCACGCGCTGACCGCAATCCCCGTCGACAGTCTCTCCACTGCAGTTCAGACCCGGCTCGCCACCGAGCTTGACGACCCCGTAGACACGTTCGAGCTCATCCAGATCGGCAAGTGGAACAGTACCAGCGAAAATCATTCACTCGCCGAGTTCACCGACGCCTGACCACCAACGCTTGGTTGCACTGACGCAAACAACGCCAGCAGTACACGACGACTGATGACTGAGACACTTGCCGACGAGTATCCCGAAGCCGCCCCGTACATCCAGCAAGCTGTCGACGAACACGGCGAAGACTGGGTGCTGGAACACTACTACGAGCAACTGTACCCGCTCGGGCGAGTGATGGCGATGCCTGAGAAGGACGAACTCCCGTTCTACGACGCGGACGAGCACGACACGATGACGGAGAAAGATCGAGTGGAGATGTACCAGGCATGGGCGGAGTACCGGGAGAATCTCCGCACGGGGACGAAACCCGACGAGTGACGTCTGTCCTCTGTACGAGGCCCGTATTCAAGAAAGACGGGACCCGAACCTTGACGCGATGGCCACGTCAGTGACGAACCAAGATGGCTGCTGACATTGCGATTACTGATGCGCTCGTGCTCACGGTCGATGAGCGCAACCGGCTGTTCGAGCGGGGCACAGTCCTCATCGAGGACGGTCGCATCACTGCCGTCCGACAGACCGACGAGGACGAGACGGACGGGGAAGCGACACACACGATTGACGGCGACGGGAAGGTGGTGATGCCGGGGCTGGTCAACGCCCACACGCATCTCGAACTCACACCCCTGATCGGCGCGTTCAGCGACCTCGACCTCCTGGAGATGATGGGGAGTATGACCGCCCTCTACGGCCGGATCGGCGAGGGTGAGTTCGACTATCTCGTCGACGCCGGGTACGACCTCGCAGCGCTAAATTTCCTCCTAGGGGGCGTGACGACGGTCAACTCGATGGATGTCCAGCCCGCGTCGGGGGCTGACACGTTCGGGGAAGCGGGCCTGCGCGGGTTCTTCGGACCGACAGTGACGGACCTTTTCTGGGATATCCCCATCGACGAGCAGTTCGAGCGTGCCCGCGCGTTCATCGAGGCGTATCACGACACCTACGAGGGCCGGATTCGGGCGACGATCTGCCCGCACGACGACTGGTCGTGTACCCGCGAGCTCTGGGAGCGAACTGCTGACCTCGCCGCCGAGTATCCCGATCTGCTCGTCCACACCCACCTGCTCGAACTTGAAGAGGGCAATACGATGGCGCGCGCGAACGACGCCGCCGACTCACTAGGGCTGCTCGAAGACGTCGGCCTCCTGGACGACCGCTTGCTCGCCGCGCACTTTCGGGTCGCCGACGCGGATGATATCGAGCGGACGGCGGCTGCGGGGGCGTCAGTCGCGCACTGCCCGTCGGTGTTCGCGTACTGGAATCCGGACGCCGACATGCAGTGGACGCCAGTCCCCGAGTTACGCGACGCGGGCGTCGATGTCGGGCTCGGGATTGACGACCACTACTGGCACGACTCCTACAGCATGTTCGGCGAGGCACGCCAAGCCCGTCTTTCTGCCAACGTCAAGCGGACGACCGGCCAGTATTCGTCGATGGAACTCGTGCGAATGCTCACTATTGAGGGGGCCCGAGCGCTCGGCATCGGGGACGAGATCGGCAGTATCGAACCCGAAAAGCGCGCGGACTTCATTCTTCTTGACGTGGACAAGCCGAAGTTCACGCCGCTAACTAACGTTCCCGCACACGTGGTGAACAACGCCGCCCCAGCAGATGTCGAGACGGTGATTGTGGATGGGGAGTTCGTGCTGCGGGACGGCGTCGTGGAGACGATGGATGCCGAGGCGGTCCAGGAGCGCGTGGAACGCGCCGTGGAACGGTTCGCCGACGAAACCGAGTGGGAGCTGGACGTCGGTGGCGGATCCCCACCAGGCGGGATCGACACGCTCCGCGACCTGCCCAAGCGCGGGCCCGCACGCCTCCTATCCCGTCTCGCAGTCCAAACGATCCGTGACCAGTCTCCGTTGTAACCCAACTTCCGCTATTCTGGTTATAATAATCAGGACTCAGCAGAGCTGCTATTCCCCATTGAATCCGTTATGATCGGTACCCCTTGAACGTCGGCCCTCTGAGGGAACGAAGTCCGACGAGTGACTGCCACCCTACATTTTTCTCACCGGTTGTCGTTGATGACGTATGGATTCGGATTACGCTCGTGGCGTACTTCTCGGTCTCGCGTGTGGGGATGCGCTTGGCCGGCCAGTTGAGTTCTCTTCGGCGGCAGCAATCGAGACTGAGCACGGACGGCTTGACGAGATGGTTGGGGACGGGACGTGGAACCAGCCCGCCGGGACGATCACAGACGACACCGAACAAGCGCTGTGCATCGCCCGAAGTCTGGTCGAACACCAAGCGTTCGAGCCGGCGGATGTCGCTGAGCGGTTCGTCGCGTGGTACGACAGCGGGCCGTTCGATATCGGGCGGATGACGATGCGGTCGCTCAGCCGCCTCAAACACGGCGACGAATGGGACGAAGCAGGCCAGCACGTCTGGGAGCAGAGCCGCGAAGGCCAGAACGCGGGGAACGGGAGCGTGATGCGGTGTCCACCACTCGCCATTCCGTACGCGACTGACTGGGACCGACTCGTTGAGGTAAGTCGCCAGTCTTCGCAGATCACGCACGCTGACCCGCGCTGTACGGCGGGCTGCGCGATCCTGAACCTCACCGTGGCTGGCCTCCTCGACGATGCGGACACGCCGTTGCAGGACGCGCTTGACTACGTCGGTACAGACGTGCCTGATGAACTCCTGACGGCACTTCGACCGCTCGCGCGTGGCGAGTCACCCGACACGCTGGAAACGTCTGGATACGTTGTGCATTCGCTGCAGACGGCACTCCACGATGGCCTCGTCGCGGACAGTGCCGAGGACGCGATTGTCACGGCCGTGAATCGTGGGGGTGATACGGACACAATTGGCGCGATTGCGGGTGCGGTCGCTGGGGCGCGGTTCGGCGCGTCACAGCTCCCGGATCGATGGCTGGGTGCTATCGACGAAGTCGACGAACTCGAAGGACTGGCAACCCAGCTTACCAACGTAGGGTAAATCAGGGGAAATGTGTTGGCCAGGCTCTGGATGTAGTGTGTTTTAATTCGGTCTGTCGCCTACGCTAATGGGATGACTGCCCGTGTCTATTACCATCATCCCGAGGATCCTCAGTATTCTCTCGCGTACGTTACTCAGGACAGGGATGAGATAACGACGTCCGGGCAAGATGCAATTATTGAGCAGTACAATCTTGATGAGGAATTCTTCGTACTGTATACAAATCGCGGGGCGAGCGGTACGGTCGAGGACCTTGATGACGAGTTTGAAGACGTACTCGATGAGATGTCGCCACAGAACCGAACGATTACGGTGCGGTTGCTTCAGATCTTCGAGGAGATCATCGAGGAAAAGGAACTGGAGGAGGAAGCGAAGCTCGAAATTTACAAGCAGATCGAATTAGAGCGGATCCCCGACGCTCTCGCACGCGTGGATTGGACCGGGACCGCCATCGATGTTGCAGGGCAGCTTATGTCTACACTCATTCTGAAACACGCGCTGCCCAACGCGAATCACCGGACGTCGATCAGTATGGCTCAATGGTACCTGGAGAGTATTGAAACCGGATTCTCCTTTCCTGACTTTGCGACCGAAGAGTACGACTGGAAGACGTGGGTCAACGAGTACATTACCGAGTCGAAGCGGCTTCTCACGGTTCGGCGGAATACGACGGCGTTCTCGTTACTCTCTGAGTGGGGGTGTGACACTGTTATGCGGAAGAATGGCATCGAGATCGTTCTGGCAGAGTATGACCTCGATTTCACTCGTTCAGAGGCCTACGCGTACTATGGAGACGTGCATACAGAGCTCTGTACGGACTTCCTTATTGAATCTGTCACCCGTGCTGGACACGACGAGCTCATCACTACCGAGGGTATTGGCAAATCGGAATTCGTCTCGTTCCTCGATGAGGCAGAATAACCGCGTTAGTCCTGGAGGTCCGCGACAGTGCGTCCGAGCTCCCGGGCGTGTTCGCTCTGGCTTACGTCGTACCGCTCTTCTATTGAGCGGAGTCGTTCTTGGAACGTCATTGTTGGGCCTCCAGTTGCGTCTACTGTAAGTAAAGCAGTTCCCGCATAAGAACCTTTTCCCAGTCGTTCAAGCGAGAACGAGTCGTCGCTCGGTTGTGTTGAGAAAGAGCGTCCAGAGTCCGCTTCCCCACTCGACGAAGTGATGGAGTTTGTAATCAGGTTTAGATTCTGTGTACGTCTACCGGCCTATGACTCGCTTTTCTAGTAGTTCCGAACACAGTATCTTTGCATAACACCATCCCCAGCCTGGGAGTGGTTCAGTAGTCGGGGTTAGGGTACCTGTTCAGAGTGGCTTCGTCGTCCCCGATCCAATCAGAGTCGGTGATATTGGAGTATCGTTTCCGAACCATCTCTGGTAGGACTACGATGAGATTCTCACACTCTTTGTACCGATTAATGTAGGCTTCTTTGTCAGAGGTGTTGGGGTCTACCCTGGTTGTCCATCGGACCTCGTCTTCGACGGAATGCTGGAACTTTCCCGAGTGGAAGAACGGTCGGAACACTTCATGCATCCCGTCCGTTGCGAGGTTGAGTTCGTTTGTCTGCAGCGGACTTTGCGCGATTTGAACCATCTGTGAGAGCGCGCTGGCGTAGAGAATTACCATAGTACCGTCCACTCCCGCATTCCTGTACTCCTCTTGGATGAGGTGGTACCAGTCTATCTCGTTCGCATCCAACCCATCCATATCGAACACGACAAACACGTGGGCGACGTGCGAGTTCTCGAACCGGTCTGCGGTTGTCTGCCAGATATAGTCTCGGTGCTTGTCGGCGATTTTCTCCTCGCTGAGATTCTTCTCACCGTTGGACTTCGTGTCTACGATGCCCAGGATCTCCTCGCCGTGCCTCTTGTTGTTCGACGGAAATTTAAACGCCAGATCTGCAACGTTCTTTCCAGACTCTCCGAGAGGTTTTGTGGAGATGTTCAGACTCATCAAGGCGGCGTGGCACACGCGCTCGAAGTAATCTCCGAGAGTGGTGGGGGAGAGTGAGGCCTCTCGACGCACGCGTGAGTAGGCCAACTCCGTCCGAATCGCCCCAGGATTATTCTCGATAGTTGCGGCCAACTCCTCGTCTTGGAGGTCACTTTGGGTGATGGTTTCGTCGCTCTGGTCGCGCTGACCCACCGCGTTCTCGATAACCTCCACAACTGCACTCGGTTCGTCCAACATACGAATCGAGAACGCAGGTACGAAGCTGGCTACTGGGTACTCAGCCGCCAGCTCATAAATGTTCTCCAGAGTGGACTTCGGCGCAACGATGGCGTTGACGTGGGAGTTCCGCACAGCATCAGCGAACAACTTCTCAACCGACTCCTCTAGTCTGTCTGTGTTGCACACCAGATTCAGTCGTAGTGAGTCCCCGAGGTGCGCCCGCGCGTACAGAGGCATCGGACGCGTGTCTACGTCGTCTTCCGTCACCTCGTGACCGAGACGGTTGCTGAACAGTTCGAATACGGAATTGAGGTCTAGTTTGTGGTGTGCCGCCTCCTGGTGCGGGATTTTCCCACACTCTCCCTGGCACGACGCGACCTTCTCTCCATCAATCTCTACTGGGCCTAAGATATCCGCTCCGCAGTTGGGGCACTTGTCAACAGTTTCGACCGTTTTGAAAAGGGAGTCGTCTAACGATTCAAGTTCCTCTGGTATCGTAGATGCGAATATCCCGTTACAGTCATCGATGAACTTTGATAGGGCCTTCAGTTGATCTTCACTCGGCATCCTCACCACCTTTGAAGACCGCACTTAGGAGGTTCCGTGCCTGTTCACCCACCTGCTTCTCTTCGGTCCAGAATTTGCTCCGAACGATGAACGTCTCGTTGTTTCCGTCGCCGAAATCGCTTCGAAACCGTAGCCCAATGTTCCCTTTCTCTGCCTCGCTGAGAATGTGGAACAGATTCTCACCGGCACCGGGCGTGTTCTTCACGAAATTGACGAGGTTCGTGGCCGCCGTGAAGTCGTCGGAGGCAATCATCGTGTCCTCGTCATTATCCACGACCCATCCAACCCATTGGACGTTCCCCTCGGAAATGGCGGGAGCGTCGTCGGGGAGAGAGTCCCCCGCTAGATCCTCCATCGTCTCCGTGACCGCATCTTCAACCTCTTCGACCTCCTCGGCTGAGATGTCTTTCTCGTTGCCCTGGGCGGTGGAGACGGCCGCGTCGAGGACCTCGGACGCGCCATCGTCCACCTCCTGGTTGGTTTCGTCGAAGGGGTCCTCAATGCCTGCGACGGCCTCGAAGAATCGCTCCATTTCCCCATTCCAGCTGCTCTGTGGATCGGTCTTAAATACAAATTTGACCTCATCGTCGGCTGAGGTGTCTACCCGGCAGAGGAGAGTCTTGATGGTGTACCCCGATTCGTGCGTGACTGTCGGGTTATCACTCGGTGCCACTTCGTCCTTCTTCCTCTGCTTGAAGATATTTTGCATCACCCGTGCCGTCTCCTTGTAGAAGTCAAGGAAGATGGTGTCGTCGGTCTCATGGTACCGAATCGTGAAGGGACGGTAGAGTTCGTCGTTCCGGCGTCGCACGTGCCTCCTCACCGCCGCCTCAAAGTTCTCCAGGTCGAAGCGGTCTCGGTCGTATTTGTACGTTCGCTCCGTGGTTTCCTTGAAGAGGCGTGAGTCGAGTATCAAGAACTCCAGCTTCGCGGAGAAGTCGTCCTCGTCATATAACTCGTGATACGCAAACACCAACAGTTGACGCGTCGTCGGCTCTAGTTCGTCGACCAAGTCTCCCGGAACACCCTCTGAGACGAGATTCTCCTCGAACTTGTTCTTCTTCACGGTGAGGTTATCCAAGTCGTAGAGCAGGTCTTCAACCTCATCTGGGTACTCTCGAACCAGTGCCTCCGCCAGTTCGCGCCGATTCCCCGCCGTTGTCTCGTTATCACCGTAATACCACGCTATCTTCTTAGTCTGGCTCTTGAAGATGTGCTTCAGGTGGAGGAGTTCCCCTTTGGTGAAATTCTGGTCCAATACAGACTGGAGAACCTCCTTTTCTTCTGGGGACAGAGTTCTCTGGGGGGTGACCCCGTAGTCAGTCATCACCCATAGTCCTCAACAATATAGGATAAGCGTTTTGCCAAGTGACATATTCGTTGGCCTAACGGGGCATTCCGACATCTACGAGTCCAAATGGTACGACCTGCCTCAGTTCGTACCGTCTGAGAGAATGAGGTTTTTCGGAGGCTTTGGCCGACTGGAGCGCCACGGAGAGAAACCTGGTCAGAAGAGGTTCGGAGTCCTTCCCCCACGAATTCGGCCGCAAATCAACCCTATGCTCGGAACTACTGTTTTTCTCAAACTATATCTCAAGACTACATTTATCACAGACACGGTTTAGAGTCTATGTACGCTGAGCGGCTATGGGATTAACAAACGGCGAGGAGACTCAACGAAAGGGCCTGTCGACACGGGAGTCGCAAGCACTGTCACGGCTTGCAAGTGAGAACCGGCAGGTCATCACCATTAGTGACATCGCGGACGTCCTCGACATCCGGCGGAAGTCGGCCAAGGACATGGCGTATGCGCTCAAGGAGAAGGGCTGGTTGGAGCGGATCGCGCATGGGAAGTATCTCATCCTGCCACTTGCTGCAGGCGAGAACGCCGTGTATACAGCGCACGAGTTCGTGATCGCGTCTGCTCTGGTGGAGCCGATGTACGTTGGGTACTGGAGTGCGCTGAACCATCACGGACTGACGGAGCAGGTGCCCCGAACGGTGTACATCGTGACGACAGAACGCGCTCAAGAACGCGAGATCCACGGGGTTACCTATCGACCGGTGACAGTTACTGAGCAGAAGTTCTTCGGCTATCAACCGACAGCAGTCGGGTCGAGTCAGGCGAACATTTCGAGTATCGAGAAGACGCTGGTCGATTGCGCCGACCACCCCGAGTTCTGCGGCGGTATCAGCGAGCTTGCGAAGGCACTGCAGAGCGCTGTCGACACGCAATGTTCGTGGGACCGAGTCGTCGGGTGTCTGCGCCGAGTCGGGAATGGAGCCGCAACGAAACGGATCGTCTACCTCGCCGACCAGTTGAACATTACCCTGCCAGAGTACGAGGACCTTGTCGAGAACTTCACGACTGGATACCCACTGCTTGACCCGACGCGAGAATCGAGGGGTACCCGGGACAGTAAGTACCAACTTCGTCTGAACATCGACCCTGAATCGTTCCTCCCGCATGATTTCTCATAATTAGCTGTAGTTTTCTCATCGAGAGACTCAGTACTATAACCACGAGAGACCAGTATTGAGTTCCTCTAGAAACGACGGTTGGACTTGTGCGCCGGGTGGGAATGCGAGTTGTTCGCCGTCCCGGCTGAGAATGGTTTCGCGGAGGAACGGGTGCGCTGGATCGAATGACGGGCTGGTACGGATCCGGTAGTCGCTATCGATGGTGAACAGCGCAGCGTCGAACGCGCGGTGGTGCAGTGAGTTCAACACGAAGACGTTCTCTGGGTGTTCTGCGAGATCGGGATGTTGACTCCGTGGGAGGATGTGCGCGAGATCCAGCAACTCGTCTTCTCGAATGCCAGTCAGGGTGCACGCGTGGTCGTAGCGGTCGAGTGTATCTGCACGGAAGGCGTCGCTCACGGTGATTTCGGACGTTTCGTAGCGGCGGATCCGGCCGCTCGAATCGAGGAGTTCGCCGGTCGGCCACTGGGCAACCTCCCCGGTCTGGACCCAGTGTTGCCAGACGTCAGGTGCCGCGCTGTCGTCGTTCTGCTGGGCGCGTTCGTGCAGCCACGTGACGGGGACGGCGTTGGTGTTGAGTATCGAGAAGTGGAACTGGTAGTTCGGGACCTGCGTCCCGTCCTCAGCACGGTACGCGCGGACTTCGAAGTGGTCGGGAACGCAGAGCCCGCAGAACTCAACGACGCCTGATTCCGGTTTGCGGAAAACGAGGACGGGCGGGATGTCCTCGCGCCGCCTGGCCGCGGCGTTGTCGAAGGCGGCCTTGATTTTCTGGTTCTGCGCGGACTCGTCGTAGGGGTTCGATGCCTTTGCGTCGCCCCAGTAGCTGATGTAGCCGGCGTTGACGGCGAGCGTGTCCTCCCACGGGTCGTCGTGCTGGGAGATGCCGCTGTCGTTGGAGACGAGCACGAGCGCTGCAGGCGTATCCGACCGATCCGCACCGAGATCACGGATCCCACCCGTGTTTTTGATACCGCTGTCAAGTGGGCCGCGGATCCACCGCAGAAACTGGTCCTCCGAGTTGCGGTAACTCCCAGTATCACGATAGTGTTTCCCGACCCGAAACGCGTGTTGCATGATACCGCGGCATTACGTCTGTCAGTCCATAAATGCCTGCGTGATACGCGCTACTCGTCCGTTTCAGCCTGCGGTTCGAGCGGTTCGAACGTTCTGACCTCGTCACCCAGTAGTTCTCGGAAGTCATCAATTGATGTCGCTTGGATGCTTCCTGGCATCGGGCCGTAGTCGTCCCAGTCCGGGGTGTATCGAACGACGCGCGAGTGAAGCTCTCCGCTTCCGGTTTCGAGGTCGTACTCGTTGAAGACGTGGTGAACGTCGATGACGAGCACCGCTCCGTGTTCGTCGTGTTCGTAGATCGTGTTCCCGGTGACTCTCATCGTTTCTCGTGTTCGGATTGATGCTCTATACCTCTGGATACCAGTAATCAGTTTCCCTGGCCCGAGTCGTATTCGGCTTGGCAGCGTTCTATAGAACCGCACACCTCGTTTCCGCACTGGGCAACTACTCGGTCCAGCATGCTTCGATTCGTTCGTCGAGACGAGTGAGTACAGCGGCAAGTACGTCCCGCCATTCGTCAACGTAGTCCTCGTCTTCACCTGGTGTCGGTGTATCCGATGCTGGGCGGGATTGCTCGGGTTGTCAGACATCGATGTGATCGGGAGTGCGACCAGAGACTGGATGGTCACGCCCTGCGGCGTCGAGGAGGGTTGCTCTGCGTTCGAGCGTTCCTGTTCGACCCCGTAGGGTCACATCGTCCCGTCAATACGTTGCGTCGAGAATGGTGAGATCCCGTTCCAGTTGCGGTTCGATTTTCGGGCTTCGACAGTCGAGGTCGAGTTGTTCGTGTTGCCAGTGACGACCGTCTTTCCCGTTCCAAACGCCGTAGACGGTGACCTTCGGGAGTTGAATCACACCGAAGATGATTGCGAGATAGTGGAGTAGTTCAGCAGCTTGCGTCCACGATCCCGTAGACTTCCGCGGAATATCGACAGGGTACTTAACGTGGTGTGCCGGTACGCTGGCATCGATGCTCCTCTCGACGAATCCGTAATCGTTGCTGAATAGTACCGCTTGCTTCCGGCTGGTCTGATTGAATTCCTGGTACGCAGAAATGATCGCCTCATCACCGGTGTCACACTCGATGACATCGACTGTTCGGTCGGTCCGTAGGCGACGATACTCGTAGAGCCCGAGGAACCCTTCCCGATTGGAGCCGGCTGGCTGGTTATCGAGACGAGCGAATTCCTCCCCGAACGCCTCGGTCAGTTCGTGCGTGTTGTACTGCTTGTAATGCCAATCCAGTTCTTCCTTGACGCCGGTGGCGAGTGCGTACCCGTTCGTTGGTCGTCGATCTCGTTCATCAGTGTCGCCTGTCTCACTGTCGATTCCCAGTACTTCTGGTAGCCGCCACGGCATAATATTCGCATCGAGTCCGACGACGACAGGGTCGTTGCCGGCTTCGAGATCTGCATACCCGTACCGCTGAATGAAGTCTTGAACCTCGTCGTGATTAGCGAGTGTTACGTGACCGCTGGCGACGGCCGCGCGGGTGTACGTCTCGGCATCTGGCAGGTCATCAAAGGCAGGTTCACCGTACTTCGCAGGGATCGTATCACGGTTGTCTTGGTACGTCATCGTGCCTTGCGTGAACCTGACCGTGGCTTGCCCATCATCCGCTAAGGAGATCTGCACTAACTCACCGATGTCTGCGCACGGATGCTTCACTGAGATCGATTCGACGCCCTGGTCGTACAGTGCGTTCAACAGCACCACTAATCGGCGACGTTCAATCTGCATCACAGGACCTCCTTGAAATCGATCAAATCAGTCGCCGTCCGCGGGATTTCGGCATAGTACTGTCCGTAATACCCCCCTGCTTTCCGGTGGAAGTAGAAGACGTGGTCGGCGTCGAATTTGAACCCGGCTTGAAAGGCTATCGCGGACATGAACTTCCGACCCGGGGTCACGTCCACAGCAACCGTGTTTCCCTGATCCCGAGCAGCTTCGATAGTAGACCGGTAAAACCCGATGATACCGTGAAAGTCAGTCTCGTGCTCTAGATCGTGTACCGAGACATCCGCATCCCCGTCATATGCATCGATGATCACCTCAAACCTGTCTGTGGCCTCGGCGACATAATCAGCGACTCCGGGATTCGACAGAACCCAGACCTCGTCTGGCACGTATCCCTGGTCACAGGCAGCCGTCAACGGGTTCAGAATCCCCGGCATCGTAGGGGTCCCGTTAGTCACCCAAATGTTGGCCATTACTCGACGAGAGTCACGCTAGTTCCAATAGTGTTCCCCACCTCAAGACAGCATACCCTTGTCACAGGGCCCCGTTATCGTGCATCTCTTTCATGTCTTCCCACCACTCGTTCAGAATCGTCTGTGGATCCTCACTCTCGATGATTTGAATTGCCAGTGCGACACCGTCCTGTGCGTCTCCATACTCTCGATGTATGTCGCCATCACTGTCGGTCACCATATCCTCCAGTGGGAGTAACTCGTTTTCTTCAGTGAGTTTGCCACTTGGCCACTCGGAAATTTCGCCAAGTTCTGTGGGGCTGTGTAGGAGCTCCTCGTCGAAATACAGATCATGCGCTTCAGCGAACGAACCGTTCTTGAACCCAACCCTCCAATCCAATCGACGCTTCCCCTGTTCCACCGTCTGTACCGCCAGTGTCTTCCCTTGTTCGTCGTGTTGGACATCGGTTTTGATTTCGGTGTGGATTGTCTCATCCGACGCGTCCGCAGCGAGGGGTTTCTCGGAGTCGTTAACCATGACTGTGCGTTATCAGATGAGTATTTAAAGACTGTTGCACCAGTAGTGCAAAACGCTGTATCTTCCGCGTTGAAGGTGCTTGTCAGCGGTTATAGAATGTCGCCTAGGTGTTTTTCGTTAATCCCTGTTTGGAGTCCGACAACCAGCTGGTGTATATTTCCTCACACACTATTGACCATTGAAGACGACGTGTAGTAACCAAGTCAAGATCCCGCCGAACATCTGAGTCTGTCGCAGATGATGGCCAGCGCGATTCCCAATATACACGACGGGTTGGGGGAACCGAGCAAAGCGAAGACTTAGTGGGTCTCTGCAGTACCTGTGATGGTGTTGTCTTCGGTACGATGTCCTGCAGTGGTATCGCAGCAGGATCTTCGCAAAAACGGAGGCTGTCTACTGGTTCCAAAGATTTCATTCAGATCGTTCCCACCAACGCTCGGACAATCGATCCCGAGTACAGTTATACTGAATTCGGAGACTTACGCTCTGAGCACGTGGTTTACCGGATTGTAGCTCTTCTTGTTTAAGAAGGATCCATTGGTGTGGGGCAAGGGTTCTTATTCATGAGTTCCATTTAACGGGTTTAGACCGATGACAAAGACTACGAAAGATGAATCGTCTGACGAAGTGTTCCCGTCCGAAGTTCGGTGTCCCGTGATTGGTAGAAACCAGTTTCAGCTTCCAGCACGACTCGTGCGTGAGGTCGGATTCAGGAGCCAGCGATGGGATACTGTTCGAAGCGCTAAGGTTGCGTGGTACTACCACGAAGAGGATGAGAAGGCAGTCCTTGCAAACAATACGATAGAAAGACCATCGCTAGAATTGGTGGGTGCCTCTGCACTCTCCGGTGTCAGTAACGATGAGCTGGAATCAGACGATGTAAGCAGTGCGCGGGTGACCATCATCAGCGATCTGCCTAACGCCCTCTATGAGAGACTCACCACTGATCGACTCGTACTGAAGCCGTTGTATGCCACCCACCATCCTCAGCTGAATGGAACTTGTGTCTCCGTCTATCCTGCGGGGGAGTATGATTGTGGAACCCTCCCAAATGTGACTCACGACCAAATCCTGGCTGCCGGTAACGAAGCAAGTACGAACGACACCTCAGATGTCGTTGGAACATACCATAATCACGCCAATTCCGTCTGAACTTAAACACTGGATGCCTTCATCCCGGTTCAACTGTCGGTGAGATTGGTGTCGAATCGGCGTCTCATCAATATACCAAGTCTCCCAGTAACAACCGACCTGTCTGAATATTTATCATAATATATCGTGACATGACATAATTGGAAAATGCAGGACGGAAGTGGGATGCACGCATAGAATTACACACGGCTGTTTTCAGCTTTCCTGAATCTGGACGACGGGACGCAGTTGAACTACAGAACACCGAACGGGTTTGACATAGAATTCAACACAGCCATGTGCAATTGTGTCAGAGTTTGGAGATTATCGTTCGGGATGATCGTAGGGGCAATTATGAGGTCTGTGAGTACTGGGTGTGCGACCGCCGCCCTCTTGGGCTGGTATTAAAAATTTGCCGGTGATACATATTTTGATCGTCCACAAATCCCCACGAGATACATATTTGTATGTTGACAAGAGATATTTTACCACCACCGTAATGGGGAGATATGGCGAACAGGCCAGAAGACAACTCAAACGAACCCGAAGGGTATCGTGACTGGAGCCACGATCTGGCTACCCTTCAGGAAATCGGGGAAGAACTCCTCGAAGAATGGAGAACAGATCACCAACAATCACCACGGGATTACCCGGCAGTGCGATGGCTGACCGATAACGGCTACTCGCACCTCCGGTGGGTACTCCGTGAGAAACACGATATGGGAACGCCCGAATTCTTCATTCTACTCACCTCAGCAGGCGGATCGGAAGAGTACGAATGGAGCATCGACGACGTCGCTACCATCGAACGGGCTAACGCATACCTCGATGATCGCATCGAGTGTCGCGGTTGGAGACCCTCCACGACGCGGACACAGCGTGCGCGGATCAACGAGGTTCTCCGTCGGTTCGCAAACGAATACGACGATGACAGAATCCTCGCCATAGCAAACGACCCCGGACGTAAGACCGATGTCTACGAATCCTTCAAGGAGGTCGTCAAGAGCCTCCGAGAGGAGCTGACCTCGGACGATTCGACCCACCATCACGTGCGCGCTGCACATCGATTCTTCGAGTGGCTCGACCGATCCGACCGCATTGCCTACGATCCGATGGAGAACATTGAAGATGAGTTCCGGTGGGACTGGCAGTCTGACTCGACGCCTCTGACGCCTGACCAGATTCGGAGACTGTGGGTCGTCGCCGAGACGGACGAAGAGCGAATGCTGATAATTGGGTACTGCGTCTGGGGTGTTCGCACGAAGGAACTCCCCGCCGTCCATGTGGACCAGATCACGCTCGACGTACACGATTCATACATCGAATTCGAGGAACCTGACCGAAAGAACGGACAGGGTCAAGTTTCCCTCATGTTCGGCCTCGATGCACTCGCTAACTTGCTCGACGAACGGGCACAGCGACCAAACTGGAATGGGTACCTCTTCCCGAGTGACGCACCGAACCGGTCGTTCTTGAGCCCTAAACAGATGCGTCGGCGGTTCAAAGACTTGTGCCGGAAAGCTGGCGTGAAAGTTGACGGTAAAGCGGGTACTCCGAAGCACGGCCGAGCCTTCTACTACAACATCTTGGCGGATGCAGAGTCAGACTTGTTGGAAACCGCGGGTGAAATCGCCGAGGAGCAGGGCGCAACCGATGCCAAAGCCGTCCGGGATTTCTACCTCACTCCTGAGAAACGGAGACGGTACAGACGCATCCTATTCAGGCAACACATCCGTCGAATCCTACCGGACGACGCCCACACACAGTACAGCACGCGCACCGACTTCGACAGCTCACTTGACGATTTCAAGTGAGACGCGCCCACCACGAAACTCCAAACTAACAATCCCAACCAATGCCCGACCATCTCGACGACGTAGAGTTCCTCAAACAACACCTCTCGGGTGATCCTCCAGAGGAATTACTCGAACAAATTGCGTCCACAGTCGTGGACCACATGGCGGACTCATTTCCCGAGTTATCACTGAAGTCCCGCCCCATGGAGGCGGTCTTGGATGAGTTCCGTGAAAAGAAATTGGAAGAAGTCGAATCAACAGGACAGTACAGGCGGAAACTAGACTACCTCCAGACGTACCTCAAAGACGAGGCGCTCATCGAATCGACCGAGGACCTCACGAGTGAGGACGTTGAGCAATACGATAAATGGCGGAAGTACGAGTCCTTGCCGCGGGACGAACCATTAGCGGACACGACGCTTAGCGACGATATGTACCTCTTCCGCGAGTTCATTCAGTATCTGATCGAACATCGGATGGCTCCGGTTCGCTTCGAGAAGTCCGTCAAAATCCCGGAAATAGACTATGCTGGGGGAGAAGGTGTCGACGAGAAGAAGCTTGACCCGGAGATAGCGAAAGCATCGCTGGACTACCTTCGGAAATACGAGTACGCCGATGTAGAGCATGTCTCGATGGAGTTACTGTGTCAGTCAGGTCCTCGGAAAGGTGGATTGATCGGCCGTGATGTGCCTGACTTCGCCTACGAGGAGCGGATTCTCCAGTACGAAACCGACGAAACAACACCGCTCAAGAATGACGAGAGTAGCGAACGGGAGATAACCCTCTACGGTGATGTTCCAGAGATCATTCAGGATTATCTCAATGATCAGAGACCGCCCGCGACTGACGAGGAGGGGAGAGAACCATTGCTCACCAAAGGTGACGGGAGAATGAGTCCGTCGACGCTACAGAAGATCGCCTACAAGTGGACTCGACCGTGCGCGGTAGGTTTAGACTGTCCACACGACCGCGATCCCGAGGACTGCGAAGCAGCGCAGAAGAACAACTCCGCCTTCAAGTGTCCCAGTAGTCGAGCCCCGCACCACATCCGGAGCGGGTATATCACCGATCAGAAGAATAGGGGCGTCTCAGCGGAGGGTATTGAGCAGCGGTGCGATGTCTCACCGCGGGTTCAGAAGCTCCATTACGACCTCCCGGACGACACTGAAGAACGCGAACGTTTCGAGGACGAGTTCCGGAACGCCGACGATGATCCCAACTCGGGTTTCAATCACGACTAATCGCTAGTTCTGCTGAGGAGATCACGCGGATCAGGGTCTATACTGTTGACGGATCTCATCAGGCGTGGGCTCCCGATATCGGCATGTAGAACACCAGCGAAGCGGTAACTTACCGAATTCACCGGCGGGTACTTTGGGAGGTGTCTCACCCGCTGGATTGAATTGCGTGTTCTCAAGCTGTTCTAAGTGGGTACAGTCGATGTGAGTGTGCACAACAGGTGCGTTATCCAATCTTGGTGACCCTATGGGTGCGTGGACACCTGGTACAGAGGTCGGACCACGCTCTCGGTCGTGGTCGTCCTTCTCTTCGTTCCGGATGTTTTCGAGAAGACTGTTTGGCCAATAGTCAGCGACCTGTTCTCCATTATCGGCGTCTACGACCTCGACCCACAGATCGTTGGCTGGCCATATCCTGATTCGATAGGTCTTGTCCTTTGACCACTGGTCGTCCCGATAGTCTCGATCATCGGTCAACGTCGGGATCGTCTCCCCTGTCTCCACGAAGAGATCTGCCCCACGCCCGTGGAATGTCTTGACGCTCTCCTTGAGATTTACAATCCGATACTCCTCTTCATCAAAATGTTCTTCCAGAACTTCGAATACTGCATCCGAATCGATAGCCTCGAATTTTGTTTCGAGCAATTCACGGAACCGTTCCTCCCGTCCATACGTTCGGAGAAACGCCGCATCCCCCATCCCCGTTTTCGATGCCAAACTGAGTTGATACCCGTTCTTGCCCGGTCGAACCTGGATCAGGTACTCACCATCGTAGATATTCACTTTGAATCCAGAGTCGCTATCTTCTGAGACCTCGACTTCGGGAGTTCGTGGCTGTTCCGAGGGCATGAATGACCGCAAGTGGTTCGAGAAACAGCAAAACGGTTTGGCCTCGCGGTGGGGGTAGGTAGATGGCGAAATCAGGTAGATTTGAATAACTGGACTTGACGTTGTTCCCATATCCCGCATTTAGGTGAGAATGAGGTCACCATGGCCTATTTGACATCCCCACACCTCCGCAAATATATTATAATGGCGTCGGCTTTTGATGGGGGTTGGCTACAGAGTGTTCGAACTCTGTGTCACACCCTTCACATTGGGTAGTTACCTTTCGGCCCCATTCATTGATGATCTCGCCATTTTCTAGAGTTAATTGAAATTCGTTTATAACATCCTCTCCGCAACAGGCACACTCAAAGCGAGCATATGCGTTAATATCCACTTCCTCCTCTTCTCGGACCGAGTGGTCAGCATGAGTGTATAGATAGACGGAATAATTTTCTCGTGGCCCATCTCCAGGCCACCAAGGATCTGGGAGGCCCCCTGTTTCAATTCCTATTGATTCCTTGAGGGCAGTTCGGACCCTGTCATCACTATTCACCGTCTTCATCAGCGTCATACCTAGTCTGCTCAAGCGGAGTAGATCGGCATTTTTGTCGTCGTTATTGATTACGTCGGTTCTGCCACTGGCGTCCGTTACTGGCTTTCGACAAAGATTCTGGAATCCATCTTTGACAACGGAAATGCCTGGATCGTCTAAATCTTCTGACTTCGCATATGAACGCACGCTCCCCTTCTCACTGTGAAAGTTCGATGTTTTTCCAATCCCCACATCAGACTCTTCGGCTAGATATAGAATCCAGAGGGCCCCTCCATACCCCACTGTATCGGCAGCCTGTAGAACCGATTCCTCATCCCACGTCACACCTCAGTCGTATGGTTACTGCTTATTTAAAGCACGTGTTCCCATGTATTTGGAGTTCTGAGATGATGGACAAGATTTATGACCTGCGCTCCCCTCTCATTGTAATGAGAATGAGTCGGACAAACCCCTCCGAAGCACTAGAACGTCTGGCCTGGACATTGAATTACCCCCGGAGGGACCCCATCTCTATCAACGAGCTCGCGGAAAAAACCGACCTTTCGTGGGCCACTACCCAGAAATACGTCCAATTGCTGGAAACCCTCGGGCGGATTGGTCCCAAAATCACAATTGACGAGGACGGGGTAGTCCCACAGCAGCTAGGGGAAAACTTGCATGACATCCGTGACCAGAAAGACATGCAACTCATCATCTACCTCTATACCCATGCAAATATCCAGGGGAGCCCCACAGAACCCTTGGACGTAGAGAAGCATTCAGAGGTCCTCGAACACTACGATGAGGTCATCGACGAATTGGCGGAGTTTGGATGGATCGAGCTCACCGAGGAGACGATCCAGTTAACGCCAGAGGGCGTGTCGATTGCGGCCCCCGCCCAATCACGAATACGAGACAATGACTTAGATGTCACATCCTCCAAAGGGACGACACAGGCAACCCCAGCATCTGGTGCAGCCAGCAAAGCCGACATCCTCGTCGCAGATGCCTGGGTAGATGTCAGTAGCTCTGGCTCGTTCGAGAGTGAACAATCGGAGGACAGCTGGGACAAAGACAACGACTGGAATCGACAAGACACGACGAGTCTGGCCTACTAAGTGACTATGTCAGAAGAGAACCATAGCGGAACGGACATTCACGTTGCGGATGAGGATTCACCAGTTCTAACATCCTATGAGCCAAATTTCCAACGTGTATTTGCACGTGGGACGCTCCTTCGAATGGACGATGATGATCAAAACATCGTTCAGATGGCTTTTTGGAGTTCAAAAGATACTGACATCGAGATAGAAGACGAGGGAATGGCAAACGCTGTTGGCTATCGGTTGGAGTCGGAGATCATGATGGATTGGGAGAGCATTGTGAACCTGCGGAATTTACTCGATAATTATATCGAGGATCATGCTCCCGAAGAACACGTCGCCAATATAGAGTAAAATAGGTCAGCATCACTATCAAGGTGTGACTTGTACCTAGAATACCGTGGATTCCACTATGCCAAGAACTAGTGTATTTTCACCCATGTCCGTTCTATCGTAGAGACTGTGTTCCGCGTTAAACGGTTACGGCATATCGTATACCAGGAAATAGGAGTGATTCTTCCGAGCGTGGACTTGCTTGTTCATCCCAACGACAGTTGGTTTCTCTTTCCGAATCTGAACGAATAGGTCACGAGTGTAGAAATCCAATTCTCTTTCGTAGTAGTTTGTTACTTGAATGTGCGCAAGTTCCTGCTTATTCGACGAGACCTCGTCCATTATTTTGATAATCAGCGTTCCATCCGGTTTCAGCACCCGCTTTGCTTCATGCCCCCCCTCAAAGTAGGTTTGAAGAACTGCTTGGTGGTATTTCCCACTGCCGTCATACGCTCGACCTCCCGAATATGTGTCGCGGAACGACTTGTGAGACCCATTCCCAGCCATGTGTTCCCGGTTCCTTCGATAGTACCCTTCAGCGTATGGTGGGTCAAGGATCATACAATCGAGACTATTGTCTTGAATGGGGAGTGCGCAGCAATCGCCAATCATGGAAAGGTCGTCCGTCTTCGGTGTGATATCGGACGTGACCAGCTCCATACCACGGCTTTCGAGGTCAATGTCTTGCCAGAAGACACCTGTGCCGTGTGTAACATCCGCGATGCGCGCGCCGTCCTCAATATGTAGATCGAGAATACGGGGGAAGAGTTCGCTACTATCGGCTCTGTAAGCAGAGAGGATTAGATCATCGTTCTCTTCGCTATCCGTCATCTGTTGCTAAATTAGCTACCGTGTATATATTTAAACTTGCGTCACTTGACCGCTCAGGCACTTCGCCAATCATCTCGCTTACCGTCCCTGACCACGGTTCTTTGTTCGCTTCCTCAGTGATGATTTCGTACATCCGCTTCCACTTCCGCGCGCTCTTGTACTGTTCTTTATCTGAGGGAATGACATTAATCAGACTACGAGGGACAACCAGTACGAGCTTCTTTTTCATCCGACTCATCGCCACATTCAGGCGTTCAGGACTCAAAATGAACTCTGCTTCACGCCTGATATAGTCCGGATCAGAAACGGTTGCTGACACGATGATGAGATCACGCTCCCCACCTTGGAACCGCTCCACCGTGTCTACCGAGTCATCATCGACACGCCCTCGGAGTTTGGTTCGGAGACGGCCGCGCTGTGCATTGTGAGGCGTCACGACACCTTTCGATTCTTTGTCTGCAGCGGCGTCCACGAGTTTGCTAATGATACCCGCCTCGAATGGGTTTGACTGTTGGCTCTCCTGCTCGTCATGGACGATTAACACCAGGGGATAACGTGGGTGCATTGCACGGCGAACTCCCGGCCGGTGCGACCCTTTGACATCTAGCTGATGATTGAGCCCAGAGCGGTACCGGATGCCATCGTCGCTGTAGATGAGTCGGCGGAGGAACTCGGCGACAACAGTATGACACCGGTACGTAATTTCGAGACGGTCAATAGGGACGAATTGTCCAGTTGGGACATCCACGAGTTCCAGATTCTCACCACCGCTGAAGTTGTCATCTTCGCTGAAGAGCCGGAAAAAGTCCATCGTGGACAGGAACGGCGCGATCTCCTCAACAATCCGCCTGTCCTCCCGGTCCCAGTCGTGCTGTTGAACCGGGGGCATCTGCCGGTGATCGCCCGATATCAGGATCTGTGCACCCTTTGTTGTTGAGGCCCCCGGGACTAACAGATCTGGGACCGGCATCATCGACGCTTCGTCAGCAGCTAATAGTTCGAAGTGGGGTTCAGTCCCGTCGTCATAGATCTTCTCAACAAGCTTGTAACCTCCCGAAGGAGTTGAGCACACCAGAATCCCTGAGTTCGTACTTCCACCAGCACCGAACGCATCGAGACTGCTCTGCCCACTCGTCAGGTCCCGCTTGATTTCCGAAATTGCTTCCTCGTCCGTATGGTAGTTGACGAACCGGGATTCGTCGTAGCGGTCTTCACGGACATCAACGTCGCGGCTAACTGCCCGGACGAGTTGTAGATCATCTAGAGGGTCGTCGTCCGTCCGTGGGCCACTCGCCCTCCATTGCTGGAGTAACGCGTCCGTTTTCTCTAAGAGGGCGTTCGTTGCGCGATTGGAGGGGGCAACGACGAGTCCGCGGAAGTCTTCATTGTCGTCGAGCCTAGCGAAGGCGCGAGCTAGCAGACCATAGGAGAGGGTGACCGTCTTCCCAGTACCCGGTGGGCCTTGAAGTACTGCAAATCGCTCTGCGTACCGCTGAATGAACTGACGTTGTTTCTCGTTCGGTGAATCTAATTGGGTCTCCTCGTCAATCCACGAGAGGAATTCGTTCGCTTTCCTTCGGTTGAATAATTCAATCTCAGCGGGGCTACTCATAACTACCCTCCATCAACTGCTCCATCGACTCGTAGATCGGCACTTCCTTCTCTTCGATGCTGTTGTACACTGTTTGACCGCTTTCAGCAGTCCATTCGTCGGTCTGCGGATCGAGAATTATTACGTCATCGGGCGCGAAGTGGACGAGATAGGGCCTTTCGCCGGCTTTGTGTTTGTCTTCGTGCCACGCTCGGTGTTCTCGGACGTAGTCGTAATCCGTATACTGGTTACTGCCGGGATGGAACCCGTGCGCAAATTCGCTCAAGTGGATCTGTATTTCTCGATCCGGAATATCGATATCCACAACCTCGACAGGGACACCCTGTTCGATAGTCTGCGGCGTCTTATTGTCCTCGTGCATATACTTTTCACCATTCCATTCAACATGGTTCGCTATCAGACGGCTGCCCGATGTCGTCCCTTCCGAGCCCTTGAGACGGCACGAATTCGCAATCTCACTTGGATTAGCGAACTCTCGCCTGTCGTAAACCAACTCCCCATACAGCATCTGTTCCTTCTCTCCCACCTGCTCAGTCCGTTTCACACGGACTATTGCGGTTCGGCCCGTCCGGACTCTTTCTCTCGGTGACTTTGCGTAGTGTCTGAGCTCTTCTTGGCGCTGTGAGAAGTGTTCTAGGTCGATGTAGTCTTGCGATGCCTGTCGCAGGTCGCTCTCACCTAGGGTGAACGACGGCAACTCGGGTAGCGGAATAGGCTTTTTACCGAGATACGCGTTGTGGTACTGTTCATTGTTGTAACCGAGCGCGCGCTCAACGTGCTCTATCGCCCGACACAGTTCTTCTCCCAGTAGTTCAACGTCGTCCGGGGTAATACGTCGATCTTGCTTGTCTGCGTCGTGCCAGCGATACTGCTGGATCTCGTTGATTTGCTTATCACCGCCAGCCCAGTCGAGGTCGAGTTTCCCCTGCGCAGCCCAGATATACTCCAAGGGGAATTGAGAGTCGAATCGAGCGCGGACTGGATACCAGCCATCTTCATCCTGCACCGATTGGAACGTGAACCCCTCGTCAGTTTCCTTAAATGGCAGGCGGAAATTGAAGAAGTTCGGTTTGAACGTATTGTATAGGTCGATATCGGGCTTATCTTCGCGCTCAATCTTCCATTCCCATCTGGTGAATCCACCGTCACATCCACACGTGCAGTTGTGGAAGTACGCTCCCTCAAGAACTGGTAGCAGCCCTGTGGACGTGAATTTTAACTCGTATCGCTCTCGCAGTTCGTCCTGTAGGATGCCGACCATAGGCTGGTCTATGGCTTGCCTGAGGCCGAGGAGATCACGAACCGCGCCGAGACTTTCTGAATCCCACCGCTGCATATGCCGTTTAATCCCCTCCACAAGCCAGTCACGCTCACTTCGCGTGTAGAAATAGAGGTGAATCGGGACTTCGTCTCGCCCATCGGCAACCGTTTGAATTGCCTTGAACAACTTGCGGAACGAGGTTTTCAGTAACTTACGCTCTACACGAAGTTTCTCCTCATCATCATCCGGAAGTGACTCTGACAGTTCGGAGAAGGTCTCAGGGTCGCCGTCGTAGTTCGTCCGCGTGACACGGCCCGCTACAAGTCCAACCGCATCACGCATGTAGTCCTGCCTAACATACAGGTAGACCCGAACCATCTCCCCCGGCTCGTACTCGATATCCCCCTTATCGTACTGGCTCTGAGTCGGTTGGTCCTTCGGTAGCGTACCATCTCCTGCTCCTTGCAGCGTCCGAAGATAGGATTTCGACTCGGTAAGTGGGTGGTCCTCGTAGAGTTCCCCAAGTACGCCCTGGGCGTTTTGAACCATATCGTCAAGTCCATCACCGATAATCGGCTCATTCATCAGATCCTGCACTTTTGCCTCACGAAGTGAGTCCAACTCTCGGTACTCCCATGGTTTCGGGTTTTGAGGTGCGCGTTTCAACGACGCGAGTTCGTCAACGGTTTCAATGCTATGCTCTTCGAGGACTCGCTGTTCGCCCTCTGTAAGGCCTAACAAGGCGAGATCAAGGTCTCCAACCGCTTGCTTGAAACAATCCTCGTTATACAGGCAATAGTTACATTTGCCCGATAATCGATAGCGGACATCGTCAGCGTCAGCTAATTCATCCATTCGCCCACCCTCCCTCAACAGGCGATTGACGTCACCCTCAACTACCCCCAGATCGTTGATGCTAGGGAATGTGCTTGGATTAGTTGCGTCGAGGGCATCCGAATCGCGGTGAACGATCCCGGCTTCGACGTTCGCATCGAAGCCACTAATAGAGAGATAGTCACGCAGCATCAACGAGTAGACTGCGGCCTGAACCTCGTGGTGTGGCTGGGTGTCTTTCGAACTCTTAATCTCCACTACATGGGCGTGTAGCCCGTCGCCTTCGGGCCAGAAGGCAATGAGATCGGAGTTCCCTGTAACGGGCCAAGCACCGATACGGCGGCGGAGTGGTGCTTGGTATACGAGAACCATCCCGTCTTCTTCAAGTGCAGTCGTGGCAGCCTGATCGATCTTCTCACGGATTGTATTCAAGGAATCAGAGAAGTCATCGGGGAGATCCCATTCGCCCTTCTTTTCGGCGTCGATGAATGCGACAGCATTCGACTTGAGTTGTGAGAGGATTTCCTGTTCGAACCGCTCGCCGTGTTCCGATAGGAGGACGCTCAATTCCTCCTCCTTCCCCTCGACTGGCCCCATACTCTTTACAAGATAATTAGCGCACTCCTCGAAACCGATATAGAGACTAATGCTTGACGCGGTTATCGGATTCCGGGAACGATCAATCACGGATTTCGTTTCAAATGATTACGACTTAAACCCTCGCTGTAACCTGAACGTGGTCCGTAACTACACTCTCCTAAATGACTGCTATCATTTCCTTGATTCTCACCTTTCGGATATCGCTTGAAAAGACGCAGATACGGACTAATTAGCTGATGCAGAACGATCATCGGGGTCAGGTCACTGGAGGAGATCTGAACCTTCGTAGATCAAGGGGCGGCTATCCAATAGTGAGTTCTTTTAGAATGCAGTTGATCTAGCCTATACAAATGAGAAAATTCGTCCACTATTCTACTGTGTTTACCAGGAAGCCTGTCTAGAGATCATCCAGATATTCCCTTCGTTGCTCCATCTTTTCACGTTCAGTACGTCGGTCGTAGTGCTGCTCGATCACGCGTTGACTTACATTTGCACGGTCGCTGACGACCTTGTCCGGCATATCGCTGTTCAGGCTGTGGGTTATGCTTCCTCGACGAATGGCGTGGGGGCTCACGCTCGACGGGCAACGGTAGGCAGTATCCCGCTCTACTGCCGAACACTCACCGAGGCCGCGGTCGTGCGGACACTCGGTGCTATAGACACATGGACGTGTCCAGCGGTACACGTAGGCGCGCAACGTTGTCTTGTTCGTCCGTCCTTCCCGCGAGGCCAGCAATGGCTCTCGACCGTACTCGTCAGTTACCGACGGTCGTTTGGCGTCTAACCAGTCATCGAGGAGGTCACAGACTTGGTCTGAGAGTGCGACCATCCGTTCACCTTCTCCCTGGTTTTTGATCGGGGTGCCTGTATCTGGTCGATGACGGACCTTGATGCACTGCTCGTCTGAGTCATAGTCGTCAACGTCTAGTGCGTGAACACCACCGACGCGCATCATCGTGTGCCACATCAGGGCAATCGAGACGTGCTGGATGCTCGCGTATTCGTACTTCTCCAGATGCGCGAGCACCTTCGAAGCACTGTCACTGTCCAACATTACGTCCCGAGAGTTCTCATCAGGAGTGATCGCTGGAGACAGCACCTTCTGACTCAGGTCCTGTTCTACGCCGTCGATAGACTCTAGCCACCGGATGAACACGCGAAGGGTATCCATCTGGGTCTTCTCACTGACTTTGTTCAGGTCGCCATCCTCGCGCCGCCAGAGCCGGTACTTGTGCAGCTGGCGGCCGCTAAGGGTGTTGAGGTTCTGTATCTCTTCTACCTCGTCACACCAGCGGACGAAGTGACCGAGTCGGTACTTGTGGCCCTTCAGCGAGGCCTCCGATAATTCGTTTCCTCTGTCAGCAAGGTACAGTTCGAGCGCGGTTTCTGCGTCGATTGGTTCGAGACTCATGGTTGGTCTTCTCCGGTCAAGCGAACCCCATGAGTCCCGGCTACTGCACGTTCCGAACCAACGGCTACAACGCTCGAAATAGCCAAAAGGAAGGGTTGTCACGCCGCGTGACCAAGGCCTGCAGCGCCCATAGATTTGAGCGGCGATAATCGCCCGACAGCGCGGCGATTATCGGTCGAGTGGGTACATTTTTGCTTTCGTTCGATCATCGATTGAGTGGTGCTCTCCACGGGAGTTCGCGTACAACCAAACTGGTCGGGAGGGAGAAAATCAATCGCTGATTGACGGGATCCCTCTTTCCGAGTAGTGGCGTTTCTGGCTCTGTTGAAACCTCGGCTACAGGCCCGGTGTGCCTCGGTAAGTCCAGAGCGTGAACTACACGAGTGAGAAATCCGATAACCATTAGGGTACGATGTAGCGACCGCTACATTGACTTGCTCGGGCCGATCTCCTCACGTACAACGTAGTAGAGAATCCAAACGACGGGGCCACCGAAAAATGCGGCAAGGCCCCATGCGAGTTCGTGGGAACTTCCACGACTGTCGGCGTCTCGGTGGATGTAGAACGTTATGAGAAGAGCAAGAGCGACTGCGACAAGAGTTATCAATACTTCGGTGGTGCCAACAGTGCCGGTGTCTACGAGCGTCATGACGAGATATTCATAATAAAATGAGATAGAGATTGTGATGACCGAGCAACTCTACTGTGCACCCGAATACACTACAGATGGTGTCGAACTAATACGGTCCCCGAGCCGAATCTCTCTATATATCTCGCCGCTGGAACAGTACTTGGCTCACGATGAGCAGTCCCAAAAATCCAGCAAGGAGAACTCCAGAGTCCATTACCTCGTACGTACCATCAATGAGAACCGGTGTTGGGGAGTAGTAATGGGTTGGGCTAATGTATTGAATCCACGAGAACTCCTCCGCCGCGCCAACTGCGGATTCAACCAGCCAGAGAACGAACATCAGCCCGATGGCAGCTCGCTCTGCAACCGCCGCCCGATTCACGAGTACCGAGAGAACTGTTCCAATCGCAGCGCAGACAAGGAGATACGGAATCGAGAGGAGATGCGCCAACACGAGATGCATCGGATCAATCGTTTCGCCAATCGCCAGTACGAGACCGTACGTGACTCCGCCCACAACTACGTTCAGCAGGACAAGTGGAAGCACCATCGATGCGAATTTTTCGAGAAGTAACTGGCTCCGAGAAACCGGAAATGAGAGCAACAGATCCATTCGGTCATTCTCGATATCGCTTGCAATCTTCCCCGCTGCTGAGTATGCAAAGTAGATCCCGAGCCCCACCAACCAGACGAACGTGTAAATCTGTCCCCCGAGCCACCCTTCGATCGTTCCAATCGTTTGAATGCCGAACGCTTCCCTCATCGCAGGCGGCACTGACTCTGCGATTTGCGCGTAGGCGGATGCATCAACGAGGGAAAAATACCAGACGATAAAGGCCACGTAGAGGCTCACCCCGATCGTCAGAATCACAGTTCCTCGAAGACGGCGGCTCGCCTCATATCGCGTGGTTTCAAGCATCCGATTGTACCTCCTGGTTGGATTCTCCTGCTCCGTCTGCCCCGTAGTAGTGCATGAAGACGTCTTCGAGCGGTGGTTCACTGATGTCGATTTCACGCACGTCATGTGTCGCAAGTTTGCGGAGGAGCGTGTTGTACTCGCCAGTGTAAATGAATTGGATTCCGTCAGCGAACGTCTGTACATCACTGACCCCATCGAGTGCTGTGAGTGCAGTTCTGGCCTTGTCAGTCGTTCGAAGCCGGACACGCTTCCCACCTTGTTCCATCAACGTCTCGACATCCTCTAATCCGACGAGTTTCCCGTCGCGGAGTATCCCGACCCGATCACAGATGCGGCGGACCTCGCTCAGCACGTGAGACGAGAAGAAGAGCGTCTTTCCTCGCTTGCATTCGTTCCTGGCGAACTCGTTGAACTCCTCTTGCTTAAGCGGGTCGAGACCGGATGTCGGTTCGTCCATTATTACGAGTTCAGGGTCGTGCATGAAGGCCTGGATGATGCCGAGCATGCGTTTATTCCCGGACGAATATTCGCGGATGGGACGTTCCACCGGGGGTGTGAATATTTCGAGGAGTTCGTCTCGCCGGTCACCACCCTTGACGGACGCGTGATAGTCCAAGACGTCTGCGCCCGTCACTTCCTCGTTGAATCCGAGATGCGCCGGCAAATACCCGATTCGCTGCTTGGCGTCAATAAGTGCGTCCTCATCGTGAACATCTGCACCGAGAACAGTTGCTGTACCAGATGTCGGTTCGAGTAATCCCAGTAATGTTCGAATCGTCGTCGTCTTCCCTGCACCGTTCGGGCCAAGATATCCGAAGATCTCGCCAGTTTCGACGGAAAACGAGACATCGTCGTTAGCGAGAACGTCTCCATAATCCTTGGTTAGCCCGTCAAGTTCGATTGCTCCCATAATCCCATCCTTTGTATCCACTCCATTTTGTTGTACCGGAGGTTACATTCGACGTACATAGAAGGAACCGTAACGAGACGGGTGAGATCTGACTACTGGGCTGGGACTACGGCCAATCACGGGACGAAGAACGTGGACTCAACGGGGACATACCGTTATTGTCTCGCCCGACGTACTGTTAGTTATGGCCAGATTTGGGTTCGTCATAGTGGGACTCGTTATGGCCTTAGTTCCATCACGAGTCCGGGAAGCCTTCGAGGAACTCGCCCTCAAAACGTCTGATGAAGTAAGCCCCCGTCCCTCCTTTACGCCAGCCATTAGAGCGGAAGGCGTGATGTTCGTGGTCGTGAGTGTACTGGGAGGATCGGTGTATCGTGTGTCGATGTACGTTCTTGGACTGGCCGGTGCTATTGCACTCTTCGTTCCGAAGCAGGCACTCCGGTTTAGTATGAACATCGCGTACGAAAACCCAGAGACAGTCGAATGGAAGGACCGGCTCGTTCCAGTAATCCGCGGGTTCGGCGTGCTGTATCTGCTCATCGCGTTGAACGAGGTCAAAAACCGCAGTCGGGAGACGTAACCGGAATTCCGGGCCAGTGACTTACAGATTCGACCCCGAGGCCGAATCCGATTCCCGTTCGATTTGCTCGTACAAGTAGTACGAGTACACGGCAGTAACTCCGGCCGTCAGGAGCAGCGGGACGAGAAGGAAATAAATCGCTAGGTCGCCGAAGAAGAGCCCGACCAGTGTGAAGACGGCGGTGAGTTTGAACAGCCAACTACCGAGGGCATGGGTCCGATCCCAGACCTCGTCGCTGCTGAGCGTCCACGGTGTCCGGATACCGGCGAACCAGTTCGGCTCGGCGTGTGGGAGGAAGATGCCGACGTAGTAGAACAGACCAGCCGCGCCGACCAAGATGAGGGCCGTGAAGTCGAACTCGTAGCCGAGGTTGAATGCGACGATCCCGGTGTGGATGAGGACCAGATATCCAGTGAAGATGACGACGAACCAGTCGTAGTAGGCCCGGAACTCCGCGATGTTCTCACGGAGTGGACCGATCCGAGGAATCACGGCGAACACAGCGAACAGCCCTGCGGTCATCGCGGGAAACAGCCAGAGTGCGAATTGCTTCGACATGGTGCCATCCGGTTCTCCGGCGGCGTTCCAGTGCGTGACAAGGTCGGCGGGGAGCGACGGAGCTGCGAACAGGCTCACGATACCCGAGAGTACCACGAGTCCAACCGCCACCCCGAACCGGTGAATTGTCTTCATACCCGACGATACGGTCTGTTCCCTGATGAATCAGTAGGAAAGCGCCGGTAAGCTGGATAGAATTCTGTGGAAATTGGTGTACTGTATCTCGCCTAGAACGTACAGGTAACTCGGTCAGATGTCAAAACGGCGATTTTGAAACGGTCGGATTCGACGCCCTCACGCCTCAAAGGACGATTCGTTCGACAGTCGAACCGGAGCCTGCAGCGCCCATTCGAAAGTAACCCGTTCTGCCGCAAATCACAAAACCCCGGTAGCGGCCTCCTCACGTCGAAATACTGGAAAATCCGCGTTTTCGGAACACCCCCTCAAATCGGAGCCCAGTCGGTTACCTGACGCCCCCCTTCGCCGTCCATCGATTCGCTGCGCAAACCCGGGGTGCCCTGCGCGAACACCGACCACCTCGGTCTCACCACCGACGAACCGCACGGGGTGTTCCGAGGGGCACGCGACAGTAGGCACCGACCCCGGGCCGGAACCAATTAGAATAATAACAACCACCCTGATTTGGGCTACTACATGGCGTTCACCCGGCGGAAGTTCCTGCAATCGACAGCACTCTCCTCCATCGGTCTGACTGCTGGCTGTTCCGCACTCGATGGGTCGGGCGGGAGCCCGGAGTTCGAACTGGTCGAAACCCTCCAGACCGACGCTCGTGCGATCTCTCTCGCTAATCCGAGTCGGGGGCGGTTCACGTTCACCGTCCAGAATGCGGGGACCGATGGAGACATCACGGTGGCGCTCTTCTGGCAGCTGAGTGAGGGTGCGACCGAACCGGAGACCGTCGATCACGTCTCGCTCACCGGTTCCGGATTCACGAGGGAGAGAGAACGACAGCTCTTCTTCGAGGCCGGGGAGCGGCGGACCATCGAGATGAACGCGTCTCTCCCGGAGGATGCCGTCGGCTACTACTTTATCGCCCAGGCCTCCACCTATGGAGCGAACGTCAGAAACGATGGAAGTGGCGGTCAGGCCGAGTTGAGGATGGATTACACCGCCAATCAGGGGATCGGAGCCTCTGAAACAGTAACTGCGTATATCGGGGCGGACTCGACGGAGAGGGTACTGTTCGATGTCATGGCGAGACCGGGGACGAACTGGGAGATAGAGGTGGTGTAAGCCGTGACCGTGAGTCTGGTCGGTACGGTAGCTCACTGAATCGCTCGCGACGTTCCTGTCTCGCTTCTCGCCTGTGACAGCGTCGTCACTCGCTGGTGCCGGAAGACGGTCAGAAATCGCTACGTCGGACTGCGGCGGGGTCTACTGGATGTGCCCTTCGCGGCGGAGCTGGTCTGCGTCCTGGCTGGTGTAGCGCCACTCGATGTTGGCCTTCTCGTCCTGCCAGGACCACGGCTCGACGAGGACGACGTCGTCCACTTCGATCCAGTTCCGGTACTTCATTCGGCCGGGAATGCGGCCGAGTCGTGTCTCGCCGTCCTGGCAGTGGACGCGCACGTGGTTGCCACCGAGGTGCTCGGTCACTGTCGCGAACAGCTCGTCGTCGTTGGGCATCCGCAGGTTTCGCCGCTCTTCGTGTTCACTCACATCTCCACTACGTCGGACCGACGGTTAAATCCTCCGAGAGACGGAGGCGCATCCGTGGCGAACGTCGCGACGGTCTCGCCGACCCCGAGCTGGTGCCCGCGACGACGACTCCCTTCACGGCGATGGCTCCACGGCGGCTCGGGCCGCGAGCAGTTCGTCGACGAGTCCGGTCACGGTCTCCCGGACCGTCGCCATCGACACACCCTCGCGGGCTGCTATCGCGAGTGCGCCGCCCATCCCGACGCCCTCCTTCGCCTCGCCCGCGACGTAGGCGTTCGTCGCGGGGTGGTCCCGTTCGTCGAACTCGGGGTCGGTCGCACGCAGCGTCAGGTCGAGGTCGTCGGCGAGGTCGGAGAGGGCCGCGCTGTCGTCGTCGGCGACGAACGACGTGGTCTCGAGCGACAGCGGCGCATCGACGCCGGCGTGCCGGGCGAGCGCCGCCGCGGCGGCGAGCTGGGTCCCGCCGGCGAGTCTGACCGTGGTTCCGGTCTCTGTCGCCCCCGTGACGAGGCCGGCGACGACCGCGAGGACCGGGTCGCCGACGTGTCGCACCGCCCGGACGGGTTCACCGGCGGCGTCGCCGGCCTGGAGGTCGCTCGCCGAGAGCGCCTCCTCGACGACGCGGCGCTTGCGGGCCATCGGGTTCTCCGGAAGCGAGGAGGAGACGGCCGGTCGCTCGCCCAGCGCGGTCAGCACGCCCAGTGCGGTCGTCGTCCCGCCGGGGATGGTCTCCGCGATGGCGAGTTCGTCGTCGTGCAGTCCCGCGGCGAAGGCACGAGCCCGGTCGAACAGCGCATCGGCGTCCGGGACGGGCTCGGCGGTCCGGATGTCGTCGCCGGGCTCGCTCCCGAGGGGGACGGTCGGTGCGCCCGTCGGCCGTGCCAGCCCGGCGTCCACGGCGGTCACGTCGAAGCCGACGTGCTCGCGGACGGCACGGGTGACGACCGCGGGCGTCGGACAGCCCGTCGGGCTGACGGGGACGACCGGCGACCGGGTCGGCTCGCCGTAGTGCAGGATCTCCAGGTCGGCGCTCGGTGTGTGACGGAGGGCGTCCGCGTCGGCCCCGGCGGCGCTGATACCGTCGATGGCCGCCGTCCGCGTCGAGCCTGCGACGACGACGAGCCTCACGCACCGATCACCCGCCGTGTCGGGTCGTCGCCTCCGCAGATCAGCGCCCGTGTTGCTCGAAACATAACGACGTCGTATCTAGCACAACTGCACTTTAATGAGTCGGTCGCGGGCACGGGCCGGGACGTACGCACAGTCCGTGCCTCAGTCGTCGCCCGGGTCGATGCCGAGCTCCTGGTTCACGAGGTCGACGGCGTTCCGGACCGCACCGACCGAGGAGAGGTAGCCGCCGCCGACGGTCGCCTTCAGCGCCAGGGCGGCCTTGCCGTCGAACACGGTCGGTCCGACCTGCGCGACCGCGCCGTCGCCGACCGAGACGAGCCAGCCCGGCGACTCGAAGTCGAACCGGTCGAGCCGGGGGTCGAAGTCGCCGGGCTCGCCGTCGCGCAGGTGCTCGACGAGCCGGTCGACGTTCGTCGCGGCGACGCGGGCGGCACGGATCGCCGACTGGGAACTCGCGGGCACCGCCTCGCCGTCGTCGTCGACCATACGGGCGGCGTCACCGACGGCGAACGTCGTCCGGTCGAGCGAGAGCGTGCTCCGGACGACGGGGCGCTCGCCGTCCATCGCGTCCGGCCCCCGGATGCCGCCGGTCCAGATGAACTGGTCGTACTCGATGGTCGTGCCGTCCGCGAGGTGGACCGCGTCCGCGGTCGCGCGCTCGACGGTCGCGCCGGTCCGCACGTCGACGCCGCGCTCGACCAGCTGGTCGTGGACCGCACGCTGGAACCGCTCGGGGAAGTTCGGCGCGACGCTGTCGAACTGTTCGAGCAGCGTCACGGTCACGCCCCCCTCGGGGAGCGTATCGAACTCGCCGAAGTCGTCGAACTCTCCGAAGTCGTCGAACGCCGAATCGAACTCGTCGTCGCCCGGCTCCGTCGTCGGCTCGGCGGCCTCGTCGGTCGGTGGCTCGGCGTCGGCCTCGTCGAGCGAGATGCGGACCTCCTCCTGTTCGGCGGCCTCTGCCTCGGCGTTCGCCTCGCGGTCGTCCGCGGCGACCTGGGCGAGCTCCCCGGCGACCTGCACGCCGGAGAGGCCCGCGCCGCCGACGACGACGTGGCCCTCGGTCTCGCGCACGGCGTCGAACTCCTCGCGGATGCGGTGGGCGTGCTCGAGCCGTTTCAGTGGCGTCGCGTGCTCCTCGACGCCCGGCAGGTCGTAGAACGCGGTCTCCGCGCCGAGACAGACCGCGGCCACGTCGTAGTGCATCGTCGTGCCGTCGGCGAAGCTGACGACGCGGTCCTCTCGGTCGACACCGGTCACGCGACGCTCGCGCACCTCGGCACGGTCCACGAGGTCGGTCAGCGGGATGGTGATGACGTCGGCGAGGGAGGGCTGGCGGACGACCCGGTGGAGCTCGTGCTGGACGAGGTGGACGCCCGTGTCGTCGACGAGGACGAGTTCCACGTCCTCCGGGAGCCGCTTCTCGAGTTTCTTGGTGAGTGTGACTCCGGCGTATCCGGCACCGAGTACGGCGACTCGCATGGGTCCCACTTGGGTCCGGGGCTCCTTAGCCGGCCGGGTCGGTGAACCGGCCACCATCGGCGGCCCGCCGAGACCGAAAGAGCGTAAAACGGGGACGGCGAACCGGTGGGTATGCTCCCCCGGTTCGTCGGCCGGCTCGGCCCCGCCGACGCGGTGACCACGGCCAACGCCGCACTCGGGTTCGTCGCCGTCGTCGTCGCCTTCAGCGACGTCGAGCTCGCCGCACGGCTCGTGCTGCTCGGGGCCATCGCCGACGGTCTGGACGGCGTCGTCGCGCGCTACGCCGGCGGCTCGCAGGTCGGCCCGTACCTCGACTCTCTGGCCGACGTGGCGACGTTCTGCGTCGCCCCCGCCGTGCTCGTCTACGCGACTGTCGACGCCGCGTGGCCCGTCTCCTTCGACCCGCTCACCGCGAAGACCGTCGCGACGGCGGTCCTCCCGGCGCTGTTCGTCGCGATGGGTGTCGTCAGGCTCGGGATGTACACCGCCTACGACGCGGGCGACGAGTACACCGAGGGCGTGCCGACGACACTCGCCGCGACCATCATCGGGTCGACGGTGCTCTGTGGCGTCCACGACCCGACGGTACTGCTCGTCGGCACCGCCGCGTTCGTCTACCTGATGGTCTCGACCATCCGCTATCCCGACCTGCTCGCCCGCGACGCGCTGCTGATGGGCGTCGTCCACGCGCTCGCCGTGCTCATCCCGTACCAGTTCGGGCGTACGTTCCCGTGGGCGCTGCTCACGCTCGGGCTCGCCTATCTGGTGGCCGGTCCCCTGTTCTACTGGCGCGGCGGGTGGGTCACGACGAAATTGTATGGAAACGCTTAGGGAGACGCTGGCCCGACAGTCGCGCATGAACGTGACGGTAACGGGTGGTACCCTATGAGCGAGGACGAGGGCGACGCCGGCGACGAGAGCACCGAGGAGGTCGCTGTCGCGGACGTCGAGTCCCTGCGCGAGCGCCTCGACGCCATCAGCGAGGCCCTGGACGCCGCCGAGACGGAGGCCGACCTCGACGAGGTCGAGGCAGACATCGAGGCGCTCGAGGGCGACCTCGAGGCCGCCGAACTCCCCGAGCCGGAGGGCGAGGACGAGGAGCCGCCGGCCGAGGCGCTCGAGAGCGACCTCACCGACGCGCGAGACGACCTCGAGGAGCAGCGCGGCCCCTACGGCGAGGACGTCGTCGCGAACGTCGAGGAGGCGCAGTCCACGGTCGCCGACACCCGCTGGACCGAGGACGGCGAACCGGACGTCATCGACGCCGTGAACGATTTCCTCGGGACCGACCTGCTCGACGTCAGCGCGAGCGCCGACAGCGTCGAGGACGCCGAGACACTGCTCGAGGATGCCGCCGCGACCGTCGAGGCGATGGAACTCGATGCCGACGACGACGCCGACGACATCGCGAGCCTGCTCGAAGCCAGCGAGGAGCTGCTCGCCGGCCTCGAGGACGCCGAGGAGTGGGACGACCTCTCCCAGCGGGAGATGCTCGACTACCACGGCTTCTACGACGTCCTCGACCACCGCAAGGACTACCCGCCGGAGTGGAACGCCATCAAGATCTTCGAGCGCGAGATGGACGCCGAGCGGATACTCGTCGGCCTCGAACTGTTCGAGTCCGACTTCATGGAGCGCCACTGCCTCGAGGCGCTCGAGAACTTCGGCCCCGAGGAGGCGCTCGACCCGATGCTGCAGCGCGCCCAGCGCCGCGACAAGAAGGCCATCAGCATCTTGGGCAAGATCGGCAGCGACGAGCCGGTCGAGACCCTCGTCGAGTACGTCGACGCAGACTCCGACAAGGAGCTCCAGAAGGCGACCTTCCGCGCGCTCGGCGAGATCGGCAGCGAGGAGGCGACCCAGCCCATCGCGAACAAGCTAGTCGCCGAGGACGCGATGACCCGTTCCCGGGCCGCCCGCGCGCTCGGCCTCATCGGCGACACCCGCGCCGTCGAGCCGCTCGCGGACGTCCTCGAGAACGACGCGGACGACACCGTCCGCTCCAGTGCCGCGTGGGCACTGAACCGCATCGGCACCGAGGCCGCCCTCGACGCCGTCGCCGAGTACACCGACGACCACTCCTTCCTCGTGCAGGAAGAGGCGAAGAAGGCGGTCTGAACTCGGACTTTTTGTAGGAAGGCGGGGCCAGACCCCGCGTGTCCGTCGTCCCTGCCGATGCCCTCGTCGCGATCGTCCTCCTGAGCCTGGCAGCGATGGCTGGCGTGGTCGTCGCCGATGCCGACGCGCCCACGGCCGGCGACCGGGATGCACTCTCCCCGCCCAACGAGACCACCGATGGGCCAGCGCTGGTCGCGGTGCTCCCGAACCCCGTCGCCGAGGGCGACGCCGGCGAGTACGTCGTCGCGTCGTTCCCCGACCCCACCGCTATCGGGAACTGGACGCTCGGCGACGACGACGGCACCGCGGCACTCCCGAACGTCACCGTCTCGGGTCGCGTCGCGTTCACCGCCACACCGGCCGCGCTCCCGCCCGACGCGAACGAGTCGGTCGACCGGGTCGTCCCGGTCGACGGCCTCCCGCGGCTCGCCAACGGCGGCGAGCGGGTCGTCCTCGCCCGGAACGGCTCGCGGGTCGCCGTGCTCGCCTACGCCGACGCACCGGAGGCGGAACGCTGGACCGGCGACGCGTGGGTCCCACGGGGTGCGACCGACTTCGAACCCGGCCAGGGTGGCCCCGGCGAAGTTCGCGCCTTCGTCACGCCCGACACCGCGGTCCCGCTCGACGCCATCGCCGCCGCCGACGACCGCGTCCTGCTCGCGGGCTACACGTACACCTCGGACCGGGTGACCGACGCGCTCGTCGCAGCGGCCGACCGCGGCGTGACGGTCCGTGTGCTCGTCGACGACGCGCCCGTCGGTGGCCTCTCCGCCCGGGAGGTCGCCGCACTCGACCGCCTGCAGGAGGGCGGCGTCTCGGTCCGGGTGCTCGGTGGTGAGGCCGCCCGCTACGACTACCACCACGCGAAGTACCTCGTCGCCGACGACCGGGCGCTCGTGCTCACCGAGAACTGGAAGCCCTCCGGCACCGGCGGCCACGCGAACCGGGGCTGGGGCGTCGTGCTGAACGGCACCGAGCCGGTCGGTGCGCTGAACCGGACGTTCAACGCGGACTGGACGGCACACGACGCCGAACCCTGGCTCGACAATCGGGAGTCGGTCGACCCGGTGCTCCGCGAGCCGGCTGGTGGGTCGTACCCGACGCGCTTCGAGCCCGCGACGGTGCCGGTCGAGTCGACGACCGTCCTCGTCGCGCCGGACAACGCCGAGGAGTCACTGGTCTCGCTGGTCGCCGGCGCGGAGTCGTCGGTCCGCGTCGAGCAGATGAGCGTCGGCGGGGTCGACACGCCGCTCGTGCAGGCGGCCATCGCGGCCGCGCGGAACGGCACACGGGTCAGGATCCTCCTGAGCAGCGCGTGGTACGCCGAGGACGAGAACGGCCGCGTCGTGGAGCGACTGAACGCCATCGCCGAGCGGGAGGGACTCGAGATGGAGGCCCGACTCGTCGACCCCGCCGGTCGGTTCGGGAAGCTGCACGCGAAGGGCGTCGTCGTCGACGAGCGCCACGTCGTCGTCGGCAGCGTGAACTGGAACCGGAACTCGTTGCGGGACAACCGCGAGGTCGCGGTCGTGCTGACGGGCGACGGGGCCGGGCGGTACTACGCCGATGCCTTCGACGCGGACTGGCGCGGCGGCGCTGGTGGTGGGGAGAACGTGGAACCGCGGCTGCTCTGGGTCGCCGCGATCGCGGCCGCCGCGCTCGCGGTGCTGGTCTGTTGGCGACGGGTCCAGTTCGAGTACGAGGGCGAGCTACAGGGGTGAGGCCTGCAAAAAGACCGCGAGAAGTGGGCGTTACTCGGTGAGCGGCGAGGCGCTGCTGAGGTCCTCGTCGAGGTCGGCCTCGGCCATCTTCTCGACGAGCGCGTCGATGACCTCCTCCCGCCGGCCCTTCACGAACTTGATGGAGCCGACGACGAGGTGGCCGCCGCCGGAGACGCCGCCGCCGACGATCTCCTCGTCGAGCTCGGTGACCATCTGCGGGATGTCGAGGCGGACGCCGTCCGAGCGGAGGACGGCGAAGTCCGGGCCGTACCCGATGGTGATGACGGGGTCGCCCGTCTCCTCGACCTTCCGGTCGTGGATCTCGCCGGTGGTCTTGCCGGGCGCGGGGTAGGTGAACCGGTGGGCGTGGTTCTCCACGTCGATGGTGTAGAGGTGCGCGTCGTTGTCGAGGGACTCGTGCTCGACGTGGGACAGCGCGGCGTCGAGCTGGTCGTCGACGGCCTCCTCGGCGCGGGTGGAGAGCACGTCGACGAGCCGGCGGTGCCGGTCCTCGTCGTCGACGCCGATGTTGAGCACGTCGTCGATGAGGTGGCGGCCGGAGTCGTAGCGGAGCCAGTGCGCGCCGTAGTCCAGCGCCTCGCTGATGGCCTGCAGGTCGTCCTCGTCGTAGCCCTCGTCGGCGGCGAGTGCGAGGTAGTCGCTCATGGCCTCGGCCTTCGAGCGGTCCGAGAGGCCGGCGACGGCGGGCACGTGGCGCAGGTCGTCGGTGAGGTCCGGGTAGATCATCCGGGCCAGCTCGACGCACATCATGCCCGTCGTGATGCGGTAGTCCTCGTCGTACAGGTAGGGGTTGACGTGGGCGTCGAGCAGCGGGTCGACCGCCTCCGGGTCGGGGTGGTGGTGGTCGAGCGCGACGATGGGGATGTCGTAGTGGGCCAGCGTCTCGTAGGCGGGCACGTCCTCCTCGGTCGAGCCGTTGTCGAGCATGAGGACGAGCGGGAGCTTCTGGCCGTGCTTGGCGCGGTCCTCCAGCGCGAAGTTGAGGTCGCGGGTGGCGTCCTCCATCTCGTAGAAGGGGGCCTTGCTCGGGAGGCGCTTGAACAGGTGTCGCGGTGCGCTCGGGTCCTGATGGACCTCGGCGATGAAGCCCTCGATCGCGCGCTGGACCGGAACCGAGGCGCACATCCCGTCGCCGTCGGCGTGGTGTCGGACGCGGATGGGCCGTCCCTCGATGACCGTCTCGCGGAGCAGTCGGGCGACCTCGCGGATGTCGTCGCGGAGCTTCTCGAACGCCTCCCACTCGACGAGGGGCTCGACGTCGTGGGGTTCGGCCCACTCGGCGGTCGCGGCGTCGATGCGCTCGCGCACGTCGGTCGCCTCGTCGTCCTCGATGGCGGTGAGCGACCCCACCTCGAGCTGGACCGACTCCTCACGGGTCTCGACGACGCCGGTCACGCGCACCACGTCGTCGACGGCGACCTCGGGATAGGCGCGGACGCCTGCGGCCTCGAACGCGGCCGCCGGGACGACGCCGTGTTCGTCTCGGACCTGGAAGATGGTCGGGCCGCCGGTCTGCTTGATCTGTGTGACGATGCCCTCGACGTGGACCTGCTCGCCGAGGTTGGTGTCGAGCGCGGTCGTCGCGGTCGGACGGTAGTCGTGGTCGACGGCCTCGACGCGGTAGTCCGCGAGATCGACGGGCGCGAAGGAGATGTCGCCGTCGTCGCGGACGTTGTCGACCTCGACGACCAGTTCGTCGTCGACGGCGAACGTGCCGTCGAGGGTCGATTCGTGGACGAGACCCGAGACAGCGTCGGAGAGGTCGACGAAGATACCGTACTCGACGATGCCGTTGACGGTGGCGAGGTAGGGCGTGTCGGACTCGATGTCTTCGACCGTGCAGTCGGGTGCGAGGTCGTAGACGACCGGCACGTCCCCGTCGCCAGCGTCGTCGCCGACGGAGTCGGTTGTCATGTTGGGCAAGAGTTCGAAACGACCGCGTATAACCCTTGTCAAGACGAACGCACGCGCCGACCAGTGAACGTTGCTTTCGGAACGTTTAGCACCGGCGAGGCGTGAGGGGAGGACATGGGACTGTTCGACCGGTTCTTCCAGCGCCAGGGTGTCCTCGGCATCGCCCGGGACACCATCGAGTTCGCGCTGGAGTCGGCCGAGGACACCCACCCCAACGAGTACATGGGGATGCTCCGCGGCACGCCCGCGAAGCACCTCGGACTGGATCAGGGGGGCTACGTCATCACGGACATCCTCGTCATCCCCGGCACCCGGTCGAACCCGGTGAGCGCGACGGTCGACTCGAACATGATCCCGAACGACATGCGCTCGCTCGGGAGCATCCACTCGCACCCGAACGGGGTCCTCCGACCGAGCGACGAGGACCTCGGGACGTTCACCTCCGGCACCGTCCACATCATCATGGGCGCGCCGTACGGCCGCAACGACTGGCGGGCGTTCGACCAGCACGGCGAGTACCGCGACCTCCCGGTGCTCGACGTCGACCTGGAGGACCACGAGGAGTTCTTCGACTTCACACAGGCAGACATCGACGCGGAACTGCGACGAGACAAATGACTGACACTTCGACGACCGTCATCGCACAGGGAACGTTCGACATCCTCCACCCGGGGCACCTCCACTACTTCTCGGAGGCCGCGTCGCTGGGCGACGAGCTCCACGTCATCATCGCGCGACGGGAGAACGTCACGCACAAGCAGAAACCGATCCTCCCGGACCGCCAGCGACGCGACATGGTCGCCGCGCTGGAGATGGTCGACGAGGCACACCTCGGCCACACCGAGGACATCTTCGTCCCCATCGAGCGCATCGACCCGGACTGCATCGTCCTCGGCCACGACCAGCACCACGACGAGGCCGCCATCGCCGACGCCCTCGCCTCGCGGGGCATCGACTGCGAGGTGCGCCGGGCGAGCGCCCGCGAGCCGAAGTACGACGGCGAGCTCCTCTCGACGGGCCGTATCGTCGACCGGATCCTCGAACTGCGCGGCTGACACCGGCCGTCGTCCGGAGAACCGAAACGGAGACCGTCTACAGGTAGCCGTGCTCGGCCAGCCGCTCGACGCCCTCGCGGAGCCGTTTCTCGCTGGCCGCGTACGAGAGTCGCGCGTAGCCGGGCGTGCCGAACGCGCTGCCCGGCACCGTGGCGACGTGGGCCTCGTCGATGGCACCCTGACACCAGGCCGAGTCGTCGTCGTCCACCGGGAGCATCATGTAGAACGCACCCTCCGGGGTCGCGACGTCGACGCCGTGGTCTGCAAAGAGGTCGACGAGCATGTCGCGGCGGGCCTCGAACGCCTCGGTCATTTCCGCGACGGCCTCGTCGCAGTTCGTGATGGCCTCGACGCCGGCGTGCTGGACGAAGTTCACCGCCGAGGAGACCGAGTGGCTGTGGATCTTCCCGGCCTGCGAGACGAGCTCCTCGGGCGCGGCGAAGTAGCCGAGCCGCCAGCCCGTCATCGAGTACGCCTTCGAGAAGCCGTTGACCGTGATGGTGCGGTCGCCCATCCCGTCGAGCGTCCCCAGGGAGATGGATTCGGCGTCGCCGTAGGTGATCTCCTTGTAGATCTCGTCGGAGATGACGAGGAAGTCGTGCTCGACGGCGAGGTCGCGCACGCCCTCCAGGGCCGCGCGGGAGTACACCGCGCCGTGGGGGTTGCCCGGCGAGTTGACCACGAGGAGCTCCGTCTCGTCAGAAACTGCGTCGGCGAGGTCGTCAAGCGCGGGTTCGAGCGCGAAGTCGTGCGCGGCGGTGTCGACGCGGGTGAGCGAGCCGCCCGAGAGCTTCACCATCGCCTCGTAGGAGACCCAGGCGGGGTCGAGCAGCGCGACCTCGTCGCCGTCGTCGATGAGGGCGTTGATGATCTCGTACAGCGCCTGCTTCCCCCCGGGGGTGACGATGACCTGTCCCGGGTCGTAGTCCAGCCCGTCGTCGGCCAACTTCTCGGCGATGGCCTCCTTCAGCGCGGGGATGCCGTTCGACGGCGCGTAGCCCGTGTGGCCGGCGTCCATCGCGTCCTTCGCGGCCTGCACGACGTTCTCCGGGGTGGGGAAGTCCGGTTCGCCGACGCTCAGGTCCACCACGTCGACGCCCTCTGCCTCCAGTGCGGAGGCGGCGTCGGAGATGGCCAGCGTCGCGGACGGTTCGACTCTCTCTACTCTCGCTGCGAAATCCATACTCATAGTCGTTCTACCAGTTTGACTGCACCCTCGACCGCCTTCGCGGCGTTCTCGACACGCTCTCGCGCCTCGGCCCCGCTCATACCGGGACCGATGACGCCGAGCGTGACCGGCAGGTCGCGGTCGAGGCTCACGTCCGTCAGCTTCTGAGCGGTCGCGTGCCCGATGACCTGGTCGTGGTCCGTGTCGCCGGTGACGATGGCACCGAGTACCGCCACGGCGTCGATGTCGTCCCGCCGCGCCAGCCGGTCGGCGGCCAGCGGGGCGTCGTACACCCCCGGGACGTGGACGGTCTCCGTGACCGTCGCATCCGCCTCGGCCGCCGCGTCTCGCGCAACCGACTCCATCTCCTCGGTGACCGAGGCGTTGAACTCCGCGACCACCAGTCCGAGCGAGGTCATGCGAGAGTCGTCGGAACCGTCCATCAAAGGTCTACCGTTATGGACAATGCGGGGCGGTAGCGAGGGGCTTGGAGTGGTCGGCACCGGCCGGTGCGAGGGAGACACGGCGCGTCCAAGATACCGCCGAAGTTTACCTTTATTGTAAACATCCCCGGCGACGATACAGGATCAGCCGAGTGGCGCGCGGCTGTCTCGGAATCGCGGGGCGATTCCGATGGCCAGTGAGAGCGAGGGATATCCACTGCAGGAACGAGGAGCACAGCGAGTTCTCCGCGAGCCTGCGAGCGGAGGACAGCGGGACGACGGAGGAGTATCGCCTGCCGCAGGCGGCGAGCGACCGGGGGCTTTCTGGTCGTTGCTGTTCCCAGCTGCTCTCGAAGTAGACGCACGTCCCTGGTGTTCACAGGTGTTGCACGCCAGAGAACCAACACACAATCTAGCCGACACAGGAACGGAAAGCGTATGCCGGAGGGGTGGCCAGTTCGACAGCAATGGGAGACGCGGCGGCAGCCTCGGTTGACGGCGAGGACGGTCCCGAACCCGGAGACGAGTCCGGTACGGGGTCCGAGTCGGTCGACCGACCCCTTCTCGGTGCTGTCGCCGTACTTTCCCTCGTCGCGCTCGCCCTCAGACTGCTCGATCTCGGCGCACGGACCGCCCACTGGGACGAGGGTCGACACGGCTACGCGGTGCTGCGGTACGGCGCGACCGGCGTCTGGGAGTACCGGCCCATCCTCCACGGGCCGCTGCTCGCGCACGCGAACGAACTGTTGTTCGGCGTCCTCGGTCCGAGCGACGCCGTCGCCCGACTTCTCCCGGCACTCCTCGGTGGCCTGCTCCCGCTGGCGGCGTGGCTGTTCCGGGAGCGACTCCGCCGGAGCGAGGTCGTCGCGCTCGCCGCGCTGCTCGCCGTGAACCCCGCACTGCTCTACTACTCGCGGTTCGCCCGCTCGGACCTGCTCGTGGCGACGTTCGCGTTCGTCACGGTCGGGCTGGTCGTCCGGCTGCTCGACACGCGGGAACCGGGGTACCTCTACGCCTCCAGCGTGTCGTTCGCCCTCGCGGTCGCATCGAAGGAGAACGCGCTTGTCTACCTCGCCTGCTGGCTCGGGGCGGGCGCGCTGTTGGTCGACCATCGGCTGTTCTGGAAGCGCTGGTCGCTCGTCGGCGACGGTGAGCGGCGGCTCGCCGCGCCGGGGTGGCTCCGCGAGCGCGTCGACGAGGCCGTGGTCCTGTTCGCCGTGCTCAACCCGCTGGTCGTGGCGCTGGTCCCCGGTGTCGGGCGCGTCGTCGCCATCGTACTGCTGCTGGTCGCGCTGCGGTGTGCGATCTGGGTCGTTCCCCGCGACGGCGAGGCGTTCCCCGTCATCGTCGGCGTCGGCGTCGCCGGGCTCGCCCTGCTCATCTTCGTCGGGGACGCCGTACTGGTGACGTACGCGGTCGCGTGGCTCGTCGCCGCGGCGTACGTGCTCGGGGTGCTGCTCCGGGGCTCCACCCCGGGCCGGACACTCCACCTGTGGCGCGGACCGCTCCTGCTCTCGGGGACCGTGTTCACCGTCGTCGTCGCCGCGCTCTACCTCCCCCGTGGGGCAGCCCTCGTGGCGCTGGCCGGCGACCCGCTGTTGCTCGCCGGGCTCGTCGAGGAGGCGCTGTTCGGGACCTGGACCGCCGCCAGCGAGCTCTGGTTCGGGTCGGTACAGGACCAGTCGCTCCTCCCGTACACCATCTTCTTCGCGAAGACGCTGCTCGCCGGTGCGGCCGTGACCTGCGTGTTCGGCGTCGCCGGCTTCCTGTTCGACCGGTACGGCGACGGCGGGGCACGCGACCTCGTCGCCTTCTGTGGCTACTGGGGGCTCGCGAGCGTACTCGTCTATCCCATCGTCATGTACGGGATGGGGCCCTGGCACGCGGTCCACGTCGCGGTCCCGCTCGCGGTGCCGGCCGCCGTCGCGCTCTCGCTGGTCTACCGGTGGGGCGGTGACGCGGTCGCCGACCGCCGGGCCGTCTCGGCCGCGCTCGCGGTGCTCGTCCTGACCGCCGCAGCTGGGACGGCCGTCGGCGCGGCCGCCACGACCTCGTTCCACTCCCCGGCGTCGCCCGACAACGGACTCGTCCAGCCCGGCCAGCCCGGGACGGAGTTCGACCCGGTGCTCGGCCACGTCGAACTCGCCACCGCCGGCCACGACGACGGCCCGGACGTGCTCTACTACGGCGCGTACTTCGCGATGGACGACGAGTCGGCCGCCGACACGCTTCCAGTGACCGACGACTACGGCTGGCGGGACGACACCTATCGGCAGCTCGCCCGCAACGAGGCGTGGTACAACCGGCTGCCGCTGCCCTGGTACTTCGAACGGCACGGACTGGAGACGGCGAGCGCCCGCAACGCGACCGCGCTCCGCGCCGCACTCGAGTCGCCCCCGCCCGTGGTCGTCGCCCGGGCCGTCCACCGGAACACCGTCGCCCGCGAGCTCGGCGGCGGCTACGAGCAGTACGAGCTGCAGCTGACGGTGAACGGGACGAACACGGTCATCTTCGTCAACGCCTCCACCGGCCGATAGAGCAAGCGTTAAGCGGGCTCCTTCGGAATCCCCGACCACATGCCCGCGAGCCTACCAGGCCCGACGGTCGGCGTGGTCGGCGGTGGCCAGCTCGGACGCATGCTCGGCGAGGCAGCAGCCCCGCTGGGCATCGAACTGGTCGTCCTCGACCCGACGCCGAACGCACCGGCGGCCCAGGTCGCGACGGACCAGCTCGTCGCCGACTTCGACGACGCCGACGCAATCCGCGACCTCGCCGAACGGTCCGACTTCCTCACGTTCGAGATCGAACTCGCCGACCAGGAGACCCTCGCCGAGATCAGCGACGAGACGGGCGTCCCCTGCCACCCGGATCCGGCGACGCTCGCGCTCATCCACGACAAGCTCCACCAGAAGGAGGCACTCGCCGACGCCGGGGTTCCGGTGCCGTCGTTCCGACGGGTGGACGACGCCGCGGAGCTGCGGTCGGCGCTGCACGAGCTCGGGACGCCCGCGATGCTGAAGGCCCGCACCGGCGGCTACGACGGGCGCGGGAACGTCCCCGTGGAGTCCGTCGACGACGCCGCGGCCGCGATGGACGCGGTCGGCGGGCCCGCGATGGTCGAGGCGTTCGTGGACTACGAGCGCGAGATCTCCGTCGTCGCCGCCAAGGGCGACGGCGAGGTCGCGACGTTCCCGGTCGGGGAGAACATCCACGAGGCGGAGATCCTGCGGGAGATGGTCGTCCCGTCGCGCTCCCCCGACGCCGTGCTCGCGGAGGCCGAGCAGGTGGGCCGGGACGTGCTCGACCTGCTCGACGGCCGTGGCGTCTACGCCATCGAGCTGTTCGAGACGACCGACGGGGCGATACTCGTCAACGAGATCGCGCCGCGCCCGCACAACTCCGGGCACTGGTCCATCGAGGGCGCACACACCTCGCAGTTCGAACAGCACCTCCGGGCGGTCGTGGGCTGGCCGCTCGGCGCGACCGACCTGCGGGCCCCGACCGCGACGAAGAACGTGCTCGCGGACGGCGACGACTCCCGACCCGCGGAGGTCGACGGGGTCTCGGACGTACTCGCGACGCCGGGTGTGAACCTGCACTGGTACGGCAAGCACGAGGCCCGGCCACTCCGGAAGATGGGCCACGTCACCAGGGTCGCGACCGGCGACGACGAATCGCGGGAGGACCTGCTCGCGAGCGCCCGCTCGCTCGTCGAGGGACTGAGCTTCGACTGACCACGATCAACGACACATGACCGACGAACTCGACGACCTCATCGACGACCTGCACGCGGAGGCACAGCGCGACCGACCCGACGCGGACACCCCGGACGTGGGCATCGTCATGGGCTCGGACTCCGACCTCGACGTGATGATGGGCTCGGAGACGGGCCGTCCCGGCGCGTACGACGCGCTCGTCGACGAACTCGGCTTCGCCGAGATGACCGACTACGACGACCCGCCCGAGGCGCGGTTCACCTTCGAGACGTACGTCGTCTCCGCCCACCGCACGCCCGAGCTGATGTACGCCTACGCCGAGACGGCCGAGGACCGCGGCATCGACGTCATCATCGCCGGTGCGGGCGGGAAGTCGGCGGACCTGCCGAACATGACGGCGTCCATCGCGTACCCGGTGCCCGTCGTCGGCGTGCCGGTGCAGGAGAAATCGGTCGACTCGGTCATCGGGATGCCCCAGGGCGCGCCGCTGACCGCCGTCGACGCCGGGAAGTCGTTCAACGCCGCGCTGTCGGCCGCACAGATCCTCGCCCGCGAACACGACGAACTCCGCGACCGCCTCGTCGACTACCACGAGGGTCTGAAGGGCGACGTGGCGCGCGTCTCGCGGGACCTCCACGAGCTCGGCACGCCCGGGTTCACGGAACGACGGGGCTGACGACGGCTCCGCCTGCCCCCGATTCTGTTCGTTTTCCAGTACTTCCGACCGGTCCCCACGCGGAATCGCTTAAAAACATCCGCACCCACTCGGCCGTCGACGTTTCCCGGACCGGAACGGGGGAGAACCCCCGGAAATCGCAAGAATCAACCCTTATATGGGTGCGCTTCAAAGCCCCGGATGTTACGGAGAATACGGCATGAATCCATGGATAGCCATTGGGGCGCTCGCGCTCGTCGGCGTGCTGATTCCGGTCGGCATGATGTCGGTCTCGGCACTGCTCAGACCGAGCGTTCCTGAAGACAGCAAGCGCGCCACCTACGAGAGTGGTGAGGTCCCGACAGGTGGGACCCGCATCCGCTTCAACATCCAGTACTACATGGTCGCACTGCTGTTCACCATCTTCGACATCGAGACCGTCCTGATCTTCCCGTGGACGGTCATCTACGGCTCTGCACTCGAAGGTGGAGCAGCACTCGGCCCCGTACTGGTCCCGATGCTGGTGTTCATCACCGTGCTCGTCGCCGGTCTGGCATGGGCCTGGCACAACGGCGCGGTGGACTGGGCCAAGAGCGCGCGCTCGGAATCGCAGGTACAGGCAAAACGATGAGTAGCGACAACCCTATCGACGGCGGGAGTACAGACATGCTGACAGACACACGCGACGCCCGCATGGGCGAGGGGCTGGACGACCGCTTCAACTCGCGGCTCCGGGAGGCGCTCGGCTCCACCCCGTTCATCCTCACCAAGTTCGACAAGTTCATGAACTGGGTGCGCGGGTCGTCGATGTTCATGCTGCAGTTCGGGATCGCGTGTTGCAGCATCGAGATGATGCACACGTACGCGGTCAAGCACGACCTCGACCGCTTCCACGCGGGCGTCCCCCGGGCGTCGCCGCGACAGGCGGACGTCATCATCGTACCGGGGACCATCGTCTCGAAGTTCGCCCCGCGCATGAAGCGCGTCTACGACCAGATGCCCGAGCCGAAGTTCGTCATCGGCATGGGCTCGTGTACCATCTCCGGCGGTCCGTTCCAGGAGGGGTACAACGTCATCAAGGGTGCCGAGGAGGTCATCCCGGTGGACATCCACGTCCCCGGCTGCCCGCCGCGCCCGGAGGCGCTGGTCTACGGCGTCGCCAAACTGCAGGAGCGCATCGCCAACGGCGAGTCCTCGCCAGTCGTCGTCAAACCGTACGAACTGGAGCAGTTCGGTGACATGGAGCGCGACGAGATCGTCGACGAGCTCGCCGACCAGATCGACGAGGACACCCTCGCAATGCGGTACAACTGGGTCGATTCGCCATGAGCGTCGAGGAGACTCCGGAGATCGAGGCGGGTGTCACCGTCGAGGACGAGGTCCTCGAGAGGCTCGGCGACCTCGCCCAGGGCACCGAGGAGCACCTCAACGCGGACGCCTCCGTGGTCGTCCGGCCGGACCAGGTACAGGACACCCTGTTCGCGCTCCGGGACGACATGGGCTACGACCACCTCTCCTGTGTCACTGCCCAGGAGTACGAGGACCGGTACGAGTCGATCTACCACCTGAAGAAGTACGACGACCCGACCCAGGAGGTCAGCGTCGTCGTCCCGGCCTCGAAGGACGAGCCGGTCAGCCAGACCGCGGAGCCGGTGTTCCGGACCGCCGACTGGCACGAGCGCGAGGCGTACGACCTCGTCGGTATCGACTACGAGGGTCACCCGGACCCGCGGCGCATCCTGCTGCCCGACACCTGGCAGGGCCACCCGCTCGGTCAGGACTACGACCAGGACAGTCCCCAGATAGTCACGCTCGGGGAGTGGGACAACCCACTCCGTGACGACCACATGGACAGCGAGGCGGACACGATGTTCCTCAACATCGGCCCGCACCACCCGGCGACCCACGGTGTCCTGCACCTCAAGACCGTCCTCGACGGCGAGACGGTCGCGGACGTCGACCCGGACATCGGCTACCTCCACCGCTGCGAGGAGCAGATGTGCCAGAACGGCACCTACCGCCACCAGATCATGCCGTACCCCGACCGGTGGGACTACATCTCCGCCGGCATCCTCAACGAGTGGGCGTACGCACGCGCTGCAGAAGATCTCGCGGACATCGAGGTGCCCGAGTACGCACAGGTCATCCGGACGATGTCCGCCGAGCTCTGCCGCATCGCCTCGCACATGCTCGCGGTCGCGACGTTCGCACTCGACGTCTACGGCGACTTCACCGCGCTGTTCCAGTACGGGGTCCGCGACCGCGAGGTCATCCAGAACATCCTCGAGGACCTCACCGGCCAGCGGATGATGTTCAACTACCTCCGGCTGGGCGGTGTCGCCTGGGACCTCCCCGAGCCACGCGAGGAGTTCTTCGAGAACACCCGGGACTTCCTCGAGGAGCTGCCGGCGAAGCTCGAGGAGTACCACGACCTCCTCACCGGCAACGAGATCTTCCAGATCCGCTGTGTCAACACGGGCATCCTCGAACCCGAGGTCGCGAAGAGCTACGGCGCGACCGGCCCGGTGGCGCGTGGCTCCGGTATCGACTACGACCTCCGCCGTGACGACCCCTACGGCTACTACGACGAGCTCGACTGGGACGTCGTCACCGAGGACGGCTGCGACAACTACAGCCGCGTCCTCGTCCGGCTGCAGGAGGTCGAGGAGTCCGCGAAGATAATCGAACAGTGCGTCGATCTGCTCGAGGAGTGGCCCGAGGACGAGCGGACCATCCAGTCGAACGTCCCCCGCACCCTCAAACCGGAGGCCGACACCGAGACCTACCGCGCCGTCGAAGGCGCGAAGGGCGAACTCGGCATCTACATCCGGGCCGACGGCACGGACAAGCCCGGTCGGTTCAAGATCCGGAGCCCGTGCTTCTCGAACCTGCAGACACTCGGCGAGATGTCCGAGGGCGAGTACATCGCCGACCTCATCGCCTCGCTCGGTAGCCTCGACATCGTGCTCGGGGAGGTGGACCGCTGATGGCGACGGAGCAACTGCTCCCGGAGACCATCCGGACAGCGGTCGGCCTGCCCGACACGGTGCTGGGCCAGGCCATCGCGGCGTTCGTCGGCGCGTTCCTCATCGGCAACGTGATGCTCGCGTACACTGGCGTCGCGGGCCCGTGGGCGAAGCGGAAGATTACGGCCGCGTTCACCGACCGCATCGCGGCCAACCGCATCGGACCGTTCGGTCTGGGGACGATCCCGGCCGACGCCCTCCGCCTGCTCTCGAAGGAGCTCATCATCCCCGAGGACGTCGACAGGCCGGCGTACGACCTCGCGCCGCTCATCGTCGCCGGGTCGGCACTGCTCGGCTTCGCGGTCATCCCGATGGGCTACCTCGGCCCGATCAACTTCCATCTGGCCGACCCCGAGGCGGGGCTGGCGTACGTGTTCGCGGTGGCCTCCATCGCGACGCTCGGGCTGACGATGGCGGGCTACGCGTCCTCGAACAAGTACTCGATGCTGGGCGCGCTGCGGGCCATCGCACAGAACGTCGCGTACGAGATCCCGCTCATCCTGACCGGCGCGTCCGTCGTGCTGTTCACGCAGTCGCTCCAGATGGGCGAGATCGTCGCGGTCCAGCAGGAGACGCTGGTGACCATCGCCGGCTTCTCGATCCCGTCGTGGTTCGCGTTCGTGAACCCGTTCGCGTTCGCGCTGTTCATGGTCGCGAACCTCGCGGAGGTCGGGCGGAACCCGTTCGACATCCCCGAGGCCCCGACCGAGATCGTCGCGGGCTACCAGACCGAGTACTCCTCGGTCTACTTCGTCCTCATCTACCTGGGCGAGTTCCTGCACATCTTCCTCGGCGGAGCCATCGTGGCGACGCTGTTCCTGGGCGGCCCCGCCGGCCCGGGTCCCGAGTCCATCGGCTTCCTCTGGTTCACGGCGAAGATCTGGGGCGTGTTCCTGTTCACCCAGTGGGCGCGCTCTGCAGTCCCGCGCGTTCGTATCGACCAGCTCATCGAGATCGGCTGGAAGGGGATGCTCGTGCTCTCCTTCGCGAACCTGCTGCTGACCGCACTCCTCGTCGGGGTGATTGCATGATCGGCATACTCAAATCCATGGCGACCACGATGAAGCACGCGCTGGACGGTGAGACGTTCACCGTCGAGTACCCGGAGACACCGCCCGAGGTCTCGCCGCGGTTCCGCGGCATCCACAAGTTCAGCCAGGAGCGGTGTATCTGGTGCCGGCAGTGCGAGAACGTCTGTCCGAACGACACCATCCACATCGTGACCGACGCACAGCGCAACGGTGAGGAGTACAACCTCCACATCGGACAGTGCATCTACTGCCGGCTCTGTGAGGAGGTCTGCCCGGTGGACGCGATCCTGCTCACGCAGAACTTCGAGTTCACCGGCGACACGAAGGACGACCTCGTCTACAACAAAGAACAGCTCAAGAGCGTACCCTGGTACAAGGACATCGACCCCCTCGAGTCCCGCGAGCCCGACCGTGGCGCGTGGATCGGCGAGGGCGACGGCGAGGTCGATTACCAGTAGACGGCCGCGGCCGTCTCGAAATCTTCAACATACAGCGATAGGAGAACCCAAACAATGGCACTCGCAGAACTCGTCGCCTTCGCGCTCTTCGCCATCGTCACGGTGGCAAGTAGCGTCGGCGTCGTCCTCGTGGAGGACGTGTGGCACTCCGCACTCTTCCTGGGCGTCGCGCTACTCAGCGTCGCGGTACACTACGTGATGCAGCAGGCCGAGTTCCTCGCCGCGATGCAGATTCTGGTCTACGTCGGCGGGGTACTCATCCTGATCACGTTCGCCGTGATGCTGGTTCGCGAAGACGACACGACGGAGGTTGTAGAGGCATGACAACAGGCCCGAAACTGAAACTCGGCGGGCATCTCGCCCCGGGCATCGTCGCGGTCGCCCTGTTCGTCATCATGGCGGTCGTGTTCGTCGGGGCACCACTCGGTGACCCCGTCGGGTTCGACGAGGCGACGACGATCCAGAACGAGACGCTGCAGTCCGAGTCACCGACCGGCGAGTACGGCACCGTCAGCGCCGGCGGGCAGACGTACGCGGTCGCGTACAACGCGAGCGACGGCTCGGAGGCGGCGAACGTCTCGGTCGCGAACGACCCCGGCGTCGGGGTCGACTTCGTCGAGGCGGACTCGAACGGTGACGGCCAGGCCGACACCGTCTACGCGGTCTCCCGGACGAGCATCACCGAGAACATCGGCTACATGATGTTCGCCATCGACAGCGACCAGCGCTCGGCACCCGGAGAGACGTTCCTCGTGGCGTTCGTGCTCATGGCCATCGTGCTCGACGCCGCACTCGACGGCGCGGTGACGCTCGCCCGCCGCGACGAAGGCGGCGAGGTCGTCACCGCGCTCGGCCTGCGCGACGTGGACGAACCGTCCGGCACCACTGCCGGGCAGGTCGCCGCCGACGGCGGCACGGAAGACGGAGGTGACAACTGAATGGCAGTCGACACGACCTACTATCTCATCCTCTCGGCGGCGGTGTTCTGTACCGGGCTGTTCGGCATCCTGACCCGGCGGAACGCCCTGATGTTCCTGATGTCGGTCGAGTTGATGCTCAACGCGGCGAACATCAACCTCGTCGCGTTCAGCCAGTACTACGGCAACCTCACCGGGCAGGTGTTCGCCCTCTTCACGATGGCGCTCGCCGCCGCGGAGGTCGCCGTCGGCATCGGGATCATCCTCGTCCTGTATCGCAACTTCGAAGACGTCGACGTGGCTGAAGCCGCAACAATGAGGTGGTAACGATGGCAGGAGAACTCGCATTCGACCTCGCGCCCGCGATCGTGGCGCTCCCGTTCGCCTCGTTCCTCGTCGCGCTCGCGCTCGGCAACTACATGCCGAAGAAGGGCGCGTCGGCGGGTATCGCCGCGACGGCCGGTTCGCTCGTGCTCTCGCTGTTCGCGCTCGTGACGGTCGCGGGCGGCAGTACGTACCAGCAGGACCTGTTCACCTGGTCCGGGGCCGAGGAGGTGCCGCTTCACTTCGGCATCTTCATCGACCCGCTGTCGGCGTTGATGCTCGTCATCGTCTCGCTCATCGCCCTGCTCGTCCACGTGTTCAGCCTCGGCTACATGAACGACGAGGGCGAGACGGGACTGCCCCGCTACTACTCCGAACTCGGGCTGTTCACGTTCTCGATGCTCGCGTTCGTCATGGCGGACAACCTGCTGATGGCGTTCATGTTCTTCGAGCTGGTCGGGCTCTGCTCGTACCTGCTCATCGGCTTCTGGTTCCGCCAGGATGGCCCGCCGTCGGCGGCGAAGAAGGCGTTCCTCGTCACCCGTTTCGGTGACTACTTCTTCCTCGTCGGCGTCGTCGGCGTCGTCGCGACGTTCGGGACGGCCCGCTTCGTCAGCACGGAGAGCCAGACGGCGTTCCCGGTGCTGGCCGAGGAGGCCCTCGCCGCCGGAACGCAGTACTTCGGGTTCGGTCCCGAGGCGTGGTTCGGCATCCTGGGCCTGCTCGTCCTCGGCGGCGTCATCGGCAAGTCCGCGCAGTTCCCGCTGCACACGTGGCTGCCCGACGCGATGGAGGGCCCGACGCCGGTCTCCGCGCTCATCCACGCGGCGACGATGGTCGCGGCCGGTGTCTACCTCGTCGCCCGGATGTACGGCTTCTACGCGCTGCTGCCCACCGTGCTCGCCATCATCGCGCTCACGGGTGGGTTCACCGCGCTCTTCGCGGCGACGATGGGCGTCGTCAAACGCGAGATCAAGCAGGTGCTCGCGTACTCCACCATCTCCCAGTACGGGTATATGATGCTCGCGCTGGGCGGCGGCGGCTACGTCGCAGCGACCTTCCACCTGATGACCCACGCCTTCTTCAAGGCGCTGCTGTTCCTCGGTGCCGGGTCGGTCATCATCGCGATGCACCACAACGAGGACATGTGGGACATGGGTGGTCTGAAGAACAAGATGCCCGTGACCTACTACACGTTCCTCGCGGGTTCGCTCGCGCTGGCGGGCATCATCCCGTTCGCGGGCTTCTGGTCGAAGGACGAGGTCCTCTACGAGGTGCTCGTCCACGGCCTCGGCAGCGCCGGGACGACCGGCACGATGCTCCTCGCCGCGTACGCGATGGGGCTGGTCGCGGTGCTGTTCACCGGCTTCTACACGTTCCGGATGGTGTTCCTCACCTTCCACGGCGAGGCCCGCACTGACACCGCTCGCGACCCCGAACCGGTCCGCTGGAACGTGAAGGTGCCGCTCGTCGTGCTCGGCGCGCTGGCGACCGTCGCCGGCGTCGTCAACATGGTCCCCGTCGAGAAGGTGCTGGGGATCGGGGGCATCGACTACCTCCACCAGTTCCTCGACTCCGAGTCCGAGCTGGTGGCGAACCTGACCGCACACCACTACGGCGAGGTGCTCCACGACGCTGCGGGCTACACCGCCGACGCCACGGCGTTCGGGAGCGAGTCCGTGACCGTGCTGATCTCGGCGGGCCTCTCGCTCGGCCTGGCGCTCGCCGGCGTCGGGCTCGCGTACGCGCTGTACGGTCGTGACCCCACGCCCGTGGAGCACACCGACAAGCTCGGCGGTCTCAAGACGCTCTGGTACAACAACTACTACCAGGACGAGTACCAGGTCTGGCTGGCCTCGGGGCTGACGTTGCCCCTCGCGAAGGTCGCCGACCGGTTCGACCAGGGCATCATCGACGGCATCGTCAACGGTGTCGGTCGGACGAGCCTCACCGGTGGCTCGCTCGTCAAGCGCATCCAGACCGGTGTCGTCACCAACTACGCCGCGCTGCTCGCGCTGGGCCTCGTCGCCCTGTTGCTCATCGTCGGCGTCACAGGAGGGTGGTTCGCATGATGAATGGAACGATAGAGGCGCTCATCGCAGTCACACTGGTCGGATCGCTCGTCGTCATGGCTGGCTCCGACCGCTACGCGGCGAAGCTGGCGACGGCCTGGAGCCTGATTCCCCTCGTCGGGAGTCTGGGCATGTGGGCCACGTACGACGCAACAGGCAACGCGCTGCTCGGCGGCGAGACCGCGTTCACGAGCCGGGAGACCTGGCTCGGGCTCGGCCCGCTACCGGACATCGAGTGGTTCGTCGGTATCGACGGCATCAGCATGCCGCTCGTCGTGCTGACGACCGTGCTCGTCACGCTCGCACTCGTGAGCGCGTGGACCCCCATCGACGAGCGCCAGTCGCAGTTCTACGGGCTCGTGCTGTTCCTCGAGGCCGGACTGCTCGGCGTCTTCACGGCGCTGGACTTCTTCGTCTGGTTCGTCTTCTGGGAGGCCGTCCTCGTCCCGATGTACTTCCTCATCGGTGTCTGGGGCGGCCCACGCCGGAAGTACGCGGCCATCAAGATGTTCGTCTACACGAACGTCGCCTCGCTGGTGATGTTCGTCGGCTACACCGCGCTCGTGTTCGGGCTCGGTGACGCCGTCTCGACGTTCGCGCTGCCCGAGACCGCGGAGGCGCTCGTCGTCGAGAACGTCCAGCCCGACGAGCTGGCGTTCGTCGGCGGCGAGACGCTGAAGGTCGCCGCGTTCGCTGCGCTGTTCGCCGGCTTCGCGGTCAAGGTCCCGGTCGTCCCGGTCCACACCTGGCTGCCGGACGCCCACGTCGAGGCACCGACGCCCGTGTCGGTGCTCCTGGCCGGTGTCCTGCTGAAGATGGGGACCTACGCGCTGCTCCGGTTCAACTTCACGATGCTTCCGGACGTGGCCCGGGCGAACATGCCCATCATCGCCGCGTTCGCCGTCATCTCCATCATCTACGGCGCGATGCTCGCGCTGGCACAGACGGACCTGAAGCGCATCGTCGCGTACTCCTCCGTCTCCTCGATGGGATACGTCATCCTCGGGCTCGCCGCCTACACGCTGTACGGCGTCGGCGGCGCGACGTTCCAGATGATCTCCCACGGCCTCATCTCGGGGCTGATGTTCATGGCGGTCGGCGTCATCTACAACACGACTCACACGCGCATGGTGACCGATATGTCCGGCATGGCGTCGAAGATGCCGTACACGGTCGGCATCTTCATCGCGGGGGCGTTCGGCTACATGGGCCTCCCGCTCATGTCCGGCTTCGCCGCCGAGTTCTACGTGTTCCTCGGCGCGTTCCAGGCCGGTGCGCTCGACGTGCCGAACTACGACCTGATGCCGGCCTTCACCGCGGTGGCGATGTTCGGCATCGTCATCGTCGCCGGCTACCTGCTCTTTGCGATGCAGCGCACGCTGTTCGGCGAGTACCGCCTCGAGACCGACTACGAGGTCGGCCGCGCACCGCTGCACGACATCGCACCGCTCGCGGTGCTGCTCGTGCTGATCATCGCGCTCGGCTCGCAGCCGGACATCTTCTTCGAGATGATCCGTGAGGCGAGTGGACCGGTCGCGGACCTCGTCGGAGGTGGTGCCTGATGGCGGACACGACCTGGCTCACGCTGGCTCCGGCGTTCCTGCTGGGCCTGACGGGCCTGCTCGTGCTGTACGTCGACAGCATCGGTCGCTCGACGAAGGGCCCCATCGCGGTGCTGTCGCTGCTCGGCTCGCTCGCGGTGGCCGGCGTCGCCATCGCCCTGCCCGACGCGCTCGGGCTGGGCCCCGCCGGCTGGTCGTTCGTCAGCTTCACGCTGCTCGCGATGTTCGGGCTCGCGCTGTTCGTCGACCCCGACGCCAGCAACCGCCGCCTCATCGCGGGGCTCTCGACGGCTGGTGCGGTCGGCGCGTTCGGCATCGCCGCCGCGTTCCTGTTCACCTTCGATGGTGAGCCGGTCAACCCGTTCGGCGATGCGCTCGTCGTCGACGGCATGAGCCTGCTGTTCGCGGTCATCGTCGCCAGCGTGACGGCGATGGTGACCCTCGCGAGCTACAACTACCTCGCTGGACACAGCTACCAGGCCTCGTACTACGCGCTGGTGCTGCTCGCGGCGACCGGCATGACGCTGATGGCGTCGGCCAACTCGCTCGTGACGGTGTTCATCGCGCTCGAGCTCGCGTCGCTGCCGTCGTACGCGCTCGTCGCGTTCCTGAAGAAGAACAAGGGCAGCGTCGAGGCGGGGCTGAAGTACTTCCTCGTCGGCGCGCTGTCGAGTGCCATCTTCGCCTACGGTATCAGTCTGGTGTACGCCGCGACCGGCTCGCTCCAGCTGACGGCCGTGCAGAACGCCATCACCGGCGAGTTCACCGGACTGCTCGGTATGGGCGTCGTGATGGTCATCGGCGGTATCGCGTTCAAGACCGCCTCCGTCCCGTTCCACTTCTGGGCACCGGAGGCGTACGAGGGCGCACCCGCACCCATCAGCGCGTTCCTCTCGTCGGCGTCGAAGGCCGCCGGGTTCGTCATCGCCTTCCGCGTGTTCACCGAGGCGTTCCTGCGCGTCGGCGGTGGCGAGTTCCTCGTCCTCGGCGCGGACTGGGTGCTCGTCTTCCAGATCCTCGCGGTCGTCACGATGACGCTCGGCAACCTCGCCGCGGTGACCCAGGACAAGGTCAAGCGGATGCTCGCGTACTCCTCCGTGGGGCACGCGGGCTACGTCCTGATGTCGCTGGCCGCTCTCTCGGGTGGTGGGGCCGCCGCGACCGCGAAGATCGAGGCCGGCCAGTTCGTCCTCGCCGGTGGGATGATGCACCTGTTCGTCTACGGGTTCATGAACACCGGGGCGTTCCTGTTCATCGCGCTGGCGGAGTACTGGGACGTCGGCCGCACCTTCGAGGACTTCACCGGGCTCGGTCGGCAGGCACCGGTCGCCTCCGTCGCGATGACGGTGTTCATGTTCTCGCTGGCCGGGCTGCCGCCGTTCGGGGGCTTCCTCAGCAAGTACCTGCTGTTCGGCGCGGCCGTCAACAGCGGGTTCGTCTGGCTGGCCGCCGTCGCCATCGTCAACAGCGCCGTGAGCCTCTACTACTACTCGAAGCTCGTCAAGGCGCTCTGGTTCGACGAACGGCCGGCGGACAAGAAGCCGCTCGATATCTCGAGTCGGCCGGTCGGGCTGTACGCCGCCGTCATCTTCGCCGCGGTCGTCACGACCGCGATGTACGGCGTGTTCGGTCCGGTGTCCGACGCGGCCATCGAGGCCGCTGCGGCGCTGCTGTAGGCCGACCGCGTTTCTCCTTCGTGTCGATACGTTTTAGCCCGCGGAGTGGAACCACCGGAGTATGGTAACCCGGCTCTTCCTCGGTTGCGGGGTCGTCACCCAGCGGTTGCTGGAGGCGACCGAGGGCTGGACTGGGTCGGCACGCGTCGTCTGCGACGCCGAGAGCCGCGTCGCGACGCTCCGCGAAGAGGGCGTCGACGCGACCGTCGGCGACCCGAGCGACGCCGAGACGCTCGCCGGGCTCGCCGACGTGGGCGTGGTCGTGGTCGCGAGCGACGACACCGAGCGGAACCAGCGTATCGCCACCGCAGCACGGCGTCGCTTCCCCGACGCCTTCCTGCTCGCGTACGCGGGCCGTGACGGTGACACCGAGGTGCTCCGGTCGGTCGCCGACCGCGTCGTGGACCCGGTCGACGCGGTGGCGACCCGGGCGGTCGATCAGGTGACCGGCGAGGCGGCCGAGGACTCGCTCCGGCTCCGACGGGTGCTCGCGGAGATCGACGGCCCGCTCGCGGTCGTGATGCACGACAACCCCGACCCGGACGCCATCGCGAGCGCCGTCGCCTTGTGCCGGCTGGCCGAGGCCGCCGGTACCGACGCGGAGGCGTGCTACTACGGGGAGATCTCGCATCAGGAGAACCGTGCGATGGTGAACCTGCTCGACCTGGACCTGCGGACGCTCGGCCCCGAGGACGACCTCGGGCAGTTCGGGGGCTTCGCGCTGGTCGACCACGCCCGGCCGAGCGTCAACGACCAGCTGCCCGAGGAGATCCACGTCGACATCGTCGTCGACCACCACCCGCCGCGGGGGCCGGTGCAGGGCCGCTACCAGGACCTCCGGACGGACGTGGGCTCGACGAGCACGCTGCTGACGGACCACTTCGGTCGACTGGGCGTCCCGCTCGACGAGCCCATCGCGACCGCGCTCCTGTACGGCATCCAGATCGACACGGACGAGTTCAGACGGGAGGCCTCGCGGCTGGACTTCGAGGCCGCGGCCCGGCTGCTCCCGCACGTGGACGAGGCGGTGCTCGACCGCATCGAGTCCCCGAGCGTCGACGGCGAGACGATGGACACGCTCGCCCGGGCCATCGAGAACCGCGAGGTGCGCGGCTCGGTGCTCGTCACCGGTGTCGGCTCCATCTCCGACCGCGACGCGCTCCCCCAGGCCGCGGACAAGCTGTTGACGATGGACGGCATCACCTGCACGCTGGTGTACGGCTTCATCGACGACGTGACGTACGTCTCCGCCCGGGCTCGGAGCACCGACGTGGACCTCGGGGAGACGCTCCGGGCCGCGTTCGACCAGATCGGCAGCGCGGGCGGCCACGCCGACATGGCCGGCGCGCAGATCCCCGTGACCCAGGCCTTCGGCGAGTTCGCGGACGACGACGAGCGCGACGGGGCCATCCGCGACGTCATCACCGACCGGTTCTTCGACGCGTGGTACGAACGACCGCGAGATCACGACCTGATGACGGTCCCACGGGGGGCACCGGGACTCCCGTTCGACCGCGACGACGGGTCCTGACCGGAGCGTGCGTCGCACCGAGAACGCAGGTTTTTGCCCACGGGACGGTTACGGGGTGCCATGGACGATGAGCCGAGCGGCCACGGGAAACCCCGGGTCAGGGACTACATGACCCAGGACGTGGTGACGGTGTCGCCGGACGCGACGGTCAGGGAGGTCGCCGAACGGATCGACGAGAGCGACGAGCACAGTGGCTTTCCCGTCTGTGACCGCCGGCGCGTCGAGGGGTTCGTGAGTGCGCGCGACCTGCTGCTGGCCGAGGGTGACGAGCCGATATTCAAGGTGATGACGACGGACCTCATCGTCGCCCACCCCGAGATGAAGGTCACCGACGCCGCCCGGGTCATCCTCCGGTCCGGCATCCAGAAGCTGCCGGTGGTCGACGACGCCGGCAACCTCGTCGGCATCATCTCGAACGCGGACGTCATCCGCAGCCAGATCGAGCGCGCGACCCCGGAGAAGGTCGGGAAGCTCCGTCGCACGCTGGAGAACATCCACGGCGTAGCGCTGGCCCAGGAGCGCCGCCGGATCGAGCTCGACCGGCTCATCCCGACCCAGAAGAAGGTGTACGCGGACGAGCTGGAGGGTCGGCGCTACGAGCTGGAGCGCGGGCTGGCCGAGCCGCTGGTCGTCATCGACAACGACGGGACGCTGCTGCTCGCGGACGGTCACCACCGCGTCATGGCCGCGGACCGTCTCGACATGACCGAGATGGACGCGTACGTCATCGTCGTCGAGGACGCACTCGAACTCGGGATGGCGGAGACGGCGCGCAAGGAGGGGCTGGAGTCGCTGGACGACGTGCAGGTCGTGGACTACGCGCGGCACCCGCTGGTCGAGACGACGAAGCGACTCCAGTGACGCGGGTTACGTCCGACGGTCGGCGGGGGGCTCGCGCCGGTAGTCGACGATCTCGGTGTTCGCATCGAGCGTGAGGACGAGCGCCTCCGCGGCGTCCTCGACCACCACGTCGACCTCGAGCCTGACCGGGTCCTCGGCGACGACCGTGCCGTTCGACCCGGTCGCGTGCTCCATGTCGAGGTAGTCGCCGTCCATCTCGACGCCGTGCTCGTGGTAGTACGCGACGACGGCGGGGTCGTGCGCGACGCAGACGGAGACGGGTAGCCAGAACCGCATCCCGCACTCCTCACAGGAACACTCCGCGAGGACGGCGTCCTCGTCGGGGTCGTGTTCGTCGTCGGCCGCGTCCTCGCAGTCGCCCGCCTCGTCGGCGATAGCACGGAGGTACGCCTCGCTCGGTTCGGCCGGCGCGGTCACCGTGGTCTCGCCCCAGCAGTGCGGGCAGCCGCCGGCGCGGACCCGCTGGACCTGGTCGCGGACGCGAGCGTTGGCGAGGTCGACGACGGTCGACATGTCGCGGTCGTGGACGGCGGCGGGCGGGAGCGTCGTCGTCAGTATCCGGTCGTGGTCCGGGCAGACCACCCTGAGGTAGCCGTACTCGTAGACGGCCTCGAGCGGCTCGTCACAGACCGGACAGGTCCGGTCGAGTTCACCCCGCCGCTCGGTGCGCCCGGCGGTCTGGTCGAACGTCCCGGCACGGAGCGCGCCGGCGAGTTCGAAGCCGGCGTTGGTGAGGACGTACTCGTCGCCGAACTTTGAGACGAACGAGCCCCTGAGCTGGTCGAGGTGGTAGTTGAACTGGCCGGTGTCGCGGACGCCGACGGCGTCGCGCAGCTCCGAGAAGCGCAACCCGCGCGGGATCCACGACTCGCGGCGCTCCTCGGCGAGCGCCTCGATGGTCGCGAGGCGGATCTCGTGACCGAGCACCTCGAAGGCGTCGGCGGGCGGCGTCGGGTCATCGGGGGGGACGGAGTGGTCGGTGGTCCCGGACCCGTCGTGCTCTCCGGTTCCCATACTCGCGACAGTGTGTCGGGAGCTACGAAGAGCTGTCGACCGAAACATACTATTTTTTACAGAAATGCCCTTCTGAAAATCGTTAATGGGCGTGTCGCACAACGACGAGTCATGAGCGCGAACGTGTCGCTCGACCAACGACCCGAGTCGACAGCGGCGGACGCGGCCGACCTCCCTCCGGCCATCGTGGTCGAGGGGTTGACGAAGGTGTACGGCGACGGCGACGACGCGGTCCGTGCCGTCGACGGCGTCGACCTGTCAATCGAGCGCGGTACGACGGTCGGCGTCCTCGGCCCGAACGGTGCGGGCAAGACGACCACCATCAAATCGCTGCTCGGGCTGGTCCTCCCCGACGCGGGCACCGTCGAGATCGCCGGTGTCGATGCCCACGAGAGCCCCCGTCGGGTGTACCGCCACGTCGGCGCGATGCTGGAGGGGGCTCGGAACGTCTACTGGAAGCTCAGCGTGCGGGAGAACCTCGAGTTCTTCGCCGCCCTCGGCGGGCAGTCCGTCCCGGAGACCAGGGAACGCCACGACCGCCTGCTCGACGCCTTCGACCTCGCAGCGAAGGCCGACGAGCCGGTGAACGACCTCTCGCGCGGGCAGAAGCAGAAGGTGTCGCTGGCCTGCACGCTGGCCCGCGGGACCGACGTGGTGTTCCTCGACGAGCCGACGCTCGGGCTCGACGTGGAGGCGTCGCTCGAACTCCGGCGCGAGCTCCGTCGGCTCGCCGAGGAGGAGGACATCACCATCGTCCTCTCCAGTCACGACATGGACGTCGTCGAGGACATCTGCGACCGCGTCGTCATCCTCTCCGAGGGATCGGTCATCGCCGACGACCCGGTCGACGACCTCGTGCAGGTGTTCGAGACGCAGGCCTACCGGGTCACCGTCGAGGGGCCCGTCGCCGAGACGACCCGGACCCGGCTCGTCCGCGAGTTCGACGCCGACGGCTGGACCGAGACCGGCGACCGCACCGGCTTCGACGTGACGCTCGCCGACGGCGACGCCCTCTACGACGTACTCGACGTGCTCCGGGCCGCCGGACTGAGCCTCGTCGACATCGACGGCCAGGACCCGGACCTGGAGGAGGTCTTCCTGGAGGTCACCGGGCGAGCGAACGGGGGTGATGGCACGTGAGCACGGGGACCGGCGCGACGACGGTCGACACCGGCGTCCGCGGGTATCTCGGCTTCCTCCGGCAGTCCGCACGGAAGCGGGTCGTGTTGCTGCGGCGCTACCCGGTCAACACGCTCTCGCAGCTCGGGACGGTGTTCCTCGTGTTCCTCGTGCTGTTCTTCGGCGGACAGGCGCTCGCGCCGGCAGCCATCGGCGACACCCTCGGCGGGCTCATCGTGGGCTACCTGCTGTGGAGTATGTCGCTCACGGCGTACTCGGGGCTCTCCTGGAACGTGACCCGCGAGGCGCAGTGGGGCACCCTCGAACAGCTGTTCATGTCGCCCTTCGGCTTCGGGCGGGTGATGCTCGCCAAGACCGTCGTGAACCTCGCCGAGGCGTTCCTGTGGGGCGTGGCCACGCTCGCGTTCATGCTGCTGGTCACGGGGCAGTCGCTCACGCTCGACCCCCTGACGGTGCTGCCCCTCGGCCTGCTCGCACTCCTCCCGGCTGTCGGTGTCGGGTTCGTCTTCGGGGGGCTGGCCATCCGCTTCAAACGCATCGAGAACGCCTTCCAGCTCGTCCAGTTCCTGTTCATCGGGCTCATCTCGGCCCCGGTCGCCGAGTACCCCGTCCTCAAGTGGCTCCCGCTGGCACAGGGGAGCTACCTCCTCCGGCGGGCGATGGCGGACGGCGTGGCCCTCTGGGAGCTGCCGCCCGCCGAGGTCGCGGTGCTCCTCATCACCGCCGCGGTCTACCTCGGGCTCGGCTACGCCGCGTTCACCTACTGCCAGCGGTGGGCGCGCCGCGAGGGCGTGATGGGCCACTACTGAGTTCGGGCCGACAATTCTTACACCGGGAGCGACGTAACGGTGGTATGACCGACCGGACCGAACACCGCGTCCTCGACGACCTGTACGATGCGCTGCAGGACACGGTGTACATCTTCGACGACGACCGTGTCCTCATCGACGCGAACGCCCGGGTCGGCGAGGTGAGCGGGCGACCGCGCGATGCGCTCATCGGTGCCCAGTTCGAGGACCTCCTGGAGCGGTACGTCGCCCCGGAAGATCACGAGCGATTCGCGGCCGCGTTCGACCGTATCGAGAGCGAGGGGCCCGACTCCGAGCGTCTGGCCCTCACACTGCTGAGCGAGGACGGGCCGGTGCCGGTCGATGCCCGGTTCGTCCGTCACGAGGGGCGGACCGTGATGGTGGTCCGCGACCTCACCGAACAGAAGGAACGCGAGAAGCGCCTCACCGAGCTCTCCGAGGAGCTGGACGTGCTCAACCGGGTGCTCCGCCACGACATCCGGAACGACATGAACGTCGTCCTGGGCTGGGGTCAGGAGCTGGAGCCACACGTCGCCCCGGAGGGTCGCGAGTCCTTCCTGAACATCGTCGATGCGGTCGAACACACCGTCGAGCTCACGAAGGAGGTCCGTGACCTCGCCGAGGCGATCACGAAGGGCGAGGAGTTCCCGACCCGGCCGACCCATCTCGCCCACGTGCTCTCGGACCAGCTCGCGAAGAACCGCAAGAAGTTCGAGGCGGCCACCTTCGAGGTCGACGGCGACCTCGCTGCCGTCACCGTCTGCGGGAACGAGATGCTCGCCTCGGTGTTCGACAACCTCCTCAGCAACGCCGTCATCCACCACGACGGCGACCACCCGACGGTGACGGTCCGCACCGAGGTCGACGGCGACGCGGTCGTCGTCACCGTCGCCGACGACGGCCCCGGCATCCCGGACTCGCGGAAGCGGCTCGTCTTCGGCCGCGGCGAACACGGCATCGACAGCCCGGGAACCGGTATCGGTCTCTTCCTCGTCGACAGTCTCGTCGACGGCTACGGTGGCTCCGTCACCATCGAAGACAACGACCCCCGTGGGACGGTGTTCATCGTCACGCTGCCACTGGCCGAGGAGGACGCCGCAGCGTGTGACCACCCCGAGCAGTGAGCGGCCGAGGGGTTCCCGACCGTCCGTGTCGGGACCCTCACCCGGTGACCCCAGCCGCAACGAACACCAATCCGAGCGAGACCGCACCTGCGACCACTGGCCGGTACCGAACCATTATTGCCCGGTCCGGCAAAAATTACGTCCATGTACGACGACGACGACCTCGCCGAGATCCGCGAGGCCCGGGAGGACTGGGAGTCCGAGACGCTCGACCCGGTACTGGACCGCTTCGGGGAGCGCAAGGACCGGTTCGCCACGGTGTCGAACATGCACGTGGACCGGCTGTACACGCCGGACGATGTGGCGGACCTCGACTACGAGGACGACCTCGGCTTCCCCGGCGAGGAACCGTACACCCGGGGGCCGTACCCGACGATGTACCGCGGGCGGACGTGGACGATGCGGCAGTTCGCCGGCTTCGGCACCGCCGAGGAGACGAACGAGCGGTTCCACTACCTCATCGACGAGGGACAGACCGGGCTCTCGACAGCGTTCGACATGCCGAGCCTGATGGGCAAGGACTCGGACGACCCGCTCTCGGACGGCGAGGTCGGCAAGGAGGGCGTCGCCGTGGACACGCTGCGGGACATGGAGATCCTGTTCGACGGCATCGACCTGAGCGAGATATCGACCTCCTTCACCATCAACCCGTCCGCACCGGTCATCTTCGCGATGTACGTCGCGCTCGCCGACCAGCGCGGCGTCCCGCGCGACCAGATCAGCGGGACCATGCAGAACGACATGCTGAAGGAGTTCATCGCACAGAAGGAGTGGGTCATCCCGCCGGAGCCGAGCCTCGACGTGGTCACCGACACCGTCGAGTTCGCCACCGAGGAGACCCCGCGCATCCACCCCATCTCCATCTCGGGCTACCACATCCGCGAGGCCGGCTCGACGGCGGTCCAGGAGCTGGCGTTCACCCTCGCCGACGGCTTCGCGTACGTCGAGGATGCGATGGACCGCGGGCTCGACGTGGACGAGTTCGCCCCGCGGCTCTCCTTCTTCTTCAACTCCCACAACTCCATCTTCGAGGAGGTCGCGAAGTTCCGGGCGGCGCGGCGTATCTACGCCCGGGTGATGGACGAGTGGTACGACGCCCAGAAGCCCGAATCCAAGCGCCTGAAGTTCCACACCCAGACCGCCGGCCAGAGCCTCACCGCCCAGCAGCCGCTGAACAACGTCGTCCGCGTCACCATCCAGGCGCTCGCGGGCGTCATGGGCGGCACCCAGTCGCTGCACACGAACAGCTTCGACGAGGCGCTGGCGCTGCCCTCCGAGCGTGCGGTCCGGGTCGCGCTCCGAACCCAGCAGATCATCGCCGAGGAGTCCGGCGCGGCGGACATCGTCGACCCGATGGGCGGCAGCTACGCCATCGAGGCGCTGACCGACCAGGTCGAAGGGCAGGCGATGGACTACATCGAGGAGATCAAAGAGATGGGCGACGGCTCGGTACGCGACGGCGTGCTGGAGGGCATCGACCAGGGCTTCTTCCTCCGCGAGATCCAGGAGGCCTCCTACGAGTATCAGGAGCGCGTGGAGGCCGACGAGGAGGTCGTCGTCGGCGTGAACAAGTACACCATCGAGGAGGACACCGAGCCGGAGATCCTGAAGGTCGACGAGGAGACTCAGCAGCGCCAGCTCGACCGGCTCGCGCAGGTCAAAGCGGAGCGCGACGACGAGGCCGTCGAGGACGCACTCGGCGACCTCGAAGCGGCCATCCAGTCCGACGAGAACGTCATGCCGTACATCGTCGCCGCGGTGAAGGAGTACGCGACGATGGGCGAGGTGATGAAGGTGTTCGAGTCGGAGTACGGCGCGTACTCCGAGCAGATCGGGCTGGCCTGATTACAGATACTCCATCCCGGTCGTCTCACCGAGGTCGAAGCCGGCGCGCTCGTGGGACCACTCCACGGGCTCGTCCCGGTGCTCGTCCATGAACGAGACGATCTCCCGGCCGACGTTCTCGCCGTAGAGCTCCGGGCCGTCACGCATCGTCTCCAGCAGCGCGTCGTCCTCGCACACCCGACGCACGGCGGAGGCGACGAACTCGCCGGAGATGGGCGGGACGAGCAGGTTCGTGTTCGCCTCGAACACCGTCTCCGGGCGGTCGGTGTTGAACCGCGCGGTGAGACAGGCGGCCTCGTCGATGTGGTTCAGCTCCTCCTGCATGCTGCCGGAGTCGGTGAATTCGGCCATGCACTGGCCGGATTCGAGGAACTCGTAGACGTGGGCGTGCTTCTTCCAGAGGCCGGTGAACAGGAAGTTCTCGCGTTCCTCGTCGAGTTCGAGCAGGTTCTCGCGCAGCCCCGTCGCCTCCAGCGCGTTCCGGGTGGCGTTCAGCTCGACGAAGTTGACGTTGTAGCCGTCCTCGACGAGCGAGATCACGCCCTCGACGATGGCGCGGAACCGGCCGGGGAGCAGGTTCGCCCGGCGGTGGACGTCGACGCGGAGCCAGTCGTCCCGGGCTTCGAGTACGGGGTAGACGTCGAAGACGCTCTCGTCCAGTGCTGCATCGCGCTTTGCCTCGATGGCGTCGACGACGCTGTTGCCGACGACGGGGATTCGCTCCTCGGGGTAGCCCTCTCGGACGAGGTGCTCGCGGTTGAGCTCGACGGGGGCGAAGTGGTACAGCGACGCGGCGGAGCCGACGAACGTGTCGTACTGCTCGGGGAACGGCTCGGAGCGGTCGACGTGCCAGTCGCCGTCCCACTGGGTGTCGACGAAGGCGTCGACGGCCTCGGTGTCGCCGACGGCCAGTCCCTCGCGGTCGACCGCGTCGTAGTCGGGGGCCATCCCGCGCAGGCCGGCCTCGTTGTGTGCGACCTGCCTGCCGGTGGCGAACGCCCACGCCTGGGGCACCGTCGCGGCGGCGTGGGTGTCGCCGTGGACGAGCGGGACGACGGTGGTGTCCGGGTGCTGCTCGTCGAGGTAGTCGGTGAACTCGTCGACCCGGCTCGTCACCTCGGCGGTCTTCTGTGAGAGGCCGCCGCGGACGCCGAGGTCGACGCCGATGTGCTCCTCGACGCCGTACTCCGCCAGCCCGTGGCCGAGCAGGTCGTCGTAGTGCTGGCCGGTGTGGAGGATGAAACAGGGTACGCCCAGCTCGTCGGCGGCCGTGACGACGGGGGCCTGCTTGTAGAAGTCGGGCTTGGTCGCCGTCACGACGGCGATGGCGAACTCGGCGTCGGCGAGACGGGCGTCGAGGCGGTCCGCGTGGACCGTGTACTCCGAACTCATTGCGAGTTGCTCGTCGGTGGAGTGCCGAGTAGCTGTTCATTTCCGGGAGGATCGTCCCGGAGTTCCGACGACCGCCGTCATAACCGACCACCGGCGTCGGGGGAACGCTTATCCCGTTTATGCACATCGGTTGAACACGAACTATGGCAGAGGATACCGAGGACGGAGAGGTGGAACTGGAGGCCCGACTGGCGGAACAGGACACCTTCGAGCCCTCGGACGCGTTCGTCGAGCAGGCGAACGTGTCGGACGAGGGCATCTACGAGGAGTTCGAGGACCCGGAGGCGTGGGAGCGTGCTGCCGACCTGCTCGACTGGGACGAGGGGTACGACCAGGTGCTCGACGAGAGCGACGCCCCGTTCTACGAGTGGTTCACGGGCGGGTCGCTCAACGCGTCGTACAACTGCGTCGACCGGCACGTCGAGAACGGCCGCAAGAACCAGGCCGCCATCCGCTGGGAGGGCGAACTCGGCGAGACGAAGACGTACACGTACCTCGACCTCTACAACGAGGTGAACGAGTTCGCGGCCGCACTCCGTGATATGGGCGTCGAGGAGGACGACGTCGTGACGCTGTACATGCCGATGGTGCCGGAGCTGCCCATCGCCATGCTGGCGTGTGCCCGCATCGGCGCGCCGCACTCGGTCGTGTTCGCTGGCTTCTCCGCCGACGCGCTCGCGACGCGGATGAACGCCGCCGAGTCCGAGTTCCTCGTCACCTGCGACGGCTACTACCGCCGCGGCGACGCGCTGAACCACAAGGAGAAGGCCGACGAGGGACTCCGTGGCGTCGAGCACGACGTCGAGACGGTCGTCGTCGACCGCCTCGGGGACGAGCTGACGGTGTTCCTCGGCGAGCACGCCCACGACTACGACGAACTGGTCGAGTCCCACGCCGGCGAGCGGGTCGACCCCGTCTCCCGCGACGCCGAGGACATGCTGTTCCTGATGTACACCTCCGGCACCACGGGCGAACCGAAAGGTGTCAAGCACACGACCGGCGGCTACCTGAGCTACGTCTCGTGGACCAGCCACGCCGTGCTCGACATCAAGCCCGAGGACACGTACTGGTGCTCGGCCGACATCGGCTGGATCACCGGCCACAGCTACATCGTCTACGGGCCGCTCGCGCTGGGGACGACGACCCTGATGTACGAGGGGACGCCGGACTACCCGGACCGCGACCGCATCTGGGAGATGGTCGACCGCTACCAGGTGGACCAGTTCTACACCGCGCCGACGGCAATCCGGGCGTTCATGAAGTGGGGCGGCGAGTACCCGGACCGGCACGACCTGTCGAGCCTGCGGCTGCTCGGCACCGTCGGCGAACCCATCAACCCCCGGGCGTGGAAGTGGTACTACAAGCACATCGGCGACGAGGACTGTCCCGTCGTCGACACCTGGTGGCAGACCGAGACCGGCGGCATGATGGTCACCACCCTGCCCGGAATCGGCGAGATGAAGCCCGGTTCCGCCGGGCCGCCGCTTCCGGGTATCTCCGCGGAGGTCGTCGACGTCTCTGGCGAGCCAGTCGGTGCGGGCGAGGCCGGCTACCTCACGGTGAACAAACCCTGGCCGGGGATGCTCCGCACGCTGTACAACAACGACGAGCGGTTCATCAGCGAGTACTGGAACGAGTACTCCGACCCGGACGCCGACCGCTGGGTGTACTTCCCCGAGGACGGCGCAAAACTCGACGAGGACGGCTACATCACCGTGCTCGGTCGCGTCGACGACGTGCTCAACGTCTCCGGCCACCGGCTCGGGACGATGGAGATCGAGAGCGCCATCGTCGGCGTCCCGGGTGTCGCCGAGGCCGCCGTCGTCGGTGGCCACCACGACGTGAAGGGCGAGGCCGTCTACGCCTACGTCATCACCGAGGACGGCTCCGAACCCGGCGAGGAGCTGCGCGGGAAGATAATCGAGGGTGTCGAGGACGCCATCGGTCCCATCGCACGGCCGGAAGCGGTCATCTTCACGCCCGAACTGCCGAAGACCCGCTCCGGGAAGATCATGCGCCGACTGCTCGAGGACATCGCGAACGGCGAGGAGCTCGGCGACACCTCCACGCTGCGCAACCCCGAGGTCGTCGAGGACATCGCCTCGCGCGTCGGCGGGGACTAGTTCCCGTCGACTGCATCGTCGTCGAACCGCGAGACGAACCGCACCGCGAGCAGCAGCACGCCGAGGCCCACGCCGACCATCACGACGCCGTAGACGGCGAAGTTCAGCGGCGTCACCGCGAACTCGAGGCCCGCGATGCTCGCCTCCTGGATGTCCCGGCCGGACTCGACGGGCAGCAGCACGCCGACGGCAGCACCGAAGACGCCCGCGAGTGCGACGACGGCGAGGTAGATACCGACGACGATGCGTCTGCCCCGGAACCGGTCGCTGACGGTCTCTGTCACGTTCGAGACTGGGGACCGGCCAACGATTAGCCTTTCCCTCTGTGCTCCATAGGGCGGGATATGAGCGAGAAGGAACTGATCGGTCTCGTCCTCGGCAGCATCGTCGTGCTCATGTTCGTCACCGGCTTCGTGCTCGTCCTGAGCTGACGCTGGCCGTTCCGGCAGTCGACGGAGAAGAACCGAACCGCGTTACGCGTCTGCGTCCGCGTCCTCGGGTTCGCCGCCGTCGGTGAGCGCGGTCTCGAGGCGGTTCTCGAACCAGTCCCACTCGCGGGAGTCGACGCCGTCCTCCTCGAGGTTCCACGGGTCGGGACCGACGCGCGGGCCCTCCAGGTAGGACTGGACCATGTTCCAGAGCCAGATGATCTGGCCGACCAGCAGGATGAACGCGCCGACGGTCGCCAGCACGTGCATCGTCTGGATGAGGTCGATGGGGCCGACCGTGATGAGGTTGTACGTCGCGTAGCGACGCGGCATCCCGGCGTAGCCCATCAGGATCATCGCGAAGAACGTCAGGTTGGTCCCGACCATCGTGAGCCAGAAGTGGGCCTTGGCGAGCGTGACCTGGTACATCCGCCCGGTGACGAGCGGGAACCAGTAGTAGACGCCCGCGAAGACGGCGAACGCGATGGCGCCCATGATGACGTAGTGGAAGTGGCCGACGACGTAGTACGTGTCGTGGAGCAGGAAGTCGACGGGGATGGAGGCGAGGAAGACGCCCGTCACGCCGCCGATGATGAAGTTGGCGACGAAGCCGATGCAGTACAGCATCGGCGTCGTCAGGCGGATCTTCCCGTTCCACATCGTCGTGATCCAGTTGAACGTCTTCACCGCACTCGGGATCGCGATGGCCAGCGAGACCGCCATGAACGAGGCGCGGATGCGCGGGTCGATGCCCGTCGAGAACATGTGGTGCGCCCAGACACCGAAGGAGAGCACACCGATGGCGAGCGTGGAGTAGACGACGAACTTGAAGCCGAACAGCTTCCGGCCCGCAAAGCGCGGGAGCACGTAGCTGATGATGCCCATCGGGGGCAGGACGAGGATGTACACCTCCGGGTGGCCGAAGAACCAGAACAGGTGCTGGTAGAGGATGGTGCCACCGCCGTCGGTGGTGAAGAACGTCGTCGCGAAGTTCCGATCGAGCAGCAGCATCACCAGCGCGCTCCCCAGCAGCGGGAACGAGAACAGGATGAGCGCGGACTGGGTGAGGATGGTCCACGAGAAGATGTCGAGCTTGTCCCAGCCGACCTCGGGACCGCGCTCCGAGAAGATGGTCGCGATGAAGTTGATCGCACCCATCGTCGCCGAGACACCGGTCAGGTGCAGGCCGAGCAGCATCAGGTCCGTTCCGGCGTTGAGCTGGGCGATGCTCGATGCGGCACCACCCGTCGCGGTCTGCTCGACGGACTGCGGCGGGTACATCGTCCAGGAGGCCATCGACGGCGCGACGCTCTCGACGAACGGCGCGATGAAGAAGCCGGCCCAGATGAGCACCGCGCCCGGCGGGAGCATCCAGAACGCGATGGCGTTGATGCGCGGGAACGCCATGTCGTCCGCGTCGATGAGCAGCGGGACGAGGTAGTTGGAGAAGGCGGCGAGGATGGGTGTCCCGAACAGGAACAGCATCGTGATGCCGTGACTCGTGAGAAGACCGTTGTAGAGGTTCTGCCCGCTGCTGACCCCCATCGCGCCTGCGAGCGCCTGGGTCACGTCGATGCCGGGCGTGATGAGCTCGGCCCGCATGATGATGACGGCGATGCCGCCCCACGCGAACGCGAGGATGGCGTAGACGCCGTAGAGGATGCCGATGTCCTTGTGGTCGACGGTGGTGAGCCACCGGAATATCCCGGCCGGTTTCTCAGCGTGTCCGTACCCGCCCTCCTGGCTGACGATGCCGGAGCCGCCACCCGCGAGCGGCGTGTAGGTGCGCCAGTCCGCGGCACGTGCCAGGAACAGCACGACCCCGAACAGGAACACAGCCATGAGGGCTGTCAGCACTATCTGTCCGCTAATGTCCATGTGGGTCCCTCAGGATTACTCCCTAAAGAAACGTTCGGGATGAAGTTTATACGGTGAAACTTCGGGTGTGGGAATCACACGCAAGAACGGCGACGAAGGAGCGAGACGAACCAGCCCGGAGGCGACGACGACTACGCCTCGTCGTTCCCGTCTGCCTCGTCAGTCTCGTCCGCCGCGTCGGCTGTCTCGGGGTCGGCGTCCTCGTCACCGTCCGGGGTGGTGTCCTCGTCGACGGTCTCGGTCTCCGCCACTGCCTCGGCCTCTGCTTCCGCTTCGGCGGTCTCGGTTTCCGCCACTGCCTCGGTCTCCGCTTCGGCATCGGCGGTCTCGGCTTCCGCCGCTGCCTCGGCCTCTGCCTCCGCTTCGGCGGCCTCGCGGGCCTCCGTCTCGTTGGCGTCACCCTCGATGGCGACCGCGGAGAAGTACGTCAGGATCGCCAGCAGCCCGAAGGGGACGAGGATGAGTCCGATCTGGAGCAGCGAGTACGTCGAGTCCCAGCCGAAGGGGCCGTACACCATCGGCAGGAACAGCACGAAGAAGAACGCCATGATGAACAGCGGGATCATGTTCACCGTCAGGTCGAGGAACGTGTCCTTGTCGAATATCGTCCGGTCTTGCTCCATCGTTGCCGGAGGCTTCGGACGGGCGACCAAATAGGTTGTCGTTTCCGGACCGCGGGGGAGCCGGGGCCGCGGTCGCTGTCGACGGGTAGCGCGTGGTCAGCGGGCGTGTGCCGGCTGGATCTCCAGCCGGAGACGACCGTACAGTGCGAGCAGGAGGCCGAGGACGCCCGCGACGGCGATGGAGACGCCGCGGTAGGCGACACCGTTCGGGACCGCGATGACGTCCCCGTTCTGCATGATGCCGCCGCCGTTGCCCACGAACAGCCCTCCTCCGACGACGACGGAGACGAACGCGAGCCCGGCGAGGGTGGGCCAGGGCTGGTCGACGTAGCCGGTCTCGGTGACGATGCCGGCGATGCCGCCCGCGAAGAGCAGGATGCCGAACACGGACAGGGGGAGCACGGCGAACAGTACGCCCACCTCGGAGATCGCCAGGCCGAACGCGATGAGCATCGGCCAGACGCTCGCCTTCGGACGGGGTGGGGTCGCGGTCTCCGATGACTCGTCTGCCATGTGCGCGGCTAGGGAATCGAGCTATAAACACGTCACGAAGCGTGCCGGCCGGGTGCTCGACCACGACCGCTCTCGGCGGTCGTGCGCGGGTTGACCCATTAACCACGACATATTAAACCGTGTGTGGACAATCTCTCCCTGATGACCGACGTACGAATCGCCGGTGTCGGGCTGACCAAGTTCGGTGCGTCACCGGAACGGACCGGTCGCGACCTCTTCGCGGAGGCCGGACTGGACGCACTCGACGACGCCGGTGTCGACCAGGACGACGTCGAGGCGTTGTTCTACGGGAACTTCATGGGCGAACTCGCCGAACACCAGGGCCACCAGGGCCCGCTGATGGCCGAGGCCGTCGGCGTCGACGCGCCCGCGACCCGATACGAGGCGGCGTGTGCCTCCTCCGGGGTGGCGGTGGCGGAGGCGGTGAAGAACATCCGCAACGGCGAGCGGGACGTGGTGCTCGTCGGCGGCGCGGAGCGGATGACCAACCTGGGGACCGCGGGCGCGACGGAGGCGCTCGCCATCGCGGCCGACGACCTCTGGGAGGTCAAGGCCGGGATGACGTTCCCCGGCGCGTACGCGCTGATGGCGAACGCCTACTTCAGCGAGTACGGCGGCGACCGCGAGGACCTCGCCGCCATCGCGGTGAAGAACCACGAGAACGCCGTCCCGAACGAGAAGGCACAGTACCAGCGCGAGATCAGTATCGAGGACGTCGTCGAGGCCCCGATGGTCGCGGAACCGCTCGGGCTGTACGACTCCTGTCCCATCTCCGACGGCGCGAGCGCGCTCGTGCTCACGTCGGAGGCGTACGCGGAGGAGCACGACCTCGACGCGTCCGTGGCCGTGACGGGGACGGGCCAGGGCGGCGACCTGATGGCGCTGCACGACCGCGACTTCCTCGCGCGCTCGCCGGCGGCCGACGAGGCGGCCACGGAGGCGTACGCGGACGCCGGTATCTCCGCAGACGACGTGGAGGTCGCGGAGGTCCACGACTGCTTCACCATCGCGGAGGTGCTCGCGATGGAGTCGCTCGGCCTGTTCGAGGTCGGCGAGGGCATCTCGGCGGCCCGGGACGGGAAGACGACCCGCGAGGGCGAGCTGCCGGTGAACCTCTCCGGCGGCCTGAAGGCGAAGGGCCACCCGGTCGGCGCGACCGGCGCGTCCCAGCTCGCGGAGATGGCCTCGCTGCTCCGGGGCGACCACCCCAACAGCGAGTACGTCGAGGGAGCGACGACCGGCGTCACCCACAACGCGGGTGGCACGGTCGCGAGTGCCGTCGTCCACGTGCTGGAGGTGGTCGCATGAACGGAGTGAATGCGAGTTCGTCAGAGCTTGCTCTGGAGGTGAGACGATGAGCGACGACGAGACCTACGACGCGGGCTACGACGACTGGCTCGACGCCGTCGAGGACGGCGAGGCGTACTACCTCGAAGGCCCGGACGGCGACGGCTGGCTGCCGCCGCGGCGGGTCGACCCCGCGACGGGCTCGCGCGAGCTGACCGAGAAGCAACTGCCGGAGACGGGCGAGGTGGAGACGTTCACCGTCGTGCACGTGCCGACGCCCGCCTTCGAGAAGGATGCACCGTTCGCGACGGCCATCGCACGGTTCGGGCCGGCTCGCATCACCGGCATCGTCGAGGCCGACCCGGACGACGTGTCGGTCGGGATGGACGTCGCTGTGGGCGTGATGGAGACGGAGACGACCGGCGACCGTGCGGTCGTCTTCAGACCGAAGTAGGAGCGTTCAGTTCTCCGAGCCGGTGTCTTCGACGTCGATCTCGACGGCGTCGTCGGCGTCGCGTTCGCGCTCGACGGCGACGTCCGGGTCCGGCTCGTGTCCCTCGGCGCGCTCGCGTTCGAGACTCTGTCTGCGCTCTGACGCGAACACCTCGCCGCTGATCTCGGGGAGGTCGTCCTCGATCGCCTCGACGAACCTGTCGGGATGCTCGTCGTGGGGGAGCAGTCGCGCGTAGTCGATGACGACGAGCTTCGCACCCGTCGCGTCGGCGAGGTTCCGGCCCTCGGCGAGCGGCGTGATGTCGGACTCGCGGCCCCAGACGAGCGTGACCGGGACGTCCAGTTCGGCGAGCGTGGATTCGAGGTCCGTCTCGGGGTCGAGGTAGCCGCTGACGAACGACGCCGGCGCGAAGCGGGCACCCGGCTGGTGGGTGGTCTGCCACTGGTAGGACTGCTTCGCGCGGCTGTAGCCGGTCATGTCGTAGTAGCCGTGGTCGGCGCTGAAGTACTCGAGCGAGGGGTTCGAGGCGATGCCGTTGAAGATGGCCTCGCCGAGCAGCGGCGACCGGATGGCCCGCTTGAGCCGCGGCTTCTTCCCGCCGGGCATGGAGGTGTCCGTCGGGCAGACGAGCACGAGCCGCGAGACGTCGGTCCGGCTGGCCGCGGTGGCGGCGTACGCGCCAGACAGCGAGGCGGCGATGATCTCGGGCTCGTCGGTCACGTCGTCGACGAAGTCCGTCACGAAGTCCTCGTACAGCTCGGCGGTGTAGTCGATTGGCGGCCGGTCGGAGCGCCCGAAGCCGGGCAGGTCGACCGCGACGACGTGGTACGCCTTCGACAGCGGCTCGAAGATCTCGTGCCACTCCTGGCTGGAGCCGGCGGCGTTGACGCCGTGGACGAACAGCAGGTCCGGGGCCTCGGGGTCGCCGGCCTCGGTGTAGGCAACGTCCATCCCGCGCCAGCGGTAGGTCCGCTGCTCGCCCTCGAGTGCGGGTTCGAGTGGCTCGGCGCGTCGCGACAGTAGCTCGTTGGTCGCTGCCACGGCACCGACGGCGATGCCTGCCGACGCGAGCGCCCTCTTGAGGTTCATACGTGAACTTCGGTGCGCTGTAACTTAATCTTGCCGACAATTGGAATTTTCCGCCGGGCCGCCCGAAGTCGGAGGGTCTTACCCGGTGGGAGCCGAACACGGTGACATGACGACGGTACTCGCCGCCGAGGGTGTCCGGAAGGCCTACGGGGAGACGACCGCGCTCGACGGCGTCTCGCTGTCGGTCGAGGCGGGCGAGGTGTTCGCCCTCATCGGCCCGAACGGCGCGGGGAAGACGACGCTCGTCCGCTCGCTGACCGGCACGGTGGAGTCGGACGACGGCACGGTGGAACTACTCGGCTCGCGCCCGCGCGACGCCGACGAATCACGACTCGGCGTGCTCCCGCAGTCGTTCTCGCCGCCTGGACGGCTCACCGCGCGGGAGGTCGTCGCCTACTACGGGGGGCTGTACGACGAATCGCGGGACGTGGACGAGGTCATGGCCGAGGTGGGCGTCACCGACGCCGCCGACACCTGGTACGAGAACTGCTCGGGCGGCCAGCAGCGCCGGACCTGCCTCGGCGCGACGCTGGTCAACGACCCGGACGTCCTCTTCCTCGACGAGCCGACGACCGGCATCGACCCCGCCGGCCGGCGCACGCTCTGGGACCGCATCGAGGAGCTCGCCGCGGGCGGGACGACGGTGTTCCTGACCACCCACGACATGAGCGAGGCCGAACGGCTGGCCGACCGGGTGGGCCTGCTCGCGGACGGCGACCTCGTCGCTGTCGGGACGCCGGGCGAGCTCGTCCGGGAACACGGCGGCGACCGCCGACTCGCGGTCACGGTCGACGGTGTCCCGACCGCCGCGGCGGACGCACTCGGCCGCGAGACGCGGATCGACGGCGACCGCGTCGTCGCCGAGGGCGTGGAACCGGGTGACATCGGCGGCATCGTCGAGGCGCTGGACCGGGCCGGGATCGACTACACCGAGCTGGCGTGGGCGGAGCCGTCGCTTGAGGACGTGTACATGGAACTGGTCGGGGAGCGCTACGGACCGGACCCGAGGCGACAGGTGCCGGCGACCGACTGAGCGGCCGACGGTCGTCCGCGCCTGCGGCCCAAAACCGGTGGGCCTTAGCGCCCCCGGGACCGAGCCTCGCCCATGACGACGACGAGACGCGTCCGGTCCGAGTTCGTCGCGGCCTGGCACTCGTTCCTGCGCCGACGGGTCGCGGTCTTCTTCACGTTCTTCTTCCCGGTCCTGCTCGTCGGCATCTTCGGCGCGCTGGTCCAGACGAACCCGGCCGGTGGCGGACTGTTCGCCGAGGACCCGGCGTACTACGTCCCGGGCTACCTCGCGGTCGTGGTGCTCCAGACGCCGCTCTCGCGCATGGGCTCCGAGGTCGCCCGCCACCGCGAGGGCAGTCGGTTCGAGAAGCTCGCGACGACGCCGCTCTCGCGGGCCGAGTGGCTCCTCGCGCACACGCTCGTCAACACGGTCATCATCGCCATCGCCGGCTTCGCGTTGCTCGCGTTGACGGTCGCGCTCACGGGCGCGAGCATCACGCTCTCGCCGCTGCTCCTGCTGTACGTGCCCATCGGCGTCGTCTGTTTCTGTGGCGTCGGCGCGCTGCTCGGCGCGCTCGCGGACTCGCAGGACGGCGCGATCACGGCCGCGAACGCCATCGGCCTCCCGCTGCTGTTCCTCTCGGAGACGTTCGTCCCGCCGTCGATGCTCCCCGACTGGTTCCATCCCCTCGTCGCGCTCTCGCCGCTGACGTACTTCGCACACGGGCTCCGGCAGGCCATCTGGGCCGGTGCCGAGCCGGGGACAGTCATCCTCGGACTCGACGCTATAGAGTCGCTGGCGCTGCTCGCGGTGCTCGCGGTCGTGTTCTTCGCGCTGGGGGCACGGGCGATTCCCGTGACGGACTGAGCTTCAGAGGAAATCGGAGAGCGTCTTCTCGCTCGACTCGCGCTTCTCGACGGCGAACTCCGACAGCTCGACGAACTCCAGTCCGTCGTCCCGGAGCGTGCGCCGCACCCGGTCGCTGGCCGACGGCGCGACGAGGATCCCTCTGACATCGGGGTTCGACTTCCAGCGGGTCCCACCTCCGTCGCTCTCTCCGTTCGCTCCCTCGGTGGACCCGCTGACGTCCCGTTCGCTCGGCTCACGGGACTCCCGGTACAGCTCCATGTACCGCTTCAGCTGGTCGACGTTGTTCAGCGTCGCCTGCCGGCGCTTGACCTCGACGACGACGGGCCGGCCCTCGGCGTCCTTCCCGAAGAAGTCGATGTAGCCGTAGACGCTCTCGCGCTCGTGCTCGACGACGCGGAAGCCCTCCTCGATGGCCGTCTCCGGGTTGCGCTCGATGTACTCGTGCATCTCCGCCTCTGTGCCGCGCTCCTGGTACGTCGCCGGGTCGTCGGCGTCGAACCGCGTCAGCAGGTGCGGCTCGTGGAGGTAGACCCGCAGGTACTCGTTCGGGTTCGAGCGACGGGCGTACAGCAGCGGCGCGCCCTCGTCCTCCTCGACCTTGATCGTCGCACCGGCGGGCATCCAGTTCACCGGCTGGTGGCCGGACGGCCGGTGGACCAGCAGGGTCCCGTCGGGCTTGGCGACGACCAGCCGGTCGCCTGGCCCGAGGTAGCCGCCGCTGCGTCCGTCGTACTCCACCTCGCACTCCGCGAGGCAGGTGACCATCGCCCCGTCGCGCTGGCCCTCCCTGACGACGCGCTCGATGGTCTCCGCATCGGGGGAGTCGTATCGTTCTGTCGGCACTGCACTCGGGTACCGAGACGGTCGGCAAAAGTCGGTCGGTCTCGGCGCTCAGACGAGCAGGCTCACGAGCCGCATCTCGGCGCTGTAGATGTGGTTCAGCATCACGTAGGTGACGACGCCGAGCGTGAGCGAGAGGATCCACGAGCCGGCGGCGATACGGCCGATGCGCTTGTGGGCGGTGTCCCGTAGCTCGGCGGGCGAGTGCGTGAGCCCGAGCAGCAGCGCGTACAGCACCACCGGCACGGAGACGACGGAGAGGACGATGTGGATGGCGAGCATGACGAGGTACGCGCCGTAGACGAGGTCCGGCGCGCCGACGATGGCCTTCTCGCCGCCGCCGCCGACCTTCGTGAGGTAGAGCACGAGGAAGACGAGAATGAGGCCGAACGAGGTCCCCATCGCGGCGCGGTGTCTGTCGACCGCGCCGTTGCGGATCCAGTACCAGCCGAGCGCGAGCGAGACGGTCGCGAACGTGTTGACGACCGCGATGGCGTGCGAGAGCAGGTCCGTCGTCTCCCGGCCGATCTCGGGGTAGATGGGGAACAGCCCGGCGAACGTGCCGAGGACGAGGGCGTAGCCGAGGGCGGAGAGGACGACCGTCGTCGCCAGCACGTTGTCCCGGACCGTCCCGCGTACGTCTGAGGTGGCCATTGTCGGTGGTTAGGAGTGGGGTTTCATCGTCCTTGCGCTTCCGACGGACCGGCGGGAATGCCACCGTCGTTGATTTACTACAGTTTCAGTTGAGAAACGGGTGCTGGAGGCGGCGTAGGTTCCGTTAAAGTAAAACGCGGGCGTGGGGAACGTGGACGTATGAGTACCGACCAGTCGCAGCGGTCGATTCGGTGTCTCGTGGCCAAGGTCGGGCTGGACGGCCACGACCGCGGCGCACACGTCATCGCGCGGGCGTTCCGCGACGCCGGCTTCGAGGTCATCTACTCCGGACTGCACAAGGCTCCGGACGAGATCGTCCAGGCGGCGGTCCAGGAGGACGTGAACGTGCTGGGCATCTCCATCCTCTCCGGTGCCCACAGTACGCTCGTCCCGAAGATCATCGAGGGCCTGAAGGAGTACGACGCGTTCGACGACACGCTCATCCTCGTCGGCGGGGTCATCCCGGACGACGACAAGGCCGAGCTGAAGGAACTCGGCGTCTCCGAGGTGTTCGGCCCCGGAACGCCGATGGAGGAGACGGTCGAGTACGTCCGCGAGAACGCGCCGGAACGATGAGCGAGTCGGCGGGACTGCTCGACGACCTGCTGGCCGGCAAGCACCGCGCCCTCGCCCGGGTCATCACGAAGATAGAGAACCACGACCCCGGCTACCGCGAGCTCGTCTCCGGGCTCTACGAGCACACCGGCCACGCCGAGGTCATCGGCATCACTGGCAGCCCCGGCGCGGGCAAGTCGACGTTGGTCGACAAGCTCGCGGAGCACTACCGCGAGCAGGGCGAGACGGTCGGCGTCGTCGCCATCGACCCCTCGTCGCCGTACACCGGCGGCGCGGTGCTGGGCGACCGCATCCGCATGGCGTCGAACGTCGGCGACATGGACGTGTTCTTCCGGTCGATGTCGGCCCGCGGCAACCTCGGCGGGCTCTCGACGGCGACGGCTGATGCCGTGAAGGCGATGGACGCCTTCGGCAAGGACAAGGTCATCATCGAGACGGTCGGTGCGGGCCAGAACGAGATCGACATCGTCGGCGCGGCCGACACCGTCTGCGTGCTCGTGCCGCCGGGCGCGGGCGACAACGTCCAGATGCTCAAGGCCGGCATCCTCGAGATTGCGGACATCTTCGTCGTCAACAAGGCCGACATGGACGGCGCTGACCGGACCGTACAGGAGCTCACCGAGATGGTCCACCTCGGCCAGGGCTCGACGACCGTCGACGCGGGCCACCACGGCTTCGACGAGGTCGAGATGGACCTCGACATGCCCGAGGACACCGACCCGTGGACGCCGCCCATCGTCGAGACCGTCGCCATCGACGGCCAGGGCGTCGTCGACCTCGTGGAGACGTTCGCCGAGCACCGGCAGTTCCTCGAGGACTCGGGCGAACTCACCCGTCGCCGTCGCCAGCGCGTCGCCGAGGAGATACGGACGCTCCTGCGCGACGACGCGGCCGGGCTGGTCGCAGCCGAAATGGACGACCACGGCGGCGTCGGCGCGTTCGTCGACAACGTGATGTCCGGCGACACCGACCCGTACACCATCGCCGACGACGTGATGGAGCCCATCCGCGACTGCATCGAGGAACAGTAGCCCGCTCCGTCCGTTCTCACCCCGGCTGCCGAACCGTGACGCCTATGCGTGGCTCCTTCCTAGCCGCGCGTATGGACCGCCGGACACTCCTCGCGTCGGTCGGCACCGCCACCGCAGTCGGGCTCTCGGGCTGTCTCGCGCTCTCCTCGACGAGTCGGACGAACTGCGGCGAGGCCTGCGATATCGGCATGTCGGCGAGCGCCTTCCGCCCGGGCGAGCTCGAGGTATCGGTCGGCGACACCGTCGTCTGGAAGAACACCTCCAGCAAGGCCCACACTGTGACTGCCTACGAGGGGGCGATCCCCGAGGACGCCGCGTACTTCGCCTCCGGCGGGTTCGACGGCGAGCAGGCCGCTCGCGACGCCTGGTTCGACAGCCGCGGTGGCGCGATTCCCGTCGGCGAGACGTTCGAACACACGTTCGAGGTGCCCGGCGAGCACGCCTACGTCTGCATCCCTCACGAACGTGGCGGCATGACCGGAAAAATCGTCGTGACGGAGTAGTCCGTCGAACGCCTACTCTTCGTCGTCCTCGTCGGCCGCGACGTCGACGTCCTCCTCGTCGACGTCGACGGCGGCCTCCTCCTCCGCGGCGACCTCTTCGGGACGGGCCTCGAGGGTCGCCTTCTTGATCTCGACGCGGCGCAGCGGGTAGATGGTCTTCGCGTCGCCGTAGATGGCCGAGGAGAGACGCCCCTCGACGACGGAGTCGATGAGCTCCTCGAAGGTCCGCTCTGCGGCGGCCTCCTCGACGATGTCGACCATCGTCTCGCGGATGGCGCGCTCCTGGCTGTGGTCGGCCTTCTTCGTCGTGAACGCGACGGGCTGGATCTGGACGCGGTAGTCGTCCGTCGTCAGCACGGTCACGTACGCGTCGATCTTGGACGCGCCGCGGCGGACCAGGCTGCGCAGGTAGTCACGGGTGAGCTCGTGCTTCACGAACTCGGTGTACGCGGCGTCGGAGCCGACGTCCGTGATCTTGAACTTCAGCTTGGTGTTGTTCTCGCTGGCGTTGTCGGTCAGGTCGCCCAGCGTGGTCTCGATGGTGCGGTCGAGCACCTTCTCCGGTTCGTCTGCGGGTGTGTCACCGAGTTCGGCCCGGTCGAACTGCTCCGGGGCGTGCACGGTGTACCACCGCTTCTCTTGCTTCTTTCGGGAAACGGATCGTTCGCTCATGGTTTGGATTTGCTGTGTCGGTCTGCGTGCTGTACCACTCGTTCCGCGACGTCGACGTTCACGACGTAGTCGTCCACGGTCGACTGGAGTCCGCCGGTCGTATCGCGCTCGATGCGCGTGACGACCGTGTCTCCCTCGACCGAGGTCCGCATCTCGTCGGTGTTGTCCGGGCGGAGCGCCCCCGCGATCAGCCGCGGGTTCGCGTGCTCCGTCCGGACCGTCGCTCGTCTCATAGTGCCTCCCTGAACGCGTGGATGAACTCCTTCGTCTCGCACTCGTAGGTCGCAAAGCCCGTCGTGGCGGTGCCGTCGTAGGCCCCGCCTGTGTGCGTGACCGTCCGGGCCATCGCGCCGGCGACGCCGCCGTCGACGGTCGCGTCGTCGACTGCGGCCGCAGCCGCGGCGTCGTCCGCGAGCGCCAGCGCGACCGGCTCCGGCGACCGGAAGTCCCGGAGCAGGCGCGCGACGACCGGCGCGGGCGCGTCGTCGTCGACGCGAGCGACGAACAGGCCGTCGTACCGGCCCGTCGTCGCCTCCGAGAGCGCCTCGTGCGCCCGGGCGGCGGTGTCGCGCCACGTCGCAACGGCCGCGTCGGCCACGTCGTGCCCGAGTGCCAGCGCGATGCCGGTGCCGGGCTCGCTCGCGGCCGCACACGACAGCACGTCCGCGAGCCCGGCGACCGACGCGGTCGCCGAGTCCGGTGTCGCGTAGGGGCGAAGCCCCCGTTCGACAGCGATACCGGCACGGTCCGTCGCGTCGTCGTCGGTGACGGTCTCGACCGCGGCCAGCGACGCGAACCTCCGTCGGGCCGAATCGTCCGCGTCCGACCCGATATCGTCGGCCACATCGGTGAGTGCCGACGTCTCGTCGACGCCCGCCGAGAACGGCCCGTGCAGCCACGTCGAGTGGGCCACGTCGGTCGGGTCGTCGGTCGGCAGGGCGACGCCCGGACGGCGGACCACGCGGCCCGTCGTCTCCGCGGCGTCGACCAGTCGCTCCGTCGCGCCCGCCCCGGGCGTCGCGCCCGCCGCGACCGCGCCGGCCAGCGCCAGCACCGCGTCGGGTGCGCCACCGAGGTCGTTCGCCAGCCGCCAGGCCGCCACGCTCGCCGGCTCGTCGTCCGGGTCGAGGTGGACGGCGTCCGCGTCGGAGTCGCCGACGACGAGCGTCCGCCCGTCGCGGTCGTCGACCGACTCCGCGCGCCCGGTGCGCTCGGCGACGGTCCGTCCGACGCTCACCTGGAACGGGGTCCCATCGTCCACCAGTGCCCGGGCGACCAGTCCCGCCGCTGCGAGACTGTCGCCGTCGGCCCGGGGGACGAGGTGGACGAACGGGGCGCTCGCGAGGTCGGCGGCGATATCGCTCGCCGACCGCGCGTCCCCGTCCGTGGTGCGACCCGTGTGCGACATTCAGTTACTCGAGGAGTTCGACGGCCACGTCGTAGGAGTACGTGAAGTCCTCGTCGAGTTCGTCGCCACGGTAGTAGTCCACCAGGCGACGGACCTTCGACTCGGTGTTCTGCAGGGCGCGCTTGTTCTGGTGGTCGAGCGGATGCTCCTCCATGTGCTCGCGGAGGCGCACGGCGCGCTCCATCAGGTTGGCCAGGTCCTCGGGCAGGTCCGAGCCGGCGTCGTGCTCGTCGAGGATCTCGGTGACCTTCTTGCCCGTGGCCAGCTTCACGTCCGGGATCGGCGTGCCCGTGACACCTTCGTCACGCAGCTTCATGCCGATCTGGGACGGCTCGTAGCCCTGCTCTGCCAGTTCGACGACGCGGGATTCGATCTCCTCGGCGTCGACGTCGCTCCACTCCGGCGGCTCGTCCGCCACGGGTCTGTCCGAACCGGACGTACCGCGACGGCGGGTATGCATTCGTGCCATAGTCTGAGGATAGGAACAACAGACCGCGCGAGACGAATCCGGTCGCCTGTCTGTCGGCACTGGCGACCGGGAGCACCTCCGCAATCCCGAGCCATCGAAGCCGATGGCGAGTCAGATTTGCGGCCGTGCTGTTCCCGAGTGCGAGTTTCGGCGTCGCGAGTAAAAGGATTGCTACTCGCGGGCGCGTGGTACAGCCTCGCTCCCCCGGCGGCGTTTCGAGGGGTTTATCAATACCTCCCGGTCTACGTTGTACTGCCTTCGCGGGCTTGTAGATCAGCGGTAGATCACTCCCTTGGCATGGGAGAGGCCCCGGGTTCAAATCCCGGCAAGTCCACTCACTCCTTACGTCGTTTCACTCCACGAGACGTTCGTTTCCCCGCCGGAACCCCTGGAGAACCGCCACGAATCCCCGGTTCGATCCGAGCTGAACCGACGTCACAGCACCCCACGATACGCATCGACACCAACTCACGAGAGGGTCGCGACGATGACGGACAGCAGGTCGGTGTATCCCAGGAAGAACAGTGCCATGAGCTGGATGCAGGCGGAGGGCCGACAGTCGAACGCCCCGCCAGCCCCATCGAAGCCCGCCAGACGGGCGCGGCCGGCGAGGCCGGCGGGGCACCGTACAGCAGCGCCGTGTCGAACAGCGGGTTCGGCAGGAAGCAAACGACGAGCAGGAGCGCGAAGACGGGCCAGACTTCGCGACCCGAGGAGAGCACGGCTCCAGGACCGTTCAGGCATCACCGATGGTGTTCTCGGCCGCGATAGAGTGCTTTCTGTCGCGTGTCGACGGCGGCTAGGCGAAAAGTATACTCCGCCACACACCTCTTTCGAGGTATGGGCGGCCAGACGGAACGCATCGCACTCGACCTCCACGTCCACAGCGACGCGTCCTACGACGGGCACGAGCCGATCGAGCTCATCCTCGAACACGCGGCCGACATCGGCCTCGACGGGGTGGTCATCACGGACCACGACCGTATCGAGGCGTCCCGCGGGGCCGCAGAGCTCGCCCCCGAGTTCGGACTGGTCGGCATCCCCGGCGTCGAGGTGTCCACCGAGCACGGCCACCTCCTCGCCATCGGTGTCGAGGAACGGCCACCGGCGGGCAAGCCCTTCGCCGAGACCGTCGAGCATACCCGGGAACTCGGTGGTGCTGCGGTCGTCCCGCACCCGTTCCAGCGTACCCGCCACGGCGTCCGCAAGCGCAACGTCACTGACTGTGACGCCATCGAGACGTACAACTCGATGCTGTTCACGGGCTACCAGAACCGCCGCGCGAAGCGGTTCGCCCGGGCGCGCGACTACGCCGAGGTCGGTGGCAGTGACGCACACCACCTGATGAACGTCGGTCGTGCCGTGACCATCGTCGACCTCGATGACCCCGTCGACCGTGTCAGCGACGTCGCCGTCGGCCAGGTCGTCGACGCGCTCCGTACGGGGCGGACCCGCGTCCACGGGATGCGGACGCCCGTCCACCGGAGCACCATCCAGTACGGCGTCGGGGCGAGTCGGAAGGCGACCTACCTGATCACGTCCCAGCTCCCGTACGTGCGTCCCCGCCCCCGTGCCGTCGCCGAATTTATGGCCGAGAACTGAGCGTCCCCGGCGCTCGTCCCTTCTCTACCGGCTCACCGACCGGCCACTTCCCCGAGCAGCGATTGCTGGGGTTTATAACTGGTAGCGGGTAAAATTTATACAGACAAATGAGAATATATGCTGTCGCCGTGCTCCTCCTGACACAGGCCGTCCTCCCCGGCGCGGTTGCCGCTGCGGACGACGAACCGACACCGACCCTCTCGATGCCGAATGAACCACCGCTCGCGGACGCGGGTCTGGACCAGCGGGTCCCCGTCGGTCGGACCGTCCTCCTCGACGGCCGGGGGTCCCGCGACCCCGACGGCACCATCACCACCTTCGAGTGGACCATCACCAGACCGGATGGGTCACGGGTGACACCTGACTGTCCGACCTGTGCACGAACCACGTTCGCACCGAACCGGACCGGCACGTACCAGGTCAGGTTGCGTGTCACCGACGACGACGGAGCCACCACCTCGGACTCGCTGTTCGTCGAGGTCACGACTGGGAGCGCCCCGAGGATCTCGCTCTCCGGCCCAGCAACCACGACGGCTGGAACAACGACGGAGTTCGTCGCCGACGCACGGGCAGGGAGTACCGAACTCGACCGGATCGAGTGGCGCGTCGACGGTGCCGTCGTCGCCACCCGAACGCTCGACGGTGCCGCCGAGAACGCAACCCTGGAAGGGACGTTCCCCAGCTCCGGCGTCTATACCGTCTCCGCACGCGTGTTCGACGCCTCCAACCGATCGGATTCGGACACGGTCCCGATCTCTGTCACCGGAACTGCACCACCCGGAAACGGGACCCTGCCGAACGGGACGACCCCGAACGGCACCGTCCCGGTCCTGCCGGGGCCTGGCAATCCGGGTAATCCCGGTACCCCCGGTAACAACAGTTCCGACAGCGGCGGTCCCGGTGACGGCGGTGCGGGAAGCAGCGACCCCGGTGACGGCGGCAGCGGAAACGGCTCGACCCTCGCGGACCAGTACGATCCGACCGTCCACGGCCCACAGGTCGTGACCGGCTCGCGACCGCTCACCGCCTCCTACCGGGTCGGTAACGCGCCACCATCTAGAGCACTCCAACAGGTCGTCTGGTTCCGCGGCTCCGGACGGTTCGCCTCCGGCGACTCGACCAGTCTCGACTGGTCGCCCGGCGACCACCGCCTGTTCGCCATCGTACACTACACCGACGGTTCGAGTGAAGTCGTGACCTTCTCGAACGGTCGGACCCGCGTCGTTGCCGACCCAGAGCCATCCATCGCACTGTCCGATCTGGACGCAAACGGAAGCCTCCGTGGGACGTTCACCGCCGGCGACGACTACGGCAACCTCGTCGACGTCGTCGTGGAGGTCGACGGCCGGACCGTCTACGAGCGTCACGCCAGCCGTGTTGGGAGCCGCCCGACGCTTGGCTCCCGTGTGGAGTCCGAATTCGAACTCGCCGAGGTCGAACCGAACTCGACCCACGAGGTCGTCGTCCGGGCGACCGACGGCCGAGGGCAGACTGCGACCCTCAGACGTGATGCTGTGGCCTCCGGGGAGATAGAGATAGTGAGCGCGGGCTTCGTGAACACACCCGTCGATTCGTATCACGAACGGCTCGATCCTGACCGGTACACGGCGCATCACGTTATCGAAGTTCGGTTGAATGGGAACAACCCCGATGAATTACAGACCGAATATTCCGGTACTGAACGTTTAGAGATGATCTCTAATGATAGTTCGCCGAGAGAATTGATTCGGAGAAACGGGGAAGACTTCCTCGTTATCCACTCATTCTGGGCTTCAGAGAGACCACGAAACTATACTATCACATACCTGTTGGAGAATGAAGGTCAAATTCAAGGTTCTTTAGTAGGTGATTCGGAACTGATAGTTGAGCCTAGTGACCCGGTTCTGGTACTTACGACCTTGACTGACGGAACAGAGTCAGAGGTTAACAACTGGGGTATTGTCGTTGATGCAACTCAGTCATTTGATCCAGATCATACAAGACTTCGATACGATTGGAGCGGTGGGGTAGATGCCACTGAAAGAAATCCAATGATTGGCAAGTTTAACAGGATGGGAATGGGTGAACTAGAGGTCCGTGATGGTAATGGTGGTTTCAGTGCCCAACGGTGCTGTTTCATGCAATTCTTTGTGCCCCAAATCGAGTCAGTTGAGCAAATAAGCGAAGGCCCATTTAATGCCACAGATACCGTCCAGTTCGAAATTTCATCGGATAATTGGGGGTTTACGAAGGATTCTGGTGGATACTACGATGTAGATCTCTCCTATGAGTCTGAGTCTAGATATGTTACTGTTCTCTCAGGCGATGAAATCCCATTAGAGTACAGGACGGAAGAGCAAGGTGACGAACAACGACAATACTCACAGCGAGCTATCGTTGAAGTACAAGCCGCTTCGCTAAGTGAGGATACTGTTCAGCCCACGGTTGCACTGTACAATGACGCGCACCCAGACCGTATTCGAACCAACGTCACACTCCCGACAGTCGAAGTTCGAAACCAAACGACGACTGAACAGTTCAGAGATAACCTCACGGTTGAAAGTCTTGCATACGAAGTCAGACGTGAGAACGGGACGAAACATCAAACAGCGACGAACCAGAGGGAGTTACAGGTGTACCTCAGAGAAGGATATGAGATTGTCAACGAGAACAGACGGACAACTGGGGTCTTGTTGGAGCGGCAAGTGGAGAGCGAGGAAGAACACACGTCTCGGATCTCGTTCGGCACCGAGGAAGATCGGACACAGTACCTACGTGAGAATCCCAATGCACGTGCTGCTGGTTCGCATGCCGAAACACAATTAGAGACCGAAACGGAGTACGAATGGCGAGATGAGCGGGTTGGTCCCGGAACGTACACAGGACAGACGAGGACGCGGACAATTCCAGCTCAGACACGAATCCTAACCCAGTACGAAACTGAGGTGCGACACACTCGGACGGTAACCAAGATGGTTCGTAAACCGTTTGAACATACCGTCCAACGGACAAGGGAACGAGATGTCGTTCGATGTAACCAGATAGTCGGCTGTTATGAGGCAACGGTTACTGAGACTGTCACTGATACCGTCAACGAGTATCGTATGGTTCCAACGATAGTCGAGGAAACCTGGTGGACCACGTCGACCTATTGGAGCACGTTCCCCCACTCACCGAGCGACTCCTCAACGGGCCGAACAAAGCAGGTCGTAGTAAGGGGTTCTCGACAGGTACAGGAGTACAGATTCGCGATTGAACGTCAGGAGCAGGTAACTCGGGAAACGTTCTTCGCGACCCAGACCCAGTCTGAAACTGTCGAAGAGTGGGAAACGTACCAAACAGTGCAAAATGAGGCCATTGCACAGAAAATTGCCAGACAGGATGATATCCGAGTGGGTGAGGTAGAGCAGGAGTCCTCTTGGACGGTTGCAACGCGTGGTGAGACAACAGAGGTTGTCCCTCAATACGATGATCCCACGAACGTCGTTGAGACGATTGCCATCGTAACTGGCGAGGTAAAGGAAAGGGAGATTAACACAGTTACTGCCGAAACTGAGATAGTTACAGTTGACACGTTCCGAGAAGAGATTAGGAAGGAGGGGGTTGTATCTACGCACGATCTGGTTCAATCACTTAACAGTCATGAATCGAATTGCCAGAAGGGTGATTTTTGTGAAGATTAAATTCGCCGTAGTTTTGTTCGTTCTATTGTTAAGCCTCCAGTCGTCCATGTGGGTTGTACCAGTCGCGAGTGGACAAGGAGATGATGTAGTCCCCAACCCAGACAGAACTATTGAATCTTATAAAGGGATAATATATGAAATCGAGTTTGATTCTGGTGATAGAACACTCAATATCTCGGCCTATAACCCGGGAGAAGACGCAGTGAGCTCTTGGCTAGATGTTGAAGTTGATAGAAGTCTGGTAAGGAATGACGAACTAAATCTTTCATCTAATGAAGTGAGGAACTTTTCGTATAATATTAGTGATTCAATTGCTGCGGATCGCGAGAACCACCACGTTATGGTTGGAACAATCGGTAATTCAACGACATATCATTTCGATTTATCTGTGAACTCATCATATCCGAACGGTGTTCCACTCCCTGAAATCGAGAATGTAGAAGTCACTTCAGCCACTATCAATGATGAAGAGACGACCGCTCTCAGAGTCACCGTCTGGAATGAAGGGAACGTGCAGTACAACCCGAAAATACGAGTCACGTCGCTCCAGACCCATTCTGATTCGTATCTCGTTGGAATCCCAGCTGAGGAGAACAGACGCACAATCATCGTCCCACTCAACGAAGACCCCGAGATGGTCGTCGCCGGTGAAGTCCGGCTCTACACGGGATGGGTCCACAACGAGTCGCGGATCTCGGACCAGGTCGAGTTCGAGGGGCGGGTCGACGGTGCGACCGAAGTCTGGGATCGCGAGTTCGAACCGATCCAGATTGACTACGCGAACCGGGACGTCGAGGAGTACCAGTATCGGAACGCGACGGTGGAGGGGAAGAACGCCGAGATCTGGCGCGAGCGACTGAAGCCCGTAGCGGTGGTCGCGGGCGTGATGCTGGTCGGTATCCTGCTCGTGGTGTCGGTGCTCTCGCGGCGTCGCTAGTCAGAGCTGTTCGCGGACGAGGCGGGCGATCTCGTCGACGTCGTACTCGTCCTCGGACTTGTCGAAGACGGGTTCGTCGTCGACGCTGACGGTGAAGACGCCGTGGTCGCCCGTCCGGAGGGTGACGCTGTCGAGCTGTGCGCCGAAGTTCGAGAGAAGGACGTGCTGGACGTCTTCGGCGCGGTTGAGGTAGCCACACGGGACGCAGTACTCGATTTCGACATCGGTCATGGGTGGGGGGTTCGGTCCGCCGGTGGAAAAGGAACGTGGGTCGAGGCGGTGGGGGTACTCAATCGGGGCCGTAGGTCGTCGCCAGCGCGTCGAGTGCATCGTGGTGCTCGGTGGTGTGGGGGGCGGTGAGCGGTGAGACGCTGATGCGGCCCTCGACGACAGCACGTCGGTCGGTTCCGTCGGGGTCTGGGACTTCACCGCTGGCCATGCGCTCCCAGACGCGGTCGTGGAGGGAGGCGATACCGTTGTCGACGGTCGCGTCCATGTCGTACATGTGCGACGGGCGGGTGATCTCGATGTCGCCGGTGCAGTGTTCGGGGACGGGTGCGTTGAGGTTGAGGTAGTCCGCGTGGTCGAACACGCCCGCGCCGAGGGCGTGTTTCACGAGGTAGGTGGTGGCGCGGGTGGCTTCGACGTACTTCGACGGGGGGACGTCCACGTCGGCCCACTCGCGATCGTCGTCGGGGTCGAGGGGGACGTACAGGGAGGCTGCGATGGCAGGGACGTCGAAGAAGGCGGCCTCGACGGCGGCGCTGACGGTGCCGGAGCGGCCGAGGACGTAGTGGCCGAGGTTCGCGCCCTTGTTGCAGCCGGAGACGACGAGGTCGGGGTCCGGGCAGATGGCCTGGAGGCCGGCGACGACGCAGTCCGCGGGGGTGCCCTGGATGGCGTAGCCGAGTTCGTGTTCGGCCACGTCGACACGGCTGGAGATGGCGCGTCCGACGGCGCTCTGGTCCGTCGCGGGTGCGACGGCGGTGACGTCACCGAGGTCCGAGAGCGAGTCGTGGAGGGCTCTGAACCCCGGGCTCTCGATGCCGTCGTCGTTGGTGAGGAGGATGTCGAGGTCGTCGTCCATGCCCGGTGGCTCGGAGTGGGTGGGCAAAAGGCCACCGTTCGGGGAGCTTCGGGGGGCGGCCTTCGCGTCGGCGAGTGTCGGTCAGTCGGCGCTCGTCGGCTGTACTCCGCCGGTATCGGGTGCTCGCTCTTCGGGTGTGAGGTAGCACTGCGGGTCGGGGGCGAACGGGTCGTCGTGGACCGCGAGCGACCGGAGCGGCGAGCCACCCTTGCAGATGTCGGCGTACTGGCAGTCGGTGCAGCGTCCCTGGAGCCTGTCCTCGCGGGCCCGGAGGGCGTTCACGAGTGGGTTGGAGTCGTCCTCCCAGATGGCACCGAAGGGACGGTCGCGGACGTTACCGAGGCTGTATGACTGCCAGAACTGGTTGAGGTGGACGTTGCCCTGGTAGTCGATGTCGGCGACGCGCTCGCCGGCGGGGTCGCCGCCGTTAGTCTCGAGGTACCGGCGGACGGTCCGCGCGCGGGACTCGCCCATCTCGCGGCGAGCGTACTCGGTGATGTAGCCGGCGTCGGCGTAGTTACCGACCAGCAGCGTCTCTATCTCGTGACCCTCGTCGTGGTATGCTCGGGTGAGGTCACAGACCTCGCGGACGGCCTCCCTGCGTGCCGCCGTCGAGAGGTCGGTGTCCGCGATGTCCGCGCCGCGCCCGCCGTAGGCGAGGTGGTAGAAGCAGAAGCGGTCGAGCCCGGTGTCGGCGAGCAGGTCGACGATGTCGCGCAGGTCGTCGCGGTTGTGCTGGGTGATGGTGTACCGGAGGCCGGTCTTCAGTCCGGCGTCGAGGCAGTGCTCGATGCCCCGGACCGCGGCGTCGAACGCGCCGTCCTGCCCGCGGAAGTGGTCGTTGGTCGCTTCCATCCCGTCGACCGAGATGCCGGCGTAGGCGAGTCCGGCGTCGGCGAGTTCCCGGGCGCGGTCCGCGCTGATGAGCGTCCCGTTGGTCGAGAGGACGGGTCGGAGCCCGATGTCGGCCGCGTAGTCGACGAGTTCGACGAGGTCGGGTCTGACGAGCGGTTCCCCGCCGGAGAACAGGACGACCGGCACGCCGTAGTCCGCGAGGTCGTCGAGCAGTCGTTTCCCCTCCCGGGTCGAGAACTCGCCGTCGGCCCCGCTGTCGCAGGCGCTCGCGTAGCAGTGCTCGCAGTAGAGGTTGCACCCGCGCGTCGTGTTCCAGACGACGACCGGCCGACGCTGTTTCTCGTCGGATATCTGTTCCTTCTCCGATTCGTCGGCGGCGTCGTACCGGAGGCCGTCACCCTCGGCGTCGAGCCCGCACAGTAGTTTCGAGACGGATATCATGGGTGTCAGTCGTCCGCGGGGGTCGCGGCTTCGTCCAGCGTCGAGGGAGTGAAGCGGTGCACAGCGTCGGCGGGGCAGAGCCAGAGGTCGTCCGCGGTGAACGAGAACAGCGTGGCCGCCTGCTCGTAGGCGATGTCCCAGGCGTCCGCCGTGACGCTCCCGACGTGGCGCATCGGGTCGGTGCTGGTCTCCCGGACGAACACCTCCCACTCCGAGCCATCGGTCGCTCGCGGTGCATCGCTGACGCGTATTCGGTCCTCCACTGGCATACCCGGGGGGTTGGCAGGGGACCCAAAAGCCACCCTCGGGGATTTTCAGCCGGTGGGAACGGTGGTGGGCATGTTCGGGTCCGGAGGGCGGTCCGGCGCTCTCAGACCGGTTTCGGGATGCGGTCGACGACCGTCTCCTCGTCGACGACGAGGTTGTAGGAGTCCTCGTCGTCGTTCCAGAGGGCGAGCACGCCGTCGAAGGCGAGGAGGTCGCCGTAGTCGGCGGCCGCGAGGTCGGCGTTGCCGGCGGTCTCGCGCACGAGGACGGCGTAGTTGTCCTCGCTCTCGGAGCCGTCGCCGATCTTGAACAGCGGGTTGGCGTCGCGGTCCTCCGGCGAGAGGTCGTGGGAGAGCTTCACCGCGAGCAGGTCGATGCGATTGGAGACGTGGTCGTCCATGGCCGCCATCTTCGCGTAGGTGTTCGGGGACGGCGTCACGTCGAGCAGCCGTTCGTCGTCGTGGCGGAGGACGCTGTACGAGAACTGCACGTCGACGTTCACGAACTCCCCGTCTGCGGGCTCGCGGTCGGCGTCGGGGTCCGCATCGTCGGCGGGTCTCTCGTCGAGACGGCGCTGGAACGCGGGGACCGCGAGGTCGGGCCGGACGTCGAACGACCAGCCGCGGTCGGTCGGGGTCTCGTTCGGCCAGAGACGGACCGTCGGCGCGTAGACGGTCGGGGCGTCGCTGGCTCCGCTGTCGGCGACGGCACGTTCCAGCTCGCGGAGGCCGGTGCTCGTGTTCCGGTCCGCGGGGGCGAGCGCGACGAGCGAGCCGTCGGCGGCGACGTGGTCGAGGTAGCGCCGGAGCACTACCTCCGGGTCGTCGAGCTCGTTGAGGACGTTCGCGAACAGGACGAGGTCGTACTCGCGTTCGGGCTCGAACGCCTCGGCGGTCGTCTCGTGGACGGTGGTGTGGACGTTCGGGCCGGTCTCCGCGAGGAGTGCCTCGAGCACCTCGGTGGCGGCACTGGGCTCGACGGCATGGTAGTCCACGAGGGCGTCGTCGGGCAGGTAGTCGGCGATGCCGAGCGCGGGGCCGCCGACGCCCGCACCGACGTCAAGGACGCGGAGCTCCCGGGGGAGCAGCCGCTTCGCGACGAGGTCGTTCAGGACGTACTGCACCGCGGCGTAGAAGTCCGGGAGGTGGTAGATGGCGTAGCCGAGCGCGACGTCGGTGTCGTACTCGACCTGCCGTCGCTGGTAGTAGTCGTCCTTGAGCCGGCGGATGGTCAGGCGGAGTCCGTCCCCGGCGTCCCCGGACGCCCACTCGTAGCCGTAGCGGTCCATGAGCAGCTCGTCGAGCGCCTCCACGTAGGTCTCCGGGAGCGACTCGACCACGTCCACGGTGGTCTCGACCGGTCGCTCGGAGACCGGGGCGAAGGTGCCGTCGTCCTGCTCGACGAGCCCGAGGGCGACCGCCTCCTCGCGGAGCACCTGACGGACGACGGCGGGGTGGGGCTGGCCGGTGACGTACTCGCAGATCTCGTCGGGGTCGATGGGACGGACGTTCCGGAGGTACTTCGCGTTGGAGACGACGCTCTCCCTGTCGACCATCGTCAGGCACCTTCCGTGTCGCCGTCACCGTCGTCGGTCGTCCCGTCCTGCAGTCGTTCGTACAGTCGTTCGAACTCGTCTCGGTCCGCGTCGGCGATCCGGTCGGCGGCCGCGCCGACTGCGTCCGCGCCGTCGAACCGGGACTGGATGTCGGCGTAGACGTGGGCGTCGCCGTCGGTCACCCGCTCGACGAGCGCCTGCAGGTCGGCGGAGACGGGGGTGTGGAACCGCCCGTCGACCGACTCCGCGGCGAGGCCGTAGGCGAGGACGGCCGCGTGGGCGCTCGCCTGCACCGTCTCCATCGCCTCGTCGTGCTCGTCCTGCGTCGTCTCGAATACCTCGTTGCCGGCGTCGGTGAGTGCGGTCCTGACCGCGTCGACCCGCGGTCCGGGCTCGGCGGTGACGGCGGCGATCCGCCCCGGCGCGCTCTCCGGCGCGAACAGCGGGTGGAGGCTCAGCCGTTCGAGGTCGGGTGCGTGCTCGCGCATCGCCGCGAGTGGGCTCGCCATCTCGCCGGTGACGTCGACCATCGCGTGTTCGGCGCGGTCGGCCTGTGCCGCGACGGCGTCACCGACGACGGGTATCGGCACGGCGAGGCAGACCACGTCGTAGGTGTCGGTGCCGTCGATGTCGGCGGTCGTAGTGTCGACGCCGGCGGCCGCTGCAGCCTCGCGGGCGACGGCAGGGTCCGCATCCGCGAAGGCGACTGGGCCATCGAGTGCGTCGGCCAGCCAGCGTCCCATGGAACCGGCCCCGACGACGAGTGTTCGCATCGCTACGGGGTAGCGAACCGGCGTTCAAAAGGGGTTCGGTCGGCCTCAGAAGAAGCCCGCGTAGTAGAACAGGCCGATGGTCAGCACGACGAGCAGACCGATGGTTATCATCAGCCAGTTGAACGCGCCCTCGGGGCTCATGGCGGAGAGGTTCATAGTTCGGAGTTCCCCGAGCGACATTTTAAAGCTGTTTATCCGGATTCGTCCGCGTCAGTCCACGACGAGTTCGACCGGGTAGTCGACGAGGTTCTCGTAGCCGTCCTCGGTGACGACGACGATGTCCTCGATGCGGACGCCGCCGACGTCGGGGTCGTAGAGCCCCGGTTCGATGGTGATGATGTGGCCCGCCTGCAGCGCCTCGCCGTCGCGGGAGACGGCGGGAGCCTCGTGGACGTCGAGCCCGACACCGTGGCCGGTCGAGTGGATGAAGCCGGTCTCCGTGCCGGGGTCGGTGAAGATGGTCGGGTAGCCGGCGTCCTGGTAGACGTCGACGACGGCCTGGTTCACCGCGTCACCGGTCGCGCCCGCCTCGACGGCGTCGAGCGCCGCCTTCCGGGCCTCGTCGGTGACCTCGTACCACTCGCGCTGGGTCTCCGAGGGCTCGCCTTTGAGGAACGTCCGGGTCATGTCCGAGTGGTAGTTCGTCGCCTTGTCCTTCGGGAAGATGTCGACGATGACGAACTCGTCCGCGCGGATGGGGCCGCTGCCACGGTCGTGCGGGTCGGCGGCGTCCGCGCCGCAGGCGACGATGGTCTCGTCGAGCGCGCAGTCGTGCCGGAGCAGGCTGATCTCGATCTCCTGCTTGACGAACTCGCAGGTGAGCACCTCGCCGTCGGGCCGGTGGAGGACGCCGTCCTCGTCGACGGTCGCCTCGGCGATGAGCTCCTCCGCACGGGCCATCGCGGCCTCGTTCGCGCGCTGGGCCGTCCGGACGTTGTCGACCTCCTCGTCGGTCTTCACCGCACGGATGTCGCCGACGACACCCTCGTCGTCGGGCACCACGGCGACGCCCTGGTTCCGGAGTCCGTCCGCCGTTCCGACAGGGAAGTCCCGGCCGACGGCGACCGACTCGCAGCCGAGGTCCGCGAGGAACTCGGCCTGGACGAGTTCGGTCGCCTTCTCGGCGCTGTGCTCGCGTCGCTTCTCCTGCAGGCCGTAGTCGGTGAGCCGTGCGACCCGGTTGAGGCGGTCCGCCTTCTTCGCCCGACCGTACTCCAGCGAGGAGACGAGCGCCGCCGTCTCGTCGGGTGTGTAGACCGCGAAAAAGGGATCGGGCGCGCCGAAACCGGTCAGGTAGTAGCAGTCGGAGTTCGACTCGTCGTCGTAGAACGCGTAGCCGTCCAGGTCCTGCTCGTCGAGGAACTCGTCGAGTGCGGCGAGGTCAGGGTCCATATCGCGACTCTCCCGCGCGGCGAGTAAAAACCGTCCGGTTGGGGAAGCGGCCCGCCGGTTCCGGCGAACCCTCGGCTCATCCGAGGATGGCCACGTCGACCCGGTGCGGCCCCTCGGGTGCCGCCAGCTCGACCGAGTCGACGAGGTGGTCCGTGACCGCCTCGCGCCACTCCTCGACCGCCCTCACGTGGCGCTCGTGGTGCGTGTCGACGTCGTACTCGCCATCGGGCTCCGTATCCACGGCCCGTGGGTACGCCGGCGCGGTGTCCGCGATCAGCCGGCCCGGGTGGAGGTGGAACGCACCGGTCCCTTCGTCCCGTCCATCGGTGACCCCGTCGGGACCGACACGGTGGATGCGGGCGCGCATCCGACCGGTGAACGGCGGTGTGACCCGGAGCACCGTCTCGTTGCCCTGTTCGCTCGCCTCCAGCGCGGCGAGTACGTCGCTCGCGTGTACCGCCAGCGACCGGATCACCGTCGGGTCGTCGTCCTCGCTCACAGCAACACACTGGGGGGCGTCGGACTTGAGCGCGTCGCCGACGGTAATCTCACCGCGGTCGGTACGCTCATGCCGCGACCGCTCGACGACCCGATATGGACGTCTCCATCTCGCCCTCGACGGTCCACGGGACCGCACGGACACCGCCCTCGAAGAGCTACACGCATCGGGCCATCCTCGCCGCGGGCTACGCTGACGGTGCGGTCGTGACGGGCCCGCTGCTCAGCGCCGACACGCGGGCGACGGCCCGTGCCGTCGAGGCGTTCGGCGGGTCGGTCGAGACCACCGACGACGGGGGCCGCCTCGACATCGACGGGTTCGATGGCGAGCCCGGAGCTCCGGACGACGTCATCGACTGCGCCAACAGCGGGACGACGATGCGGCTGGTCACGGCGGCGGCCGGGCTGGTCGACGGGACGACCGTCCTGACCGGCGACGAGTCGCTCCGGTCCCGGCCGCAGGGGCCGCTCCTCGGCGCGCTCTCCGAACTCGGAGCACGAGCCGAGAGCACCCGCGGCAACGGACAGGCACCGCTGGTCGTCACCGGCCCCATCTCCGGCGGAACCGTCTCCATACCTGGTGACGTCTCCTCGCAGTACGTCACCGCCCTGCTCATGGCCGGCGCGAACACCGACGACGGCGTCCGGATCGACCTCGAAACGGAGCTCAAATCCGCACCCTACGTCGACATCACGCTCGACGTCCTGGATGCGTTCGGGGTCACGGCCGAGCGAACCGGGACCGGGTTCGCGGTCGACGGCGGTCAGCGGTACGACGCCGGCGGCGAGTACGCCGTCCCGGGGGACTTCTCCTCGCTGTCGTACCTCCTCGCGGCGGGGGCCATCGCCGCCCCCGACGGGCTCACCCTCGAGGGTGCGGTACCGAGCGCCCAGGGCGATACCGCCATCGTCGACATCGTCGAGCGGATGGGCGGGGCGGTCGACTGGGACCGCGAAGCTGGGAGGGTCCGCGTCTCGCAGTCGGCGCTCTCCGGCACCGCGGTCGACGTGGGGGACACGCCGGACCTCCTTCCCACTATCGCCGCGCTCGGTGCAATCGCCGACGGCGAGACCCGCATCGAGAACGTCGAGCACGTCCGCTACAAGGAGACCGACCGCGTGAGCGCGATGGCCGAGGAGCTTTCGAAACTCGGCACGAGCGTCACCGAGCACGAGGACGAACTCGTCGTCCACGGCGACGAGAGCGAGCTCGTCGGTGCCCGCGTCGACGGACGGAAGGACCACCGCATCGTGATGGCGCTGTCGCTGGTCGGCCTCGTCGCCGACGGGGAGACGACCGTCGTGGGCGGCGAACACGTCGACGTCTCGTTCCCGAACTTCTTCGACGTACTCGCTGACCTCGGTGCGACCGTGCGCCGCTGACCTGTACGACCGGGGACTCTTTTTAGGGAGCGGCCGTTCGTCGGGGGTATGCTCCGGACGGACGTCGCGGCGTCGCTACGCGACCGGCTCGAGGACGACGGCTATCTCTTCCCCGACTACGACGGCTACTGCTTCTCGAACCTGTCCGGTTCGGTCGCGTCGCTGCTGGACGCCGACGCCGGCCGACCGCTCCCGGCCGACACCTTCGACGATGTCGACACCGACGGCATCGAGACGGTGCTCGTCGTGCTGGTCGACGGCTTCGGCTGGACGCAGTGGCAGCACGAACGAGACCACCACGCGTTCCTCGACCGCCTCACCGATGCGGCACGGGTGACTCCGCTCACCTCCGTCTACCCGAGCGAGACCGCGGCCGCCATCACGACGTTCCACACGGGCGCGCTGCCGGCCGAGCACGGCGTCGTCGGCTGGAACGTCCACGACCCCGGGTTCGGCGAGACGTTCGAGGCGCTCCCGTTCCTGACGAAGGAGGGCGAGGAACCGACCGGGCTCGACGAGGACGAGGTGTTCGACGCCGACGCGATCTACCCGGCGCTGGCCGAGCAGGGCGTCGAATCCCACCACGTCGTTCCGTTCGACGAGACGTACGAGGGAGCGACAGCGCACACCTACGGTTCCATGGACGAGCTGCCCGAGCAGCTTCGGGCGGCGGCCGACGCCGTCGACGGGCGTTCGTACTGCTTCTGTTACGTCCCGCACGTCGACCACGAGGGACACAGGACCGGCACGCGCTCCGACGCGTACCGCGACACGGTCGCCGAGATGTTCGACGTGATAGAGCAATCGCTCGCCGGACTGGACGACGAGACGCGGGAGGAGACGCTGTTGCTGGTGACGGCCGACCACGGACACGTCGACACCGACCCCGAGCGCAACGTGAATCTGGACGCGGACGCCGAGCTGGTCGACGCGCTTGCGCGGGACGGCGACGGCGAGCCGATTCGGTTCGCGGGCAGCCCACGCAACGTCCAGCTTCACTTGCAACGGGGGCGTGTGGAGGCGACGGCCGACCGGCTGGCCGCGTCGCTCGACGCCCACGCGTTCACGCAGAAGGAGGTGCTGGAGATGGAGCTGTTCGGCGACGTGGAGCCGTCGGAAACGTTCCTCCGACGGATGGGTGACGTGACCCTGACGCACCGCGACCTCGGGACGTGGTGGGGCGACCACGAGGCCGAGGAGCTGTCGCTGGTCGGGATGCACGGGGGCTTGCACCCCGAGGAGATGCTGACCGAGGTCGCGGCAGTCCGGCTCTCGGAGCTGTCGTGATACCGGTGTCGTGACTGCTCGTCGTGGGGGCTGACAGGCGACGCTCGTACTCGCCCTGCACGCTGCGTCGCACAACCGCGGGACGTACAGGGGTGGCGGTCAGGTCACGCCCGGTCTGGTCCCGGCATGGTACTTCAACGGTCAGTTCTGGCGCCGTCTAGAACACCTAAATCCCCACGTCACCGAGACGGGGACATGAACGGCAATCGCTTCGGTCGCCTCTTCCAGGTGACCACGTTCGGGGAGAGCCACGGGGAGGCGATGGGCGTGACAGTGTCGGGCTGTCCAGCCGGCCTCGAACTCGAGGAGGCCGACGTACAGGCAGAGCTGGACCGGCGGAAGCCCGGCCAGTCACACATCACGACCAGTCGTGGCGAACCGGACGCGGTCTCCATCAAGTCCGGGGTGCAGGACGGCTACACGACGGGGACGCCCATCGGGATGGTCATCGAGAACAAGGACGCCCGCTCGGGCAAGTACGAGCCGTTCATCACGGCCCCGCGCCCGAGCCACGGCGACTTCACGTACTCCGCGAAGTTCGGCACCCGGAACTGGGGCGGCGGCGGGCGCTCGTCGGCCAGGGAGACGGTGAACTGGGTCGCGGCGGGTGCCATCGCGAAGAAGATCCTCGCGACGGAGGGTATCGAGGTCCGTGCGCACGTCAACCAGATCGGCGACATCGAGGCCCCCGGGGTCTCGTGGGAGGAGCTGGGCGAGCACACCGAGGAGAACGAGGTGCGCTGTGCCCACCCCGAGACGGCGGAACGGATGCGAGACCTGGTCGACGAGTACCAGGAGGCGGGTGACTCCATCGGCGGCAGCGTCTACTTCGAGACGCGTGGGGTCCCGCGAGGCCTCGGCGCGCCCCGGTTCGACGGCGTCCCGTCGCGGCTCGGACAGGCGTTCATGTCCATCCCGGCGACGACCGCCTTCGAGTTCGGTCTGGGGAAGGATGCACGGGAGGTCGCCGGTATCGACCGGAACGAGGACTGGGAGTTCGACGGGGACGGCGACCCGGTGCCGGTCGGCAACGACCACGGCGGCCTGCAGGGTGGTATCACGACCGGTGAGCCCATCTACGGGGAGATCACGTGGCACGCGCCGACCTCGATACCGAAGGAGCAGACGACGGTCGACTGGGAAACCGGCGAGGAGAAGCAGGTACAGGTCATCGGCCGCCACGACCCCGTGCTGCCACCTCGTGCGGTGCCGGTCGTCGAGTCGATGGTGGCGTGCACCATCCTCGATTTCATGCTGCTCGGCGGGCGCATCAACCCGGACCGGCTGGACGGCCAGCCCGGCGAGTACGACACGGACTACCACCCGAGTCAACCCGAGTAGCGGAACGGCGGTCGGCTTCGGGTCGCTTCAGTCGAGGATTCCCATGTCCTTCGCGACGAGGTCGTTCAGCTGGTCGAGCACGTCGGGGTCGACCTGTGCGCCCGGCTCGCCGTCGTGGAGCTGTTCGTTGTGGCGGGCGACCGCGTCTTCCACCTCCGCGAAGGGGACGCTGGTCCTGGTGTCACAGTCGTCACAGACGACCGGTATCTCGGGGAGTTCGTCGTCGCTGGTCATGTCCGAATCGACTCGGTTCCGGATTAAAATTCGTGCGGTTCGACCCGCCGTTCGTGCCGTCGACGGCCCCGCCGTCGGTCTTTCACGATTATTCCATGCTAATGTATAGCAAAGGCTTTAGTCTAACTCCATCCAATCCCCTAATACACTGGCCTTACAGGGGGCCGTGATTACTGAGCATGACTGATGATGAACTTATCTGGCGGATCGCGGGCGGTTCCGGTGACGGGATCGACTCGACCAGCCAGAACTTCGCGAAGGCCCTGATGCGGTCGGGGCTCGACATCTTCACACACCGCCACTACCCATCACGAATCCGTGGTGGCCACACGTACGTGGAGATCCGAGCGGCAGGGCACGAGGTACAGTCCCGCGGTGACGGCTACAACTTCCTGCTCGCGCTGGGCGACTCGTTCGCCCGGAACCCGAAGGAGGAGGCCGTCTACGGCGACGAGGAGATCAAACCGCTCTCGGAGAACCTCGACGAGCTCCGCGAGGGCGGGGTCATCGTCTACGACTCCGGGTTGCTGGAGGAGGACGACGTGGCCGAACTGAACCTCGAGGAGCGTGCCGAGGAGAACGACTGGCACGTCTTCCCCATCGACCTCCGCGGGATGGCCAAGGAGCACGGCCGCGAGGTCATGCGGAACACGGCCGGCGTCGGCGTCACCGCCGCGCTGCTGGAGATGGAGCTCGACCACATCGAGAACCTGATGACGGACGCGATGTCCGGTGACGTCCTGGAGGCGAACCTCTCCATCCTGCGCGACGCCTACGAGATGGCTCAGGAGGAGTACGAGTTCGAGCACGACGTGCGCGCCCCCACCGGCGAGCACGACGAGGAGCAGGTGCTCGTCTCCGGCTCGAACGCCATCGCCTACGGCGCACTCGACGAGGGCTGCCGGTTCATCGCCGGCTACCCGATGACGCCGTGGACCGACGTGTTCACCATCATGTCCCAGAACCTGCCGAAGATGGGCGGTATCTCCGAGCAGGTCGAGGACGAGATCGCCGCGGCGGCACTCGCGGTCGGTGCGAGCCACGCCGGCGCGAAGGCCATGTCCGGCTCGTCCGGCGGCGGCTTCGCGCTGATGTCCGAGCCGCTCGGCCTCGCCGAAATGACCGAGACGCCGCTCGTGCTCGTCGAGTCCATGCGTGCCGGGCCGTCGACCGGGATGCCGACGAAGCCCGAGCAGGCCGACCTCGAGCACGTCCTCTACACCTCCCAGGGCGACTCCCAGCGCGTCGTCTTCGCGCCGGGGAACATCGAGGAGGCGTACGACCAGACGCGGATGGCATTCCACGTCGCCTACGAGTACCAGATCCCGACGATCCTCATCTACGACCAGAAGCTCTCCGGCGAGAACAAGAACGTCGACGAGAGCTTCTTCGACCGCGAGCCGAACCCGTCGCTCGGGTCGACGCTCACGGAGGAGGAACTGAAGGAGGCCGCCCACGAGGCGACGGGCAAGTTCATGCGCTTCCAGTCCGACCCCGACGAGACCGAGAACGGCGTCAGCCCGCGCTCCCTGCCGGGACAGAAGGGCGGCCGCTACCTCGCGTCGGGTAACGAGCACTGGCCGTCGGGCCACATCGCCGAGGACCCGGACAACCGCGTCCTCCAGATGGACCGCCGCAAGCGCAAGATAGAGTCCATCCGCGCGGAGCTCGACGAGGAGCACGACTCCCAGCAGACGTACTTCGGCGACGACTCCGCGGACCTCGGCATCATCACCTGGGGCTCCCAGCAGGGCACCGTCGAGGAGGCCGTCGAACGCCTCAACGACGACGGCCACTCCGTGAAGGGTATCGGCGTCTCCGACATGATGCCGTTCCCAGAGCAGGAGATGACGGAGTTCCTCGAGAGCGTCGACGAGGCGCTCGTCGTCGAGATGAACGCCTCGGCGCAGTTCCGTGGCCTGCTCCAGAAGGAGCTGGGCCGCTTCGGACCGAAGCTCACCTCGATGCTCAAGTACAACGGGAACCCGTTCGAGCCCGGCGAGATCGTCGAGGGCTTCGAGATCCGCCTCGGTGGCGACTCGGCCGAACCGACAGCACAGGTGCGTTTCGAACCAGCAGCAGGTGATTAGATCATGAGTGCATTCAACGCGATCGGAGAGGAGCGAGAGATCGACCGGGACGAGTTCACCCCCGGCAACGAGCCCCAGCCGACCTGGTGTCCGGGCTGTGGCGACTTCGGCGTCCTGAAGGCGCTGAAGCAGGCCCTGCCCGAGGTCGGCCGGAACCCGGAGGAGGTCCTGACTGTCACCGGAATCGGCTGTTCCGGCAAGCTGAACAGCTACCTCGACAGCTACGGCTTCCACACCATCCACGGCCGCTCGCTGCCCGTCGCCCGGGCCGCGAAGCTGGCTAACCCGGAGCTTGAGGTCGTCGCCGCCGGCGGCGACGGTGACGGCTACGGCATCGGCGGGAACCACTTCATCCACACCGCCCGGGAGAACCACGACATGACCTACATCGTGTTCAACAACGAGGTCTTCGGCCTGACGAAGGGCCAGACCTCGCCCACCTCCCCGAAGGGCCACAAGTCGAAGACCCAGCCGTCGGGGAGCGCGAAGACGCCCATCCGGCCGCTGTCGCAGTCGCTCAACGCCGGCGCGGGCTACATCGCCCGCACCGCGGCCGTCAACCCCAACCAGGCCAAGGAGATCATCAAGGAGGCCATCGAGTACGACGGCTTCGCGCACATCGACTTCCTCACGCAGTGCCCGACCTGGAACAAGGACGCCAAGCAGTACGTCCCCTACATCGACATCCAGGAGTCCGACGACTACGAACACGACATCAACGACCGGGCCGAGGCGTCCCAGATGATGTTCGAGACGGAGAACAAGCTCTACGAGGGCGAGGTGCTCACCGGCCGCTACTACGTGGACGACGAGAGCCCGTCCTACCAGGCCGAGAAGCAGGCAATCGGCGAGATGCCCGACGAGCCGCTCGTCGAGCGGTACTTCGACGAGGACTACGAGTGGGAGCGCAGCTACGACCTGCTCGACCGCCACAAGTAGCGCAGTCACCCGGTTTGCGGCCGGCCTCCGGAGCGATTTTGCGAACCGTCCGTCCCGTTTTCGGATTCATAACTTATTTTTCCGCCGACGCAAACTCTACTGTATGAGCACCGAATCGACGGCCGACCGTATCCTCTCCGTGCTGGAGGAGGACGCCCAGGCCTCCTACGCCGAGATCGCCGAACGAGCCGATGTGTCCAAACCCACCGTCCGGAAGTACATCAGCCAGCTCGAGGACGAGGGTGTCATCGTCGGCTACTCGGCCGACGTGGATCCGAAGAAGCTCTCCAGTCAGTCGATCGCACTGGTCGGTATCGACGTGGCCTCGGAGCGCTACGTCGAAGCGACGCGGGCACTCAAGTCGCTCGATGCAGTCGAGTCGCTGTACACCTCCAGCGGCGACCACATGCTGATGGCCGAGGTGCGTGCCGCCGACGGCGACGAGCTCGGCGACGTCATCCACGACGAGGTGCTCTCCATCGAGGGCGTCACCGCCGCGCATCCCTCGTTCCTGCAGGAGCGGCTGAAGTAGACCCCGACGGAGGGACGTCGAGGAGACCACGGGTCACAGGCCGCCGGTGCCGCCACCCGGTTCCTTTTGCACTCGGATTCCCTACACGTGGGTATGCCTGTCTACTCGCGTCGAACCGTCGTCGACGCCCCGTTCCAGACCGTCTGGGACTTCCACTCCGACGTCGCTGGGCTGGAGGCGCTCACCCCCGGCTTCGCGAACCTCCGCGTCGAGTCGGTGCGCGGGCCGGACGGCGAACTGGACCCCGACGTGCTCGAGACGGGCGCGGAGATCGAGATGTCGATGCGGCCGTTCGGCGTGGGGCCGACCCAGCGCTGGACCTCCGTCATCACTGAACGGACGGAGGACGCCGGCGCGGCGCTGTTCCGCGACGAGATGCGCGGTGGCCCGTTCCGACACTGGGAGCACACCCACAGCTTCTACGCCGCAGGCGACCGGACCGTCGTCGACGACCGCGTCGAGTACCGGCTCCCGCCCGCGGGCCTCGGCGACCTCGCGGGGCCGTTCGCCTGGGTCGGCTTCGAGCCGATGTTCCGGTACCGACACCGCCGAACGAAGGAACTGCTCGAGCACTGAGAGACCCGTCCAGCCTGTAGGTTTAACCGCGTCGCGACCCTTTCTGTATCTGTATGACACACGTCGTAGTCGTCGGCGGCGGTCCCGCCGGCCTGTCCGCCGCACTGTTCACAGCGAAGAACGGACTCGAGACAACCGTCTACGACACGGATGGCACCTGGATGCACAAGGCGCATCTGTTCAACTACCTCGGTATCGAGTCCGAGGACGGCTCCGCGTTCATCGAGGACGCACGCGAGCAGGTCGACGAGTTCGGCGTCGACCGTCACCAGGGCGTCGAGGTTACCGGCGTCGAGGCGACCGACGACGGCTTCACCGTCACGACGGAGGACGACGACGAGGTCGAGGCGGACTACGTCGTCCTCGCGACGGGCGCGAACCGCGACCTCGCCGAGGCGCTCGGCTGTGCGTTCACCGACGAGGACATCGTCGACGTGGACGTGACGATGGAGAGCAGCGTCGACGACTGCTACGCGACGGGCGCGATGGTCCGCGCCGAGGAGTGGCAGGCCGTCATCTCGGCGGGCGACGGGGCGGCCGCCGCGCTCAACATCCTCTCGAAGGAGAAGGGCGAGCACTTCCACGACTTCGACACGCCCGCCGACGCGGAGTAGCGCAGTCGACGACGCCTGTCGAGTGCGACCGTCCGCGTCGCCGCGACCGGAATCTCCTTGACGCACCTCCCCGGATTGCCTGACGTGTCGGTCACAGTCCGCGAGTACGTCGGCTCCCGGCCGGTCGTCGGGCTCGCCGTCGCGGTCGCCGCCGTCAGCACGAGCGCGCCGCTCGTCGAGCTGTCGGCGGCCCCGAGCTCGGTGAAGGCGTTCTACCGGGTGCTGTTCATGACCTGCCTGGTCGCGCCGGTGGCACTCCGGCGGTCACCGGGCGACTTCCGGCGTATCACGTCGCGGGACCTCGGCCTCGCTGTCGTCGCGGGCGTCGCCCTCGCCGCCCACTTCGCGCTCTGGTTCGCGAGCATCGACCTGACGACCATCGCGGCGAGCGCGACGCTCGTCCAGACCCAGCCGCTGTTCGTCGCCCTCGGCGCGTGGCTCCTGCTGCGCGACCGCGTCACGCGGCGGACGGTCGTCGGCATCCTCGTCGCGGTCGGCGGCGCGGCGCTCATCGGACTCGACGCGGGCGAGAGCGCGACCGCGACCGACCCCCTGCTCGGGAACGTGCTCGCGGTCGTCGCCGCCGCGATGGCCGCAAGCTACGTGGTGGCCGGGCGGTCGCTCCGCCAGCGCATCCGGCTGTTCCCGTACGTCACCGTCGTCTACGGGGCCTGTACAGTCGTCCTGCTCGGAACGGTCCTCGCCGAGGGCCACGCCCTCCTGGACTACCCGCCGCGGGAGTACGTCCTGTTTCTGGCGATGGCGGTCGGCCCGGGCATCTTCGGTCACACCGTCATCAACTGGCTGCTCGAACGGGTCGAGTCGGCCGTCGTTAGCGTCTCCCTGCTCGGTGAACCCCTCGGTGCAGCCCTGCTCGCGCTGGCGCTGTTCGGCGAGGTACCAGGTGTCCTCACGGTCGTCGGCGGGGCCGTCGCGCTCGTCGGTATCGGCATCACGGTCTGGACGCGGGAGCAGGACGAGGAAGGGGGCGGCGGTCCGACTGACTGAGGACCGACTCCGGCCGTTCTCGGCCGACACACCCCACTACTGCATGTGATGCAAGTGAACGGGCGGAAGCTCGGGACGCTCGGAATCCCTGGCGTCCTCGGCGTGTTCACGAACGAACCGGCGCTGTACCGGTGTTCGCGGTCGACCGAACCGTCGAGGTACCCGTCCCGGCGAAACCTGAGCGTCCGTGTCCACCGAATCGCGAGCCGCCGGCCTCAGTCCACCTCCACGTAGCTCGGGCGCTCCTCGTACGAGATTGGGTCACGCTCGCCGAGCCGCTGGAAGGCCTGAAGCCGGAACGCGCAGGCGTCACAGGTCCCACAGGCCGGCTCCTCCGCCCGGTAGCACGACCAGGTGTGCTCGTAGGGGACGTCGAGGGAGAGCCCGTACTCGGCGATCTCGGTCTTCGACCACTCGGCGAACGGTGCCGCGATGTCGATGTCGGTGCCCGGCTTCGTGCCGACGTCGACGACGCGCTGGAAGGCGTCGAAGAAGGCCGGTCGGCAGTCGGGGTAGCCCGAGAAGTCCTCGCTGTGAGCACCGATGAAGACGGCGTCGCAGTCGTTCGCCTCGGCGTAGGAGACCGCCATCGAGAGCAGGTTCGCGTTCCGGAACGGCACGTACGACGACGGCACTTCCTCGGCGTCGAGGTCGGCGTCTTCGACGGCCATCCCGTCGTCGGTCAGGGAGGAGCCACCCACCGCCTGCAGGTGACCGGTCTCGACGTGGAGGAAGTCGACGACGGCGTCGAGGTCGTCCGAGAGCGCCTCTGCACACTCGAACTCGCGGTTCTGTGTCTGCTGGCCGTAGCTGGTGTGCAGCAGGCACACCTCGTAGCTCCGGTCGGCCGCGAGGTACGCGGCGGTCGCCGAGTCCATCCCGCCGGAGGCGAGGACGACGGCGCGCTGCGGTCCGGTCGGTCGGTGGGCACTGGTCGGTTCGTCGGCGTGGTGCTGGTCGCTCGTGTCGGGGGTCTCGTCGGTCATGTGTGTGGTGAAGGGCGTCACGTTTCGGGGGCGTCGTTCCAGAGGTCCACGTGGAGGCGTGGGGTGTACCGGTAGCCATGGGCCATCGCCAGCTCGGCGACGCGGTCGCGGGTCTCCGCGAGTCGGTCGCGCGTCGCGCCCTCGGGCATCAGCAGCACGTCGCCGTCGCGGATCGGGACGTGAGCGACGGCCCGGAGCCGGGAGAGCAGCTCCTCGACCTCCCTGACGTCGGTCTCGTCGGTGACGACGAACTTCAGCTGGTGGTCGTGGTCGGCGACGAGCCGGGAGAGGCTGTCGAGGTCGATCCGGTCGCGTTCGTGGCGTTCGGCCCACTCGCCCTCGCCGGCGGGGTCCCGCTCGGGGGTGGGCGTGCTGTTCGCCAGCTTCGGGGAGATGGACGCGAGGTCGATGGGTGCGTCCCGGTGGATGGTGCCGTTGGTCTCGACGGTCGTGTGGTAGCCCCGGGCGTCGAGTTCGTGGAGCAAGTCGACGACCGCGTCGTGGAGCAGGGGTTCACCACCGGTGACGACGACGTGGTCCGCGCGGTCGTACCCGGCGACCGCCGCGACGATCTCGTCGACGTCCATCCAGGCGTGGGTGGGTTCCCACGAGGTGTGGTAGGAGTCACAGAACCAGCACCGGAGGTTGCAGCCGCTCGTGCGGACGAACACGCTCGGGACGCCCGCGAGGCGACCCTCCCCCTGGAGCGAGTAGAACAGCTCGTTGATGGGGAGGTCGCCGTCGCCGTCGTCCGGCCGGGTCACGTCGCTGGTGACCGGCATCTCAGAAGCCGCCACCGCACAGCTCCGACGTCTCGGAGACGCGGACCGCCACGTCCGCCACGTTGTCGGGGAGGTGCGCCTCGAGCTCTGCCTCGAAGTACGCGCTCATCACCTCCGCCGTCGGTGGGTGGTCGAGCACGACGACGCCATCGCCGTCGCCGGTCGACTCGAACGCCTCGACGAGCGGGTCGCCGGCCTCCAGCAGGAACCGGTGATCGAACCCCTCGAGCACGTCGGTCACGTCTCCCTTGTCGACGACCCAGCCCTCCTCGGTGAGCGTCCCCGTCAGGCGGACGGTCACCTCGTAGTTGTGACCGTGCGGTCGCGAGCACTTCCCGTCGTGATGTTGGATGCGGTGACCGGCGCTGAGACGGATGGGCCGGTCGCGACCGACGTGGAGCGTCCGCTCGGTGTCGTCGAGCACGACGTCTTCCCGGTCGCGTTCGAGGATCGTTCCAGTCATACCTGGATATTCCCCAGGGAATACTTGAACCTGCCGAACGGGCCGCTGATGCGTCGAGGTCGCCACTGGCGGTGGAGGAACGGACGGTCCGAAGCAGTCACTCCATCTGGTCCTGGATGCGGTTCTTCGCCTCCGAGCGTTCCTTGCAGGAGAACGACGGGGCCGTCTCGGAGAAGTCGACCGCGAGTTCGTCGAGCGTCCGCCGGTAGACGTTGGTCCGTCGACCCTCCTCGGAGAGCTGTCGCCCCTCGCACTCGAGCAGCCCCGCCTCCACGAGCTCCTCGATACGCCGGTAACAGGTCGCTATCGGGATGCCCATCTCGTCGCTGAGTTCCTGTGCCGACGCCGGCGACTGCGCCGCACAGAGTATCTTCGCGCTGTACTTGTTGCCCAGTGCCTCGAGCAGGTCCCGCTCGTCGACCCCGGTGCCTTGTTCAGCCCATCGTCCAGTAGACATCTGCCACAGTATAGTCCCATTATCAAGATTGAATCTTGTGGTAGTGGGTCGTTAGGTTTCGCGTGACCAGCAGGATTAGGATCGTCCGAACCAACACGGAGCTATGGTGGGATTATCGGGGTGGAGACGGTTGCACCCGTGGTGGAAGATGTCACGTCCATCACAGCTCGTGCTCATCCTGGTCGTCTACGCGCTCGGTGTAGCGCTGGGGACCACCCGCGGCGGTACGTTCGACCCCGCTCGGACCGTCGTCGGCGCGCTCGCGCTCGTCCCACTCGCGGCCAGCGTCCACTACGTGAACGAGTACGCCGACGTGGAGACTGACGCCATCACCGAGCGGATGCGTTTCTCGGGTGGGAGCGGCGCGCTCGTCGAGACGGGACTCCCCGCCGAGACCGCGTTGCGGGCCGCGCTGACGGCGCTCGCGGTCGGGACCGCGACGACCTGGTACGCCGCCTCCGTCGGCTCGGTGACCGGCCCCGGACTCGCGCTGCTCGCGGTCGTCGTGGTCGCCGGCTGGGCCTACTCCGTCGGGCCACGACTCGTCGCCCGCGGACTCGGCGAAGTCACGAACGCGCTGCTCGGCGGGCTCGTACTCCCGCTGTACGGCGTCGCGGTCGCTCGTGGCCCACTCGATGCGGTCGCCGTGCTCGCCGTCCTCCCGTTCGCGGTCTACGTCTTCGCGAACCTCCTCGCGACGCAGTGGCCGGACCGGCGGGCCGACGAACGGACCGGGAAGCGGACGTTACCGACCCGCTGGTCGCCGTCGCGGCTCCGGCGCGCCCACTGGCTGACCACCGGTGCGACGTTCGCGCTGTTCGGGCTGCTCCCGGTCCTCGGTGTCCTCCCGCGACTCGTCGGCTGGAGCTGCCTCCTGCTTGCACCGGTCGGGCTGGTCGCGAGCAGTCGTTTCACCCGAGTCACGTCGCCGTTTCCGAGCGTGGCGACGATGGTCGGACTGGCGGTCGTCCAGCTCCTCGCGTGGGCGCTGCTCGTCGTCGCTCGCGGGGGTCAACGTTTTTACCCACCGGGGGTATTAGGCGTATAAGATCATGTCTGCGGACCTGCCCGACGAACTCCTGGACGTCGAGGTCGAGGCCGACGCGGAAGACCTCGACCCCGACGCGACGACCGAGCGCCCGGACGACGCCCCCCGTGAGCAGGAGGACGAGGAGACGGAGCGGTTCGTCATCTTCCACATCGGCGAGAAACCCTTCGCCGTCAGCGTCGACGCCGTCAAGAGCATCGTCAAGGTGTCCGAACGGACCCGCGTTCCCCGGACATCGCCGGCCATCGACGGTATCATGGACCTCCGCGGCGATATCACGGCCGTCATCGAGCCGCGAGTCCACTTCCGGGTCGACGCCGACCCCGCGCCGTTCGAACGTCAGCGTATCATCGTCTTCGACCGCACCGCCGACAAGCAGGGCGTCGGCATCCGGGTCGACGGCGTCGACGGCGTCGAGGTGTTCCCGCTCCGACAGATCGTCCCGGACGACCACGCGGAGGCCGCCGACGCGTCCCACCCGCTCGTGAACGCGGTCATCCGCCGGGTCGAAGACGACGAAGTGACCGAACGTATCGGACTGCTGGACATCAAAGGTCTCATCAAGGCGTCGGGGCAGGACGCCACGGCGTAGAACGAACGACTAAACGTCCGGTTACTGGCTGTTCGGGTGTTCCTACCCTGTATTCTCGACTCTGATAACCGGGCAACAGCATTTATGTTCGCGCTACGTCTAACGTGGCTTGGTGTACTAACTGAATGTCGACAGGGGTGCTCATCGTGGACGACTCTCATTTTATGCGGAACCTCCTCCGACAGATATTGGAGGACGAGTATGACATCGTCGGAGAGGCGTCCAACGGGGCAGAGGCGGTCAAACTGTACAAAGAGGAAAATCCGGACATCGTGATGATGGACATCGTGATGCCGAAATGCAACGGTATCAAGGCCACAGCGGCCATCAAGAAGCTCGACCCGAGCTCTCGGGTCATCATGTGTACGTCCGTCGGCCAGCGCGAGAAGATGAAGCTCGCCGTGAAGGCCGGTGCGGACGGATACGTCACGAAGCCGTTCGAGGAACCGAGCGTGCGGAAGGCGCTCAAAGACGTCGTACCTGCATGACGAGCGTGCTCGTTGTCGACGATTCGCAGTTCATGCGGACTGTCATCGGCAACATCCTCGCCGACAACGGGTACGAGGTCGAACACGCCAGCGACGGGAAACGGGCCGTGAAGGCGGTCGAGGAGCACCAGCCGGACATCGTCACGATGGACGTGCAGATGCCCGGAATGAACGGAATCGACGCCGTCAGCGAGATCATGTCGACGAACCCGACACCGATTCTGATGGTCAGCGCCCACACCGACAGCGGCGCTGACGCGACGCTCGACGCACTGGCGGAGGGCGCTGTCGACTTCCTCACGAAGCCGAGCGGCGAGGTGTCACCGGACATCGCCAGCCTCTCGGACCGCCTCGTCGAGAAGTGCGAGGCCGTCGAGCGGGCCGACATCTCGTCGGTCGCGACGGCCGAGCGGACCGCGGTCGCCGGCGCTGGCGGCTCGGTCGCGGCCGACGCGGAGTCGACACGGCAGTACGTCGACCACCCGACGGTCGTCATCGGCGCGTCGACGGGCGGGCCCAAGCTCGTCGAGCGCATCGTGCGGGACCTCCCGCTCGCGCTCGACGCGAAGGTGCTCGTCGTCCAGCACATGCCGGAGTCGTTCACGGAGCGCCTCGCGGCCCGGCTCGACCGGTTCACCCCCTACGACGTGCGCGAGGCGAGCGACGGCGAAGCGGTCGACGACGGCGACGTCATCATCGCGAAGGGGGGCTTCCACATGGAGGTCACCTCGAACGTCGCTGGCCGACTGCGCATCCGACTCACCGATGGCGAACGGCGTCACGGTGTCCGGCCCTCTATCGACGTGACGATGGAGACCGCCGCCGAGCGGGCCAAGGACCCGCTCTGTGGTGTCACGCTGACCGGGATGGGCAGGGACGGCGCAGCCGGCATCGAGGCCATCAAGGCCGCCGGCGGCACGACGATCGCCCAGGACGAGGAGACGAGCCCCGTGTTCGGCATCCCGAAGCAGGCGATCGAGACGGGCTGTGTCGACCGGGTGCTCCCGGCGGACGAGATCGCCGCGGGCATCTGCTCGACGTTCACCCAGGAGGGTCAGACGCATGGATGAGTACCAGAGAGACTTCGTCCAGGAGAGCGAAGAGAACATCACCGAGCTGAACAACGCGCTGCTCGAGTTGGAGCGCGACCCTGCAGACGACGCGGCCATGGACCGGATCTTCCGGATGGCCCACACGCTGAAGGGCAACGCGGGTGCGATGGGCTTCGAGCGCGCCTCGAACCTCGCACACGCCATCGAGGACCTGCTCGAGGTCGTCCGGTCCGATCAGATCGAGGTCACCCCCGACCTGATGGACGAGATCTTCGCGGGCGTCGACGAACTCGACACGATGGTCGACGAGGTCCGTGCCCACGGCGAGATCCGGACCGACCCAGGCGACACCATCGAGACCATCCGCGAAGTGCAGGAGGCGGCGACGGGCGTCCCCACCATCGGGGAGCCCGACGACGACGCCATCGAGGACGCCGTCGCGGCCGCCGGGGACCTCGTCGACGAGGACCACGACGTGTTCCACGTCCGCCTCGCGGTCGACGAGTCCGGCCCCGTCGCCCACGGCAGCGCGGTCGTGGACGCACTCGCGGACGCGTTCGACCTCCTCGGGACGGTACCCGACCGGGAGACCATCGCCGCCGGCGACTACGACGGCACCTTCGACGCCGTCTTCGGGAGCGCGGTCGGCGAGGCCGCCATCTCGGCGGCGCTCGACCCTGTCGAGCCGGTCGCACAGGCCCGGATCAGCGAGATCACCGAGGCGTACGAGACCGCCCGTCTCGAGCCGGAGCCCGTCGACGCCGGCGACGAGGAGTTCGACGACCTGTTCGACGACGACCCCGGGAGCAGCATCGACGTCGACGACGCACAGGACATGAGCGTCGACGACCTCCTCTCGGAGTTCGACGAGTACGACGACCTCGACGCCATGGTCGAGGAGATGGACGACGTCTCCGGCTTCGACGACCTCGGCGACGCGGGCTCGTTCGACGACCTCGACCTCGGGGACGACCTCGAACCCGGCGACAAGCCGGCCGAGGACCCCCTCGACGACAGCTTCGGTGGGGGCCTCGAGGAAGACATCTCCTTCGAGGACGACGCGGTCGCGGCGCAGGCGGCGGACGCGGAGCCGGCCGAGCCCGTCGAGGACCCCGACGAGGAGGTCGACGACGCCGCGGCGACGTTCGCGGAGCTCAAACAGGAGGTCGACCCGGTCGGCTTCGACGAGCTCCAGGACGAACTCGACGAGCTCGAGTTCGACGAGTACGCGGACGAGGAGGAGGTCGGCTTCGACGAGCTGCTCGGCGAGGACTTCGAGGAGTCCGAGGACGACTTCTTCGGCGGCGACACCGAGGCCGCCGTCGGGACCGACCAGGACGAGGTCTCCGTCGACGACCTCGTCAGCGACGAGGACGTCGCGGGCTTCGAGGAGAGCGAGGCCGAGACGCCGGTCGAACCTGACGACCCGGTCGAGGTCGAAGCCAACGACGCTGTCGGGGCAGAAGCGAGCGACCCGGTCGAGGTCGAGCCCACCGATGCCGTCGAGGCCGACGCGTCCGACGTGGCCGACTCGGTCGACGAGACCGACGACGCCACCGTCGACGCCGACGCTGCAGCGGATACAGCCGAGGCGGACCCCGTCGACGACTTCGGGACCGACGCGTTCGACGATACGGACTCCGGGTTCGACGACGGCGGCTTCGGCGAGGAGTTCGGCGGTGACGAGTTCGAACTCGACGCCGCAGACCCCGACGATCCGGCGACCGTCGACGACGCACCCCCTGACTCGTTTGAGACGGACACCTTCGAGGACGACGGCTTCGGGTCCGAACCCGCAACCACCGACGCCGACGACGGCTTCGACGACCCCACCGACACGGCATCGGTCGACGATGTCGGGACCGCCGTGTCCGACGACGACGAGGACCTCGACCGCGTCGAGGTCCAGCAGTTCGAACTCGACGAACCCGCTGCGGAGGCCGAGACGACCACCGAGGTCGAGACCGGCGACTTCGGCACGGACACCGACGACGCCGGGACGTCCCGGCCGAGCGCCAGCGACTACGGCGGCTTCGGCGAGGTCGACGTCGACGGCGCGGACGGCTTCGACCCGGCACCGGAGCCGGAGACCACCGGGACCGATGCCGACGCGGCCGCTGCGGCCGACGCGGCCGACGCCGAGGTCTCCGCGCTCGACGTCGACGTGGACATCCAGACGCTCGCGGACGAGGACGGCGACGCCGAGACCGACGACGAGATCCAGTCCATCCGCGTCGACGTCGAGCAGGTCGACAAGCTGCTCAACCTCGTCGAGGGCCTGGTCACCAGCCGCGTCCGTCTCCGGCGGACTGCCGAGGAGGGGGCCGACCCCGACGAACTCGACGACGAGCTCGACGAGCTGGAGGACCTGACGGGCGAGCTCCAGGACACTGTCATGGACGTCCGCCTGGTGCCGGTCCAGATGGTCGCGAACCGGCTGCCGCGCATCGTGCGCGACATCTCCCGCGAGCAGGACAAGGACGTCGAGTTCGAGATGCACGGCGAGGGCGTCGAGGTCGACCGGTCCATCCTGGACCGCATCGGCGACCCGCTCGTCCACATCGTGCGGAACGCGGTGGACCACGGCATCGAGGACCCCGAGGAGCGGGAGGCCGCGGACAAGCCCCGCACCGGCCACGTCTCGCTCGAGGTCGAGCGTGCACGCGACCAGGTCGTCATCGAGGTCGAGGACGACGGTCGGGGGCTCGACGCGGACCGGCTCCGCGACGCGGCGGTCGACGCCGACGTGCTCACCGCGGACGAGGCAGCCGACCTGTCCGACGAGGAGGCCCACGAGCTGATCTTCCACCCCGGCCTCTCGACGGCCTCGGAGGTGACCGACGTCTCCGGGCGCGGTGTCGGGATGGACGTCGTCAGGAGCACCGTCAACGACCTCGACGGTTCCGTCTCCGTCGAGAGCGAACCTGGCGAGGGGACGACCATCCGGATGCTGCTTCCGGTCACCGTCGCCATCGCCGACGTGATGTTCGTCACCTCCGGCGACGAGGAGTTCGGCGTCCCGGTCAAGGACATCCAGGACATCGGCGACGCGGCCGAGATATCCGTCGAGGACGGCCAGGAGGTCGTCCGCGCCGGCGACCAATCGTACCCGCTCGTCCGGCTGAACGAAGCGCTCGAGACGCCGGGCAGAGCGAGAAACGGTGACGGCATGCTGTTGCGCATCCGCGACGAGGTCCGCCCCGTGGCGGTCCACTGCGATCAGGTTCGCGGCCAGCAGGAGGTCGTCGTGAAGCCCTTCGAGGGCGTCCTCGGAGGCATCCCCGGGCTGAGCGGTGCGACAGTGCTGGGCGAAGGTGAGGTAGTCAACATCCTTGACGTGAAGACACTATGAACGGACGAAAACACTGGAGGAAGCTATGAGTCTGATGGTCGACATCCGGAAGCTGAGTTTCATCAACGAGATGGCCAAGGTCGGCACCAACGGGGTCGCCGACAACATGAGCAAACTGACGGGCGAGGACGCCAAGATGGAGGTGACGAAGACGAACTTCATCGACATCCAGGACATCAAGACCCAGATGGACGCCGGCAAGCGCGTCGGCGTCCGGGTCCGTCTGATGGAGCCCCCGCACGGGCACATCCTCATCCTGTTCCCGGAGGCGAGCGCCCGCAAGATCACGGCGCTCATGCTCTCCGACATGGTCGACGACATGTCCGAGGTCTCCGGCGAGATGGCGCGTTCCGCCGTCGAGGAGCTCGGCAACATGATGGCGTCGGGCTTCATCGACGGCTGGGCGGACGTGCTCGGACGCACCATCGACATCGCGACACCGCAGCTCGTGTACGCACCGGCCGGTGAGATCGTCGAACGGACCGCGGGCCTCGGCGGCGAGGACCTCGCGCTCTTCTTCGACTCCAATCTGACCGTCCCGAGCTACGACATCGACGCCGAAATCTACGCCTTCCCGAACCTCGAGGAGTTCGTGGAGATGGTCAACGGGATCGAAGCCAGGCCCCAATGAAGCTGGATATCACCGCGCTCGGCACCTTCTACGACATGGCGCGAGAGGGTGCTGGACTCGCGGCGGGTCGCCTGACCCGCATGACCGACGTGGAGACGCGCGTGGGCATCACGAAGCTCAACTTCATGCGCGGCTCCGAGATCCGCACGGAGTTCGAGGACGGCGTGCCGAAGGTCGGCATCCGCGTCGAGCTCTCGGGCGGCCTCGACGGGCACTCCCTCATCCTCTTCGAGCGCGACGCCGCACTGCGCGTCGTCAGCGCGCTCGTCGAGGAGGCGTCCGCCGACGAGTTCGACGACATGAGCCGCTCGGCTGCGACCGAGGTCGGCCAGATCATGAACGCCGGCTTCATCGACGGCTGGGCGGACGTGCTCGGCACCGCCATCGACGTCTCCACCCCGGAGTTCATCGAGGGAGAGACCGCGGAGCCGTTCCTCGGGGATCTGGAGGAGGCCCCGCAGGGGGACGACCTCGCACTGCTGTTCCAGAGCCAGATCGAGGCCGTCGACACGGAGATCGGGTTCAAGCACTACCTGTTCCCCGAGCGGGAGTCGATGGCCGCTATCCTCGACAAGCACACCGACCCCGACAGCAAGGGTATCGAGTACGACAAGCTCGCCGGCTTCGACGAGATGGCCCAGCAGGGCGCACGGGAGGTCGCCTCGAACATCACGACGCTCACCGGCATCGACACGAGCGTGAAGATCCGGCGGCTGAAGTTCGCATCGCTGGCCGCCATCCCGCAGGAGATCGACGACGAGATGCTCGTCGGCGTCGCCCACGAGCTGGACGGGACCCCGTCGGGCTACCTGCTGTTCCTGTTCGACGAGGCGTCGGCCCGGGAGGTCGTCGAGGCGACCATCCCGAACCCGCCGGACGACGAGTTCGGCGAGCTCGGCAAGAGCGCCATCAAGGAGCTCGGGAACATCATGGCGAGCGGGTTCATCGACGGCTGGGCGAACGTGCTCGATACGACCATCGACCACTCGCCGCCGGAGTACATCCACGACTACGGGGCGGCGGTCATCGACCCCGTCATCATCCAGCTCGGCGAGAACCAGGACTTCGCGTTCGTCTTCGACACGGTCATCAAGGCCGAGGACCGCGAGTTCGACTGCTCCATCTACGCCATCCCGGACGAGGCGGACCTGGAGCGCGCGCTGAACAACCTCGACATCGAGAAGATCGAGGACGCACAGACCAAGGCAGATTTCCCCATCGACGAAGTTGAGAACGCATGAAGACGTACGGCAGTGAACCAGGTGCACCCGAGCCGGTCCAGGTCGGTATCTCGGAGTTCGTGGTCAGGGGCACAGAGTCGACGGAGACGCTGAAGTCGTACGGGCTGGGCTCGTGTCTCGCCATCGCGCTGTACGACCCGGACTCGGGCATCGGCGGGCTGGCACACGTGATGCTGCCCGACGGCGACGCCGCCGACGGCGCGGACACCCAGCCCGGCAAGTACGCCGACACGGCCATCCGGGCCATGCTCAGGCGGATGGTCGAGAAGGGTGCCGCCTACACCTCCGTCGAGGCGAAGATCGCGGGCGGTAGCGACATGTTCGAGTTCGAGTCCTTCGGCGACGGCGTCGGCAACCGCAACGTCGCCGCCGCGAAGGAGGAACTCGAGAAGCTCGGCGTCCCCATCATCGGCGAGGACGTCGGCGGGCAGCGCGGTCGGACCGTCGAGTTCGACGTCGGGACTGGAACGCTCCAGATTCGAACGGCCGACGGCGACCGTGGAGTGACGGAGCTGTGACCGACGACTCCGACTTCCGTCGGGTCGCAGGGTACATCGAAGACGAGATCGGGTTCGCGACGAGTCATTACAACGACAGCTACCTCAAGCGGCGGCTCTCCTCGCGGATGCGCCGCACGGACACGTCGGACTACGACGAGTACCACGACCTGCTCGTCGACAACCCCGACGAGGCTCAGGAGCTGCTCGACGCGCTCTCCATCAACGTCACCGGCTTCTTCCGCAATCCCGACGTCTGGGAGGGTATCCGGTCGGTGCTGCGGACCCTCTCGGCGGAGCAGGACCGGGTCCACGTCTGGTCGGCCGCATGTGCCGACGGTCGCGAACCGTACTCGCTGGCGATGCTCGTCCTCGACGACCCGCGCATCGACGAGTCGAAGTTCCGCGTCTACGGGACCGACATCAACGAGGAGGCGCTCGCGACCGCACAGGAGGGCGTCTACCACAGCACCCGCACCATCGACATCGAGGAGCAACTCGGCTTCCTCTCGAACTTCCACGCGTACATCGACCGGGACGACAACCGCTTCGAGGTGACACAGCGGGTCAAGCGACTGGTCACCTTCGCCCGGCACGACCTCATCAACGACGGGCCGAAATCCGGTTTCGACCTCGTCGTCTGTCGCAACCTGTTCATCTACATCGACAACGAGTACAAGCGGCCAATCCTGAAGACCATCGCCCAGTCCATCCGGCCGGAGGGCTACCTCGTCATCGGCAAGGCGGAGACCATCCCGCCACAGCTGAAGTCCGCGTTCGACGTGCTCGACGGCCGCCTGCGCATCTACCAGCGCGAGTGAACGCGTTCTTCGTGACGTACACGCCCCCGTAGCGGCTGCCTCGCTACGGTTGCTGCGCCGCGATCCACCAGTGGACGCCAGTCGACGCTCGTGCGTCGTCGCTCGCGGGATAGCGCGCGAAAGAAGTGCCGACCGCGGCCGCCGACTTACTCGTCGTCCTCGGGCTCGGTCTGTGCGAACGAGAACATGTCGTCCTCGTTGCTCTCGTCGTCATCGTCGTCGTCGACTGACTCCTCGTCAGCCGTGTCCTCGGCGTCCGATTCGTCCGTCGAGTCGGCTTCGCCGGGCGTCCCCTCGGTCGTCTCGCTGCCGAAGTCGATGTTCTCGACACCCGGGACCTCCTTGGTCTCGGTCTCCGGCTCGTCGTCGTCCTCGTCCTCGAGGTCGTCGAACGAGCCCTCGTCGAAGCCGAGCGCCTCGTCGAGCTGCTCGTCGATCTCCTCGGTCCCGTCGTCGACGATGGGCTCCGTGTCGACGGTCCCTCCCTCCACGGCCGTCTCCACGTCTGCGTCCGCGTCCGCGTCGTCGACCCGCTCGGCCGCGGACTCGTCGTCGGTCTCGTCTGCGGCTGGCTCCGCTTGGACTGCGGGCTCGTCCTCTGTGGCGGCGTCGGCAGCCGCCTCGTCCGTCGGCTCCCGAGCAGTCTCGTCGACGATCTCCGGTTCGTCGGTCTCGGGCACGGCGGCACTCGTGTCGAAGGCCGCATCGTCGATGCCCGCGTCGTTGGGCTCCCCGTCGCCGAACTCGATGTCGGGGTCGAAGTCCTGGATCTCGTCGGCATCGTCGGCGGCGTCAGACTCAGTCGCGTCGTCGACGACCTCGTCGGCGATGGCGTCTGCGTCGCCGGTCTCTGGTGCCGCCTCGGCGCTCGGCTCCTCGTCAGGCATCGCGTCGTCGAGTTCGAGTCCGTCCGCGTCCACGTCGTCGTCGACCGCGAGGGCGTCGTCGACACCGAAGCTGCCGGTGTCGTCGAAGCTGTCCGTTCCGGCGTCGGCGGTCGGCTGGGTCTCCTCGTCGAACGTCGCGGGCGTTCCCAGGCCGTCGGCGTCGCCGTCGGTCTCCTCCACCGCGTCGAGGTCGGCCTCGCCCGAGAGCTCCATCACGGCCTCCGCAGCCTCGGAGTCGTCCCCGGCGACGGGCTCGTCGGTCTCGGGGTCGGCCTCCACGTCGGCGAGCAGGTCGGCACCGTCGTCGAACTCCATCGCGGCGTCCACGTCGGTGTCGAAGCGGTCGAGGGCCTCGCTCAGGCGGGACGCCTGGTTGGCGAGGTCGCTCGCGCTCTTCGATACCTCGGTGAGTGCGGTGGTCTGCTCCTCGGCTGCGGCGGCGACCGTCTCGGCCTCGCTGGTGGTCTCCTCGGAGATGGTCGCCGCGTCGTCGACCATCGCCACGACCTCCTCCGTGGAGGCCGCCTGCTCTTCGGTCGCTGCCGAGATCTCCTGGACGCCGGTGTTGGTGTCCTCCGCGTAGCCGGCAATCTCGTCGAGCGCGTCCACCGTGTCCTCGACGGCCTCGGTGGTCGCGGAGATCTGCTCCGACGCCCCCTCGACACCGCGGACCGTCTGCTGGGTGGTCGACTGGATGTGCTCGAGGCGCTGCTCGATGTCCTCGGCCGCGTCCTTCGTCTCCTCGGCCAGCTCCTTGACCTCCTGTGCGACGACGGAGAACCCCTCGCCGGAGGAGCCGGAGCGTGCGGCCTCGATGTTCGCGTTCAACGCCAGCATGTTCGTCTGCTCTGCGATCTCGGAGATGAAGTCGATCAGCTCGTCGATCTGCTCCATCTCCGTCTCGAGCTGCTCGATCTGCTGGGTGACCTGCTCGCTCTCGCGTTCGAGCTGTGCCATGCGGTCGATCGCGTCCTGTGCGGCGTCGCGGCCGTCGCGGCCGGTCTCGGCGGTCCGCTCGGCCAGGTCTGCGACCTCGTTGGACGAGGACGCGATCTCCTCGATGGTGGTCGACAGCCCGGACATCTCCTGGCTGACGCGCTGCAGGCTGTCGTTCTGCCGGTCCGCACCGTCGGAAATTTCCTGGATGGACTCCGTCACCTGCTCGGACGCGGAGCGCACCTCCTCGCTGGAGGCCGTGACCTCCTCGGAGGAGGTGGCGACCTCGTTCGCGAAGTTCTTGAGCTGCCCGACGGTCTCCTCGATCTCGCCGATCATCTCGTTGAACTCCGTCGCGATGTCCGCCATCGCCTCGGACTCGGATTCGGCGTTCATCCGCTGGGTCATGTCGCCCGCGGACACGTCCTGCATGACGCCACGGTACTCGTCGGCCTTGCGCTCCAGGTGCCGGTTCATCTGCTCCGCCTCGGCACGGGCGAGCTCGGCCTCCTCGCGTGCGTCGCGTGCCTCCTGAATCTGCTCTCGGAGGGCGTCACGCATCGACGCGAACCCGTCGTACAGCCGGCCGATGTTGTCGATGCGGTGCGTCTCGAAGTCGACGTTCAGCGTGCCCTCCTCCATCTGCTCGGTCTTCGTGGTCAGCCGGTCGATGGACGCCGCGGTGTTCCGACCGATGATGGTCCCGAACACGACGATGATGGCCATCCCACCGATGGTCGCGTACAGCCCCCACTCGCTCACCGTGTTGACGAAGCCGTAGACCTCGTTCGTCGGCGAACTGATGGTCACCACCATGTCCCGGTTGGCGACCTGCGCGTAGCTGACTGCGTACTCCTCGCCATCGAAGTCGCTACCGACCATCGTACTGACTGCTTCGGGCGGCGTGCTCGTGGTGAACGTCCCCTGTCCGGAGAACGACTCGTCGCTGCCGAAGGAGCTCCCGATGAAGCCATCCGAGTCGACGCGGCTCGTGTTGGCGAACGTGACCTCGTTCTCGCTGTTCAGGATCATCGTCGCCTGTCCGTCGGTCTGGGCCTGGATGGAGCGCCCGTAGTCGCTGACGTCGACGGTCGTGACTATCGCCTGGGACTGGCTGGTCCCCTTCACCGGATAACCGTAGGCGACGACGGTCGTCCCCTCGTGGTCCTCGTAGACGCCGAAGTAGGTCCCCTCCTCGGGGATGGTCCCGTCACCGTCCAGTCCGGCCGCCCAGGTCGCGTCGATCTCCGACAGCGACGACCCGTTGTAGGGGTCGTTGGACGTGGCGAGCACGTTGTCGTTCTGCAAGCTCACCCAGTGCATGTCTCGGATACCCCGCTCGAACTGTAGTTCGGTCGTGCGTTCTTTCAACACGGCCTCGACGGCCGACCGGTCGTTGCTCCCGACCTGTTCCTCCAGCTCGGTCGCGGTCGTCTGCGTGATCACCAGGTTCCGTTCGTCCCAGGACTGGAGGTTCCGTGCCTCCTGTGCGGCCTGGTCGGACAACCTCTCGTTGACGCTCGTCTCCACCTCCTCTGTAATCTGACCCGTCGCGACGAACCCCACCGCCCCGACTGCCAGACCCATTATAAGGAGCGCGATACCGAACTTCAACGCGTAGCTCTTTCGGATAAATCTCGGTACGAGTCGACGGAGTGGGCCCAGCATATGTGCGATACGGTAGGTACTAGAATATAAAACGCTACCGGAGATTATCACACGTGAAAACACAGTACTGCGGCGAGGTGAGTCACCTGTCTTTAAATTAGTGGCCGTCACGTCGGTCGAATAAAAATACGGACCTTCCGCCCGGAATCCCGGCGCTGAGGGTAACATACATCCCGCTGACAGACGTACCCGGGGACGATGGGGCCGGACGAACTGGAGACGTACGTGGAGCGTGCCGGGAGTGCCGTCGCGGCGTCCGCCGAACTCGGCCTGCGCAACACCCAGCTCCGACTCGTCGAGCCCTTCCTCGAGTGCCTCGGCTGGGACGTCCGCTCGCCCGCGGTCGAGGCCGCATTCGACGTCGAGGACGCCGACGCTGTCGTCGACTACGCGCTGCTCGTCGACGACGCCCCGGCGGTGTTCGTCGACACGCTGGCCTGCGAATCCTCGCTCGGGTCCGCGGAGGGCGACGCACTGCTGTCCGCGATGGACGCGGCCGGCGTCCAGCGGGGCATCCTGACCAACGGCCGCCGGTTCGCCTTCGTCGCGCGAGGAGGGAATGGCGAGGGCGGCTTCACCTGCTCGCTGACCGATCTGCCGCCCCACGCCGACGACCTGGAGCGGTTCACGCCCGAGCGAGCCAGCGAGTACGTCGCGGCGCGGGAGCAGCGACTGGCCGCGGCAGAGGCCATCGCAGCCGGTCGGGACGACCTCGCCGACAGCATCGTCGCCGAACTGCGCTCGCTCGCAGACGACGACGCGGCTGCCCTGCCAGACGCGGAGCTCGAACGCCTCACCGAGTCGTTCGTCGACGAGGTCGTCGGAACGATCGCACCGGCGGAGACGCCGACCCAGCCGGCTGCCGGGTCGGTGAGACCGCCAGCACGGGGCCCCGTCGAGACGGACGACCGGCCCGAGGACGGGCCGACCACCACCGCCGACGGGAGGGAGACCGAGGGGGGCCACGACACCGGAACCGACGCGAACGCACACGACGCCGACGGCGCGACCCACGCCGCGATGGCCGACGACGGGGAGTACGTCGCCCGACTGTTCAAGGGCCGTACCTCCATCGGGGCCGTCGGTGGTTCCTCGGTCGCCGGGACGATGAAGGAGGCCGCCGACTACCTGCTCGAACAGCACCATCTCGATGCCGGGCTGTCGCTCCCGTACGTCCCTGACGACGGCGGCCATGCCGTGCTGAACCGGGTCCCCCGCCACCCGAGCGGGGAGCCGATGGACGAGTACGTCCAGCTCGACGCAGGTGCGTACCTCCGGACCGACGGGACGCTCGCGGAGTGCCGCGAGCGCGTGGAGACGCTCGCCAGGGAGGCCGGTCTCCGTGTGATGTTCCAGGGCGACTGGGACCCACGCTGACCCGTCCGAGAAAGCGGTAGGATAGCCACGGAGGCAACGCGGTTTTCCCCGGTCGATTCTAAACTACCACCATGCACATGCTCGTCGACGGGGAGTGGCAGACGGAGGCCTACGAGAGCACCAACGAGGACGGCGAGTTCGACCGCCAGGAGACGGCGTTCCGTGACCGGGTCCGCGACGAACCCGGCGCGGAGTTCCGTCCCGAGGCAGGCCGCTACCACCTCTACCAGTCCCGGGCCTGTCCGTGGGCGCACCGGGCTGTCGTCGTGCGCCGCCTGCTCGGACTGGAGGACGTCGTCAGCATGGACGTGGTCGACCCGTACCGCGAGGCACACGGCTGGCAGTTCACACCCACGAAGGACGGCTGTACCGCCGATACAGTCAACGGCGCGGACTACCTGCACGAGGTGTACACCGCGGCCGACCCGTCGTTCACCGGGCGAGTCACCGTCCCGGTCCTCTGGGACCGCGAGACGGGCACCATCGTGAACAACGAGTCCGAGGAGATCATCAAGATGCTCGCCGACGCCTTCGACGAGTACGGACGGCACGACGTCGACCTCTACCCGGAGGACCTGCGCGACGAGATCGACCAGGTCATCGACGACATCTACGACCCCATCAACAACGGCGTGTACCGGGCCGGGTTCGCCGATGCACAGTCCGCCCACGAGGACGCGGTCGCGGAGCTGTTCGACGCGCTGGAACACTGGGACGACGTGCTCTCCGACCAGCGGTATCTGGTCGGGGATCGGCTCACCCTCGCCGACGTCTGTCTGTTCACGACGCTCGTCAGGTTCGACGAGGTGTACCACACGCACTTCAAGTGCAACGTCCGCCGCCTCGTCGACTACGAGAACCTCTGGGGGCACACCCGGGAGCTGTACCAGCTCCCCGGCGTCGCCGAGACGGTGAACATGGACCACATCAAGGAGCACTACTACACGACCCACACCGACCTCAACCCGAAGCAGCTCGTGGCGGTCGGTCCGGAGCCGGCGTTCGACGACCCCCACGGCAGGGACGAACTGCCCGCCGACCCACCGGCGGCGCTGCGCGAGTAAGGGCGGCCCGGAAAGGTAATCCAATTGTTGGGTCTGCCGAGGGCCCCCGTCGTTTTTCGACTGCACGGACGTTGGATTATCCACAGAGGGGTTAGTTCATCAGACAGCCCACTTGAACGAAGTCGGAATTTGTATTAATAGCTTGTGGCCACCGATTTTCGAAGGTCTCTCACTGCTACGACTTTCACTGTCATATGTGTGAAAATAAATGGCCGGATACGGGCAATAATATAAATGATTCGCCCAATACACTTATACAGCGCGCGATGCTGTTTTCAGCCGATTAACTGGAGCCAGCTATGTCCTCGACAACCCCCAGGTTCGACCCGTCCGAGCGTCGTGCAGCCTCCGCGATCGTCGGACTGGTGCTTCTTTTCGGCATGGTGCTGATCGGTGCGGGTCTCATCTTGATGGCGAGTATGACGGCGACGGAGGAGGTCCAGCAGCAGAACGAGCTCAACAACGCCGAGCTATCGCTGCAGGAGGCCAGCGTGCGGCTTCGAACGCTCTCCTATCAGGACAGCGACGACGTCGCCTCGTTCGAACTGACCGGGCGTGACTCGGACGACGTCCGGATCGAATCGAACGGGAACCTGACCTTCCAACTGAACGGAGAGGCGGCGTGTACAGCCAGGATGGAACTGGGCTCCATCATCTACCGCAACGACCAGGGCCAGTCCGTCGCCTACCAGGCCGGCGGCGTGTGGCGTGACAGCGGCGACGGTGTGAGCATCGTCTCACCGCCGGACCTGACCTACCAGACGGATCAACTGGACGGGCGGAACGTCAGTAGTCTCGATTTCCCGGTCACCAACGTTCGGGGGAACCTGCAGTCGGCCTCGAACGAGGTGACCGCACGGCAGGTCGACGATGGCGGCCCGGGCTTCGACCAGCAGCTCTGCCTGCCCGTTTCGGAGAACTCGACCATCGACCGGGTCCGCTCGATGACCATCACCGTCTCGAACAACACCTACTACGAGGCCTGGGAGCGGTACCTCGATACCGAGTTCGGGGACCAGGTGCTCGACAAGGAGGTCGACCATACGAACCAGACCCTCAGATACACCGTTCCGCTCGGTCAGGACCTCTCTCCGGACGAGTTCACCGTCGACAATGCGGCGATTCTTGGTGGGTTCTACTCCGGGTCGGCTGCAGGTGAAATCAACTTCAAGAACGGCGGACTCATCGACAGTTACGATGGCAGCCAGGGAACGTACGCCTCTCAGCCGGAGAACTGGGGCGAAGGGAACGTCTACACGAATGGGCGTGTAGATGTTACTTCGGGTGATATCAACGGGACCGTGTACTCCGGTGGCGGCGTCGAACTCAGGGGTAGCTATCGGGTCACTGGAGACGTGTATTTCAATAATTCGACGGGCTCTGGACTCACGACGACCGGCGGTGGAACCATCGGTGGAACCACCGACAACGGAACCCATATCCCGCCGCTTCCGAGCGTCGACGAACGGATCGAAGCCGCCCTGAACACGACGGCGGACGCGAACCACAACAACCGTACCGACGTCATCGAGAACAACCAGACTACTCTTTCGACGGGTGCAACTGAAACGCTCGACTCACCAGGTGTCTACTATCTCGACTCCCTGACTGTCCCCGAGGACGCGACGCTCGTTCTGGATACGAACGACGGCGATATCGTCCTCGCTGTCGAAGGGAACGTCGACGTCGCTCCAGATGCTGAAATCCGAGTGCAGGGCGAAGGCCAAGTCCGGGTGTTCGCTGGTGGCGAGTCCGGTGACCAGCTCAGTCTCGACAGTTCCAAGGTCGGCGTCCACGACGGCACCCAGTACACGAACCGTTCTGACGGCTTCTGGTTCTACTGTAAGTCCGGCTGCAGCGGCGAGTTCCTCGACGACAGCGAGTTCACGGGGGTCGTCTACGGGCCTGGGAACGCGGGTGGTGAGTTCGGAATCGGACGGGATTCCGAGGTGTTCGGTGTGCTTGCGGTCGACAGCATCGACACGACCGCAGGCAACAACGGTGTCGGGAACACGCGTGCCGAACTCCACTTCGACACCAGCGTCCAGACCGCCGAGTTCGATCGCGATGGCGACGGCACGCCCGACAGCGAGGAGGGGAGCACTGGTGGTGTCCCCGAGGAGTACGACGACTGTCCCGACATCGACGCGATGGGCGTCAACGGCTGTGAGCCAGTGACCGAGGACGAGGACGCGAACGCACTCGTCGTCAACCAGTCACACGCGAAGCTGACCGTCGTCGGGTCGATGGTCGCCGACAACCGGACGCGTACGCGGGAGGTCGGCGAGCGCGAGCCGCTGGACGTGGTGTTCGTCCTCGACGACTCCGGGTCGATGGGGGACCCGGCGGTGAACGAGATTACGGACGGGACCATCGAACTCGACGGGGGCTGGACGCCCTGGGAGACCCCCGGGGAGGCGTCCTACGTGGACCCCGACGACCACGAGTACGGGTGGGCCTGGGTCCCGGAGGATACCGTCTGGGAGGTCAGATACCTGGAACCTGGAGCCATGGGCCAGGATACGGAGTACCTCACTGAAGGTGAACGGGCGGACCTGGAGAAGGACAACTCGGGTGACAACGACGGTGTCGCGGAAATCAGGCGCGTCGACAACAGCGGCGGCGAGGTGACCGTCCCGGACGGCCAGATATGGCTCGTGACCAACAACCAGAATGCCGATGAAGGAGATGCCGGCACCGGGAGTACCCAGTGGGTCAGGCAGGGAGAGACGGTCGATACCGACAACTGGAATTACGTGCGGATTTACGAACCCGGGAACGACCCATTCGACGAGCGGGGAGACGCTATGCGGACGTTCATCGGTATGCTGAACGCGTCGAACGGTGACCGGGTCGGTGCCATCGAGTTCACGACCTACACGCCGGGCTGGACGGATACCGTTTGGCAAATCGAGAACGGTGACGAGTTCGACAACGCCAACGCCAGCCTGTCGCTCAGCTCCGCTGGCGGCACGCCGATGGAAGAGGCAATCGATGACGGTGCAGCCGAGCTTCAGGACGGTGACAACGACAACAAGGTCATGGTACTGCTGACCGACGGCATCCCGGACGGGTACCCCTCGGACGTGGTTGATGCAGCTCGGGATGTGGATGATGACATCCAGATCCAGACCGTCGGTCTCGGCGGTAACACCGACGAGGCCCTCCTCCAGACGATTGCGGACGAGACGGGCGGGAACTACTCCCAGGTCGGTAACTCGGAACAGCTCAACGAGACGTTCCGCGAGATTGCAGGAGAGGTGACGGACCAGCAGTACAACGTCATCGAGTACAAGGACACCACAGTCGAGATCAGCATCAACGACGAGACCGTGACCCTGTCCGGGAACGCGAACGACCCGACCGATTCAACCCGGCCGTCGAAGACGATCAACATCGCCGACACGCTCGGCGTGGACGAGGAGCAGGTCGAGGAGTATGTCGGGACGATGCTCTCCGCGGAGGCGACGACGTACGACTGTGCCAACGTCTCCGACACCGGTGACACGCAGACCCACGACGGGGAGGAGTACGACGAGGTGACCTGCAACGGTACCGAGGGGACGTTCGACCAGATAGACAACGGCACGTCCGACCACGAGATCTACGTCGACGGCGATAGCGTACCGGACGACTCCGACTTCGACACTGGCTGGTTCAAGCAACAGAGCTTCAGCCAGGTCATCGAGGAGTACGAGACCGACACCGGGACGCAACTCGTCGACGGCGATACCTTCGACCTCGGCGAGAACGACGCGGTCATCGTCGTCCGGACGAACAGCTCGAACGGCGACACCGACTACGTCGTGCTCCACTTCGAGGCGTGGAACGAGGAGCCGTGGGTGGTCAACGGGAGCGACGACGGCAGCAGCCAGGTCGTCGGCGACGACACGTACGACCCGAACCCGACCGACGACAACAGCTACGTCATCGACATCGACCAGAGCACCGTCGAGATCGGCAACGAGTCCGCCAGCATCGTCGCCCTGCCGGCCGACGCGACCCACGCGGTCGCAGCCGGCGATGGAGGCGTCAGGGCAGGCGGGGGGAGCCCGTCGTCCATGGCCCTCGCGGCCGACGTTCGCGCCCGTCCGGCGGCCTGAGCCGACAATCACGTCTTTTTTGTCCACCCTCCCGGGAGTGGAGCGTATGACGACGACGCAGGACCGGCTGGCCGGGCTGCTGGAGCTCACGCGCCCGGTCAACGCGCTGGTCGCCGGTCTGTTGACGTTCATCGGTGCGTTCGTCGCGGTCGGTGCGAACGTGTTCGATCCGGGGGCGGTGACGAACGCCGCCGCTGCCGTCGCGGCGACGGTGCTGGCCGCCGCCGCCGGGAACGCGATCAACGACTACTTCGACCGGGATATCGACCGTATCAACGACCCCGACCGTGCCATCCCTCGGGGGGCGGTCACACCACGCGGTGCCCTGCTCTGGAGCGCCGTGCTGTTCGTCGGGGCGGCCGTCGCCGCGGTACTCCTGCCGCTGTTCGCCATCGCCATCGCTGCGTTCAACCTCCTCTCGCTGCTGCTCTACACCCAGTTCTTCAAGGGAACGCCGGGGCTCGGCAACCTGCTCGTGGCGTATCTCGGCGGCAGTACGTTCCTCTTCGGTGGGGCGGCGGTCGGGAACGCCGAGACGTCGGCGACACTGTTCGCCCTGGCGGCGCTCTCGACGGTCAGTCGGGAGATCATCAAGGACGTCGAGGACATCGACGGCGACCGCGAGGAGGGGCTCACGACGCTCCCGGTCGCCATCGGGGAGCGACGGTCGCTACTGGTCGCAGCCGGTGCGCTGGCACTCGCCGTGCTCGCGAGCCCGGTCCCGTACTTCGCGGGGACGTTCGGCGTCGTCTACCTGGTCGCCGTCCTCCCGGCGGACGCCGTGATGGCGTACGCGGCGTACGAGGGCTTCTCGGACCCGACGGCGAGCCAGGCGCGCCTGAAGTACGGGATGTTCCTCGCGGCCGGTGCATTCATCGTCGGCCGGGCCGTCGTTGCATTCGGATAGCGTCATGGAAATAACCGTTCCTGTCGAAGGTGAGATAATCATAAACACTATAAGCTCGATACCGCATCGTTCTACCAGACGAGGGAATGGGTAGTGCGTACAACAAACTGCGGTGTCGGTCTCAGGTGACGAGGGCACGCCATGTACGACCTTGCTGACGTTCTACCGGATGCGGAACTGGACCCGGGCACGAACCTGCTGATCGCGGGGCCGCCGCTGACGGGGAAACGACGGATTGCACTCGACATACTCGCCAGCGGTTCTACGCAGGGCGAGGGTTCTATCGTAGTGACGACGAAGGACAGCGCGGAGAAGATCATCGAGGAGTACGCCGATCGGGTCGACGACATCGACGCCGTGGACGTCGGGGTCGTCGACTGTGTGACGAAACAGCGTGGCGTCGGGAACGTCAAGGACGACGCCCGCATCAAGTACGCGTCCTCGCCCGTCGACATGACCGGCATCGGTATCAAGCTCTCGGAGTTCCTCGAGGAGTTCTACGAGGTGCGCGGCCATCGGAAGAACCGCATCATGCTTCACTCCGTCTCGACGCTGCTGATGTACTCCGACCTGCAGACCGTGTTCCGCTTCCTCCACGTGTTCACCGGGCGGGTCCAGTCGGCGGACGCCCTCGGCGTCTACGTCATCGACTCGACGGCACACGACGACCAGACGATGAACACGCTGAAGCAGCTGTTCGACGCGGTCATCGAGGTCGAGGAGGACGACGGCGGGGAGCCGACCCTCCACACCGCCGGGATTCCGACCAGGTGACGAGGTACGCTTTTCGCGCTGGCCATCCTTCCCTAGCGCATGCCGGTCAAGACCGACACGGAGCTGGAGCAGCTGTTCGACCTGGACACCATCGCCGTCGTGGGCTGTTCGACGACGCCGGGGAAGGCTGCGCACGACGTGCCGAAGTACATGCAGGCACAGGGCTACGACGTCGTCCCGGTCAACCCGTTCGCCGACGAAATCCTCGGCGAGCGGGCGTACGACTCCCTCGACGAGGTGGACCACGACGTGGACATCGTCGACGTGTTCCGGCCGTCGGAGGAGATTCCGGGTATCGTCGACGACGTGCTCGAACGCGATGACGTGCAGGCGCTCTGGTTACAGCTCGGCATCGCGGACGACGAGGCCGCCGCCCGGGCGGAGGACGCGGGGCTGCTCGTCGTCCAGAACAAGTGCATCAAGGTCGAACACAGCCGCCTGCGCGGGTAGTCCTCCCTCCGTCGGTCGCTACGCGCTACCCGTCCCACTCCGCGAAGGAGCGGTAGATGCCCTTCGAGAGGTAGCGCTCGGAGGAGTCCGGGAAGACCGTGACGACGGTATCGTGCGGGGCGTCGATCTCGCCGCTCGCGATACGGTCGGCGACACCCTGCGCCGCGATGCTCGCGGCGGCGGCCGAGGAGGCGACGAGGTGGCCCTCCTCGCTGGCAAGGCGGCTCACCTCGGTGTGGGCCGCGCGGTCGGCGACCTGGACCACGTCGTCGACGAGTGAGGGGTCGAACAGCTCGTTCGTGTCGGTGTCGTGGGTGCCGATCCCCTCTATCTTGTACTCGCCCTCCTCGGGGTGGGCTCCCGTGAACTCGCTGTAGAGCGAGCCCTCGGGTTCGACGGCCGCGACGTAGGTGTCGGGGTCCTGCTCGCGACCGTACTCCGCGAGACCCATCAGCGTGCCCGCGGTACCGCAGCCCGCGACGATGGCGCCGACCTCGCCGTCGAGCGCGTCGTAGATCTCGGGGGCGGTCGTCTCGTAGTGCGCCTCGACGTTCAGCGGGTTGCCGAACTGCTGGGGGACGACGGCGGCGTCGAGCTCGTCGGCCAGCTCGTAGGCCCGGTCGATGGCGCGCTCCATGCCGTCCTCGGTGGGAGTGTTGATGACCTCCGCGCCGAGGGCGCGCATGAGCTGCTGTTTCTCGACGGAGAAGCGTTCGGGCACGACGAAGACGGCGTCGACGCCGAGCTGGCTCGCCGCGAGCGCGAAGCCGATGCCCGTGTTGCCGGCCGTGGGCTCGATGACGGTGCCGCCGGGCTCGAGCTCGCCGCGGTCGAGCATCGCCTCCAGCATGTACTTCCCGATGCGGTCCTTCACGCTCGCGCCGGGGTTGAACGATTCCAGCTTCGCGTACACCGACACCTCGTCGGGTGCGGCCTGCACTTCCACCAGCGGTGTCCGGCCGACGGTGTCGAGCACCGACCCCAGTGGCCGTTCGTGCGTCGTCATCGGTCGGCAATTGTTGCCGCCGCCCGATAGGTGTTGTTACTCGTCGCCGGTCGTCGCGTCGGTTGGTTCGTCCATCGTCGCGTCGCTGTCGGGGGATTCTCCGGCGGTGTCCGTGTCGTCGGACTCCGTCTCGGTGACGGTCGCGTCGTCGTCGCCAGTGTCGTCCCCGCCATCGTCGTCGCCCTCGGACCCTTCGGCGTCGGTGATGGACGCCTCCGCGATGCGCCGGTCGATGTCCAGCCCGGCGTCCTCCGCGAGCGCGTCGAGGATGACCCGTTGCTCTTCGAGCTCGTTCTCGATCCTGACGACGCGGTCGCTCGAATCGTCGATGTCGTCCTCGATGCGGGCGAGCCGCTCCCGGACGTCCATCAGCTGTGCGTAGAGCTGCTCGGCGCGGTCGGCGACGGTCTGCAGCGCCTTCGCCTTCGAACCCAGTCCCATACCCGGCCATGCGCGCTCCGGGGTGTTGTGCGTTCCGCCTCCGGGTCGGACCCGCATCGCTCCCTTCGTCGGGCTTATGCGCCCCGCACTCGGAGCCACCGACATGGTAGACGTCCGGACGCCACCGACGGTCGGCATCGCCGCCGGAATCGGGTTCGTCATCGCCGTGTTCGCCCCGTACGTCGCGCTCTCCGCCTCGGGTGTGGCCGCGCTGGAGACGTACTACGGCTACGGACTCGTCGCGCCGACGTACCTGACGCTGTTCGCGCTCGTCGGCATCATCGTGCTCGCCGCGGGCCGGCAGGCCCGGACCGAACCTGATCTCGCCGCCGGTGTCGCGCTCGTCATCGGGTTCACGGCGACGTTGCTGACGCTACTGTGGGCCACCGCGGTCGAGGGGAGCGTGGTCTCGAGCATCGGCACGGAGACGTGGCTCGCCTACCACCGATGGGTCGTCCTCGCCCTCGGCGCGGTGTTCACCGCCACGAGTCTCTGGTACGCGGACGTTATCGGCGTGTTGCGGCCCTGAGTTCCCGGCGAACCCCGCCGCCGCCGGTCGGTTTCCGAGTCGAAAAGACCTTAAGAGCCAAGCGGTTACGGGGGAGTGGACTAGGTCGGGCAGTTAGGCCCTGCTCGAAACCCGCGGTATGGTCTTTAGCGGGGACCGAAGCCCGTGGGCGTCCGGTCAGACGCGGCCGGGCCCCGGGAGCCGACGTGGAAGCCTCGTCCGTCGGGGACGGCGGTCGCCGGGCGGTGCCCGCAGGGGCACTCGCCCGTCGTTGGTCGGCGGCACTGGGTCAGGCACGGAAGTGAGCAGCCCACCGTCGGACACCCGTCGCTCGATGGGTCGCGGGGTGGAGGAGGCCACCGGGATTCCCCGGTCGTGAACGCCGGGCAATCGCGGGGTCCACCACTCATATCGCATTCTCGCACGTAGAGCGGCCGTGCCGTCGACCGGTCATCGCGTCGCCGAGCCGACGGCTCGTGGGTCGACGGACCGTGAAAACGGACTGCGCCGCCGTCAGTCGTCGGCCGGGACGGCCGCGAGCTGGTCGACCTCCAGTGACCCACCCAGCGTGCGGTTCGGGTAGGGGATGTCGATACCCTCCTCGTCGAACCGCTCCTTGACCGCCTGGACGTACTCGCCGCGGGTCTTCACGAAGTCCGCGCGCGAGGGGTTCTCGATCCAGATGCGCGACTTCAGGCCGACCGAGGAGTCACCGAGCTCGGTCAGCCGGACCGACGGCTCGGGGTCCTCGAGGATGCCGTCGTGCGCGGTGGCCTCCTCCAGGATGATGTCCGTCGCCTGGTCGATGTCGTCGTCGTAGCCGATGCCGAAGAGGAACTGCAGACGCAGCTGGTCCTTCGCGACCGGGTTCTTGACGACGTTGCTCGTCAGCTGGGAGTTCGGCACCGTCAGCAGCTCGTTGTCGAACGTGCGGACGCGGGTCACCCGCAGGCTGATGTCCTCCACGATACCGGAGTTGCCGTTCCACTCGATCCAGTCGCCGATGCGGAACGGCTTGTCGGTGAAGATGAACACGCCGGAGACGAAGTTCGCGATGATGTCCTGCATCGCGAAGCCGATGGCGAGCGTCGCCGCCGCGCCGATGGTCGCCAGCGCGGTCAGGAAGTTGCCGAACTCGGCGAAACCGAACGCGACCGTGATGGCCGCGAAGACGACGACGAAGTGGACGAGCTTCCGGATGGGCAGCTTCGCGTGTCGGTCCAGCCCACGGCGGTCCATCACACGGTTCGCCAGTGGGAGGAAGACCACGCGACCGACGACGTACACCACGACGAACGCGATGACGAACTTCGTGAACTGCGCCGTCACACCGATGATACCGTCGGGAACGCCGAGGTCGGAGAGGACGGCCCTGACACCCGTGTACCCGTTGCCGTTCCCCTGCAGGAACAGCCCGGTCAGCACCGCGAACGCATCGGACATCAGTGGTACACCGCCGTGTTCCCCCGGGTCTCTATCAGTTCCGCGTCGACCAGCTCCGCGAGCTCCTCGGCGAGTTCCTCAGTCGACGTGCCGCCGCGGGCCGCCCGCAGGAACTTCGCCTTCACGAGTTCGCTCGATTTGAGCTGGTCCTCCAGCTCGGCTGTCACCGACTCGATCCCACTCTTGCCGACCCAGACCGTCACGTCGAGGTCGTGTGCCTGCTTCCGAAGGTCCTCTCTACTCATTCGTGGCTCCGGCTTTGCGGGCCAGCGGTTTGAATGTTGTTCCAAACGGTCGCGAGAACCGGGTGAGAGCGGCCGCTCGTCGCCGTCTCCGGCGGGTCCTACCCGTACGGGTACCGTGCGTGCGCCCCGCAGTCGCAGGTGACCACGACGTGGCCGTCCTGCAGGCGCACCCGTGCGTTCGCCCCCGGCACGAGGTACGCGTCGCAGGCGTCGCAGGTGAAGCGCTTGAACCGCCGGGGGAGCGAGAGCCGGTTCCGCTCGGCGATGCGCCTCGCCAGCCGGACGTAGTACCGGCCCCGGTCCTCATCGCCCTCGCGGGTCGCCTCCCTCGCGAGGCAGTCGAGCCGTTCGATCCGCTCCGCCGCGACGCTCATTGTCAGTAGGGCATTGTGAACGGGTCGGCAAAGGGCTACCGTTGTCGACTGCTGCTGCGACCGGTCGGGCCGTCAGCATCGTGTGGGGATCTGTGTCTCGATGTCCGGCGAAAGAACCGGTCGCTCGCGGGCCGGAGTCGAAACCTATTTTCTGTCGTCGGGTAACCAACGAGACAGTGCGCGTCCTGAACCACCTCGAACTGGAGTCCCAGTTGGACCGGAGCGGCATGGGAACGGCCGCAGACCAGCAGCGCGAGGCGCTCTCGCGGGCGGCCCCGGAGATCGACGTGGTCACGTCGCCGTGGACCGACGGCTCGGTTCCCGACGCGCTGTTCGCGTCCTGGGCCTACGGCGACGACCTGCTCGTGGACTACGACATCGCGCATCTGAACATGGCCGGTCCGGTGTCGCTCGCGCTGGCGCGTCGGGCCAAGGCACAGGATGTCCCGCTCGTCCTGCACACCCACGTGACGAAGGAGGACTTCCGCGACTCGTTCCGGTTCTCGAACGTCGTCGCGCCCGCGCTGGGCGTCTACCTCAAACAGTTCTACTCGCAGGCGGACCTCGTGCTCTGTCCCTCCGAGTACACGAAGGGCGTCCTCGAGTCGTATCCGGTCGACGCGCCCATCAAGCCGATCTCGAACGGCATCGACCTCGAACCACTGGAGGGGTTCGAATCGTTCCGCGAGGGGACCCGGGAGCGGTACGACCTCGACGGCATGGTCGTCTTCGCGGTCGGGAACGTCTTCGAACGCAAGGGGGTGACGACGTTCTGCGAGCTGGCGCAGGCGACCGACTACGACTTCACCTGGTTCGGCACCTACGAGGAGGGGCCGGCGGCGTCGAAGACCGTCCGGCGGTGGACCCAGGACCCACCCGAGAACGTCACGTTCACCGGCTGGGTCGACGACAAACGGATGGCCTACGGCGCGGGCGACGTGTTCTGCTTCCCGGCGAAGGTCGAGAACCAGGGTCTCGTGGTGCTGGAGGCGATGGCGTGCGGGAAGGCCTGCGTGCTCCGTGACATCCCGGTCTTCCGCGAGTACTTCGAGGACGGCCACGACTGCCTCATCTGCGAGGACCTCGACGAGTTCCGGACGGCTCTGGAGCGCCTCGAGGCGAACCCGGAGCTCCGGGAGCGCCTGGGAGAGAACGGCCGGGAGACCGCCGAGTCGCACGGCCTCGACGAGATCGGTGCGGAGCTGGCCGCCACCTACCGGGAGCTGGTGGACCGATACTGAAGTCAGGTGATTTAAGTTCTCAAGGGTCAATCGGCCGATAATGGACCTACAGGTTGCCGCCTTTACCGACACCTACCTGCCGACGGTAAACGGCGTGACCTACACCATCAAGTCCTGGCGGGACCACTGGAACCGGAACGGCGGCTGGATGGACGTGGTCTACCCGGACTCCGACGACCACGTCCCGGAGGCCAGCGAGCACCCGGTCCGCTCGGTCCCGTTCCCGTTCTACGAGGGGTTCCGCGTCGGTGCGCCGCAGATACCGGAGGCGGCGACGAAGGCCGACGTCATCCACGCCCACACCGCGTTCGGACTCGGCCTCGCGAGCCTGCGTCTCGCCCGCTCTGCGGACAAGCCGCTGGTCGCCTCGTACCACACGCCGACCGCGGAGTACGCGAACTACATCGCCTCCTCCGACCGCATCACCGGCGGGCTCCGCCGGCTCAGCGAGCAGTACGAACGCTGGTTCTACAACCGCGCGGACCTCGTCGTCACACCCTCGGAGCCGACCCGGCGGAAGCTCGTCGACGATGTCGGTGTGGAGACACCGGTCCGCGTCGTCTCGAACGGCATCGACGTCGAACAGTTCCGGCCCGTCGACACCGCCGACTTCCGCGAACGGTATGACCTCGAGGGGACGTTGATCGGCTACACCGGCCGCCACGGCTACGAGAAACGTCTCACCGACATCATCGACGCCGCCGAGGAGCTCGACGTCACCGTCGTCCTCGGTGGTGACGGCCCCGCCCGCGACGACCTCGAACGACAGGCCCGCGGGAGCGACGCCGACGTTCGCTTCCTCGGCTTCCTCGACCGCGACGAGATGCCCGCGTTCTACTCGGCGCTCGACGTGTTCACGTTCCCCTCACCCGTCGAGACCCAGGGGCTCGTCGCGCTGGAGGCCAACGCCTGCGGGACGCCCGTCGTCGGCGTCGACGCCGGCGCGCTCGCGGAGACGGTCGACGATGGCGTCACCGGCTTCCACTTCGACCGCGGGGACATCGACGGCTTCCGACGGGGTATCCGGCGGGCGCTCGACGAGCGCGAGCGGCTCTCGGAGAACTGCCTCGACCGGCGCGACGAGGTCAGCATCGACCACGCCATCGAGCGCCTCGAATCGCTCTACGAGGACGTGTCGTAAATCTCCGGCGCGAACGTCAACCGCTTCCTGAGACCGTCGGACACCACCAGCATGGCACCCAGTCCGGACAGTGCCACGGCGACCAGCCCCGCCCTGTGGACCGCCGGATCGGCGGTCGTAAACTGGAGCAGCGTCCCGAGGAAGAGCACGGGGGCGAACGACAGTGTCGCCTTCGTGTGCGTGTCTGGGAGTTCCCTCGCCAGCACGTACAGTGCGACTGCCGAGAGTGACATCTGTATCGGCACACTCAGTGGTCCAGCCTGTAAAAAGTGTCGGCTGCGGTCCGACTGAATCTCGGAGCGCCTCAACACCGCTCGCGTCCGCTCGTCGCGTCTCGGCTCAGTCGTCCTCGAGGGCGTCGGCGATTCGCTTGAGCGCGCGGGTCTGGTCGCGCATCTCGTCCCGGAGCTGGCGCACCTCGCGGACGAGCTCCTCGTTGTCCGAGCCACCTTCGTCTCGGCCGCCGGGACCCATGCCGCCGCCCGGGCCGCCGCCCATCATGCCACCCATCATCTGCGCGAACGGGTTGCCGCCGCCACCCATGCCGCCGGGACCGCCGGGGCCGCCGGGGCCACCGGGGCCGCCACCGCCGCCCATCATCTCCTCCATGCGCTCGCGTCGGTCCTCGTCGGACTCCTCCTCGCGTCGCTCGCGGATCTCCTCGACCCGCTCGCGGAAGGACTTCTGCTCGTCGTCGCCGTTCTGGGCGTCCTCGCCTGTCTCCTCGTCTTCTGCCATACGCTTGGCTTCAGCCTCCGGCCCGAAAAGGGTTTTTCTCGCGGGGAACCACGTCGCCCCCACGCCACCCGGCTACGAGAACGAACCGAGGCTCGACTGGAGCCGGCGGTCGGTCGCCTCACGCGAGACGCCGTGGCCGACGAGCGCCCGCAGGTCGACCGCGTACGTCGTCCCACCCCGCTCGAGGACGAGGACCCGACCCTGCACCCCGCGCACCGTCCCCGAGAGCAGCGTCTCGGGTACCGGTCGTGCGTCGAGGTCGAGCCCGTAGTCGAACGAGAACGTCTCGAGGACGTCGAACTCCGTCAGGAGGTCGGTCCAGGCGTCTTCGTCGACGCTCCCGCCGAGCCCCGCTATCTTCGTCGGCACGCGCACGCGGTCGGGGATCTCCTCCGCGTACTCCGCCTCCAGCTGCCGGGCGATGCGGCCGTCCGAGACGGTGTGGACGTGTGCCGCCCGGTCGGCCCCCTGCTCGCGGAGCCGGGTCTCCAGGCGGCGGGATTTCGTCACCCCGACCTTGAACACGTCCGGGGCGAACGCCGCCAGGTACACCGCGTGCTCCTCGCGACAGTTCGCGAGTGGCAGGTCGCAGTCGCCGGTGCACCGGGCACACGGCCACCGGCTCGTGTGCCGGTCGCAGTACGGTGCCCCGGGCCGGTCGCAGGCGTAGTGGTCGTCGCCGTCGACGGCACCGGCACACCAGCGGTCGCCCAGCGAGAACGACAGCGTCGTCCCGGGGGTCAGCACCTCGCGTTCGACCGTCCCGTCGCTCGCCAGCACCAGCGCGGGCGCGCGCTCCGCGGTCTCGGTTCGGTAGCCGACGATCTGCACGCATCCGTGTAACGACGTTCCGGCTAAAGCCGTGTCGTTCGTCGGCTGCATAATCCAAAGTGGATTATACTGTATCCGGATTATCGTAACGGCTTTGTCGCTACCGCGGGCAGTACCGCCCGTGAACGACGAGTCAGTGGAACGGACGGATGGGGACCCGTCGCTGGCGGGGCGGGTCGCGGACGGCATCGTCTCGCACAGCAAACTGGTGATACTGGTCCTGCTCGTGGCGACTGCCGTCGTCGGCAGCGCCGCCGGACAGGTCGAGATGTCCACCTCGACGGACAACTTCCAGACGGAGACGGTCGCAGCCGACAAGCTTGAGTACGTGAACACCAACTTCGGCGACCCCGACGCGGCGAACCGGACGACGGTGCAGATCGTCGTCCGCGACGACAACGTGCTCACGCGCGAATCGCTGCTCGACGTGCTCGCCTTCCAGCGGTCGCTCGCGGAGAACGACACCGTCTCGACGACGTTGGTCGACGAGCCGGGCACCGTCAGCGTCGCCAACGTCGTCGCCATCGCCGCCGTCCAGCAGGACCGCACGCAGGCCGGCCAACCCGGTGGGCCGCCGCCGAACCTGAGCCGGCAGGTCGAGGCACTCGAATCGCGAAACGCCTCCGAGGTCGAGGCCATCGTCGAGCGCGCGCTCGCGCCGGACACCGACGCGCCGACCGGCGGGCAGGACCCCCTCACCCTGCTCCCGACCCACTACGAGCCCGGCACGACGAGCACGAACGCGACCGTCGTCGTCGCCTTCCAGGGGACCGGCGGCAGCGAGGGCATCCCCGAGGCGGTCTCCGCTGGACAGCTCGCCATGCAGGACATCGCTGCCGACCGCTTCGGCGACGACGCGTTCGTCTTCGGCGTCGCCATCGTCGAGGACGAGACGGGCCGCTCCATCGGCGACAGCTTCGCCATCATCGGTCCCGTCGCCCTGCTGCTCGTCATCCTCACGCTCGTCGTCGCCTACCGCGACGTGGTCGACATCGTGGTGAGTACCCTCGGTATCGGCCTCGTCCTCGTCTGGATGCAGGGCTTCATGGGCTGGCTCGACATCCCCTTCGGGACGACGCTCATCGCCGTCCCCATCCTCCTCATCGGGCTCGCGATCGACTACGCCATCCACGTGTTCATGCGCCACCGCGAGGTCCGCGAGGGCAACCCGGACCCCGGCACGCGCGACGGGATGGTGCTCGCGCTCGGCAGCGTCGGCATCGCCCTCGTCTGGGTGACCGTCACCACCTCCATCGGCTTCCTCTCGAACCTGGTCAGCCCGCTCGCACCCCTGCAGAACTTCGGGCTCGTCAGCGCTGCCGGCATCGTCAGCACGCTTCTCGTCTTCGGCGCGCTCGTCCCGGCACTCAAGGTCGAGGTCGACGCCCTGCTCGAACGGGTCGGACTCGACCGCAGAAAGTCTCCCTTCGGTGGGGACACCGCTGTCGTCGGCCGCCTGCTCTCGCTCGGAGCCGTCGGCGCGAAGCGCGCACCCGTCGCCATCCTCCTCGTCGCCGTGCTCCTCAGCGGTCTCGGTGCGTACGGCGGCACGCAGATAGACACCAGCTTCGACCGCAGCGACTTCCTCACCGAACAGCCGCCGGACTGGATGGAGGAGCTGCCCGAGCCGTTCGCCCCCGGTGAGTACAACATCCGCCAGAACGCCGAGTTCCTCAACGACAACTTCCTCCAGCAGCGCGACACCACGCGCGCCGAACTGCTCGTCGAAGGACGGGTGACCGACCCCGGGACGTTGGACAGAGTCGTCGCGGTCCGCGAACGCGCCGCGGAGAGTGACACGGTCATCACACTCGCCGACGGGGAGCCGCGCATCGTCGACCCCGTCTCGACGATCCAGCGTGTCGCCGCACAGAACGAGTCCTTCGCCGCGACGGTCGCCGCCGCCGACACCGACGACGACGGTGTCCCCGACGAGAACCTCACCTCGGTGTACGACGGGCTCTACCGGACCGCACCCGAACAGGCCCGGGAGGTCGTCGCTCGCAGCGGTGGCGAGTACGAGGCCCTGCGCGTGCAGGTGTCCATACAGGGCGGCGCGCCGGTCCCGCAGGTCCGCGACGAGATGCAACTCGCCGTCCAGCCCGCACAGGGAGACGGGCTCACCGCAACCGCGACCGGCCAGCCCGTCATCACCGCCATCGTCCAGGACGACCTGCTGGAGACGGTCGTCACCACGCTCGTCGTGACCGTGCTCGCCGTGCTCGCCGTGCTCGTCGTCGGCTACCGGCTGTTCGCGGGCTACGCCAGCCTCGGTGCGGTCACCATCGTGCCGGTCGTCCTCTCGCTCGCGTGGGTGCTCGGCGTGATGTACCTGCTCGCGATCCCGTTCAACGCACAGACCGCGCTCATCACCAGTCTCGGAATCGGGCTCGGCGTCGACTACAGCATCCACATGTCCGAACGCTTCACCGACGAACTCGAACGACTCGGCAGCGTCGACGACGCCCTCACCGCGACCGTCGACGGGACCGGCGGCGCGCTGCTCGGCAGTGCCGTCACGACCGCCGCCGGCTTCTCGACGCTCGCGCTCGCCATCGTCCCGTCGCTCCAGCGCTTCGGCATCGTCATCGGCGTCGCCATCGTCTTCGCGTTCGTCGGGGCCGTGCTCGTCCTCCCGAGCATCCTCGCACTCTGGGGGCGCAGAGTCCCTACCTGACTACGTCGACCCCACGTCGTCGCCGACCGCGATGTGGACGCGGTCCTCGTCCTCCCACGTCGCTTCGCCGTCTAGGAACGCCGCCACACGGTCGACGAACTCGCCGTGCTCCATCCCGATGCCGCCCTCGCGCAGGTCCAGCGTCACCGACTCCACGTCCTCCAGCACGTCGCCCTCGCCACCCATCACCGAGAGGAACTCGTCCGGACCGACCGCCTCGCCCGCGCGGATGCGCTCGGCGACCGAGTCCAGCCCCGCGCCGAGGGTCACGCCCACGTCGAAGGTGACGTCCACGTCGACCGTGCTGTCGAACCCCTCCGCCGCGTACGCCTCCTCGGCACGCGTGACCGCGGGTCCGAGGATGTGCTCGAACTCCATCCCCGTCTCCTTCATGCCCATGTACGCGAACGTCTGCATCCCGACCAGCCCGTACCTGAACGCCGAGTCGTCCATCCCCTTCTCGAAGATCTGCTTCCTGTCCTTGCGCTCCAGATTGCGGACCAGCAGGTAGAAGTCGACGATACCCTCGGTGACCCGCCTGCGGATGCGTGCCTCCGCGTTGCGCTTCGACTGCTCGTGCTCCATCTCGGTCAACCCGAGGAGGTACTCGCGGTCCGCGCGCGACAGCAACCCCCGCGGCCTGTCGGGGTCGAACTCCATAATCAACTTCCGGTTATGCGAACACCGGATATAATCGTGACGACTCGGCGGAACGCCTATACGCTCCCCCACGGAACCGCCACCCATGTCGCTCACCGGTCAGCTCGACGTCGACCCGTCCGCCGAGGAGGTCCGCTTCACCTTCACCGTCACCAACGACGGCTCCGACCCCGTCGACCTCCAGTTCTCGAACGCACAGACCCACGACGTGCTCGTCGTCGAGGACGGCGACACCGAAATCTGGTCGTTCGCCGAGGGCCGTCTGTTCGCCCAGATGCTCCAGTCCACCACGCTCGACGCGGGGGATTCGGTCACCTACGACTGCGCGTGGGACGACCCCGAACCCGGCAGCTACACCGCCACAGCGTTCCTCGCCGCGAACAACGCCGACTGCGATGCCAGCGCCGAGTTCTCCGTCTGAGATAGCCGTCGCTCGGGGGCTCGTGCGTACGCGCGTGGAACGCTGTGGCTGTCGCTCGGGGGATCTGTGGTGTGCTGAAGTGGTGTGGCTGTCGCTCGCCGAGTGAACGAATGCGTGCGTGGCGAGCGCCAGCCCCGCAGAGGGCTGTTGCTCGCCGAAACGGAATGAATGAAAGAGTATGAGT
>NZ_JANHAU010000004.1 GCF_024464185.1 Haloarchaeobius salinus
CGGGGCGGGGGGGGCCCCCGCGTCCGACTGAGCCCCCGTAACCCCCGCCAACCCCCCCCCCCCCCCTGGCCCCCCCGATTCACCGGGCGCTCACTGCGTTCGCGCCCGGCCTTTTTCACCCATGTTTTTGCCGCGAGCGGTGCGCCGGAGGCGCACCCGAGCGGGAAAAAGATGGTCGGGATTCGCAAACCCTTTTGAGGGTACCGTTCTCAGTCAGCGTATGAGCAACGAGTGGCCCCACGACCCGGACGGAGAGGAGGGCAGCGAGGGGATGCGCAAGTACGGGATGGCAGTCCTCGCGAAGAAGCTCGACGAGGAGGAGGACTTCCCGCTGAAGGCAGCGGACTTCGTCGCGGAGCACGGTGACGAGCCGGTCAGACTGAACTCGAAGCGCGTCGTCAGCGTCGCGGACATCTTCGAGCACGTCACGGAGGGCGAGTTCGAGGACATCGTCACGTTCCACAGGGCGGTCGGGAAGGCGATGCGTTCCGGCGGCTTCTGGGAGTTCCACCCGAAGGCCGGCGAGTCGAACGTCAAGCACGCCTGATTCTCGCGGTCCTCGTCTCGACTGTGTCGCGCCGTGAGCGCCGGCTCAGTCCTCGTCGGCCGCCTCGACCGAGAGCGGCTGCTCGTGTCCGAGCGGCCCGGTGCCGGCGTCCGTCACGAACTCGAACCGCGCGCCGCCGTCGGTGCTGCTCGTGACCGACACCGTCCAGCCGTGGGCGGTCGCCACCTGTTCGACGATGGCGAGGCCGAAGCCGGTGCCGTCGTCGCTGGTCGTGTAGCCGGATTCGAACACCTGCTCGTGTGCCTCCGGCGGGATGCCGGGGCCGTCGTCGGCGACGAAGAACCCCGTGGCGTCGTCTAGCGGGCCGATACGGACCGTCGCGTCGGTCCGGCCGTGCTCGACGGCGTTCCGGAACAGGTTCACGAACAGGTCCGTGAGGCGGCCGCGGTCCGCCCGGAGGTGGACATCGTCGTCGACCGCGAGGCGTGCCTCGGGGAGGCGGACCGAGGACCACGCCTGGTCCGCGGTGGCCGACAGCGAGAGCTCGCCGGGTTCGTCGACGACCGAGCCAGTCCGGGCCAGCGAGAGCAGGTTCTCGATGAGCTCGCGCATCCGGCCGTGAGCCCACGCCACCTCGGCGAGGTCCTCGTCGTCGCCGATGCGCTCGATGGCCAGCTGGAGGTGTCCCTCCGCGATGTTCAGCGGGTTGCGGAGGTCGTGGCTGACGATGCTCGCGAACTCGTCGAGGCGCTCGTTCTGCCTGGCGAGTTCGCGCTTGCGCTCTTTCGTCGGGGTGATGTCGGCGTAGAAGCCGTACACCTCCTCGGTGTCGTCCTCGCCGACCGCTCCGCCGATGGGGACGACGTGGACGAGGAAGTCGCGGGGGCCGTCTGCCGCCTGCAGTCGGAGTTCCGTGGGTGCTACCTCGTCGGCAGCGGCCACCCCGGGGAACACCGCATCGCCACCGGCGTTGGGCGGGGCGAACAGCACCTCGTCGATGGGTGTGTCGACGACCCTCGCGGCGTCGCAGTCGAACGTCTCCGCGAACGCCTCGTTGACCGCGTCGATGGTCCGCCGGTCGCCGGTGGAGAGCCTGACGACGGGGTCGGGGACGTTCTCGAACAGCGCGGCGAAGCGGTCGCGCTCCTCGCGGAGGGTCCGCTGGAACCGGGTCCGCTTCACGCTCTCGGCGACGTGCTGCATCAGGGTCTCCGCGAGCTCGAGGTCCGCCTGGTCGAACGCCGCGAGCTCCTCGGAGATGGCCTGGAACACGCCGATGTCGGAGATGGGGACCGTCAGTCCGGACCGGTACGTCATCTGTGTCGGGTCCGCGTCGAGTACCTGGCGGAGGTCCTCGGTGTACATCGCCTCGCCGGTCCGGGCGACGCGGGCGGCGACGCTCTCCCCGTCGAGCGGCACCGACTCCACGCCGTCCTTCGGCATCTCGGACGACGTCTGGACGGGTGTCAGCCGCTCGTCCTCGACGAGGTCGATGTTCGACATGTCGAACTCGAGTACCATCTCCGCCGCTTCGACGGCGACCTGGTAGATCTCGGCCTCGTCGGTACAGGCCTCCAGGTCCATCGCCACGTCGTGGAGTGTGTCGATCTTGGCTGCGGTGCTGTCGGGAGCGACCCGCGAGCTGTCCGTTCGTTCGAGCGCGTCCGCGACTGTCGTCGCGACGCGCTCGTACGCCTCGTCGGTCGCCCGGACGTCGACCGGTCCGCTGGCACCCAGCTGTTTCGGGACGTAGGCGTCGACCCCCGCCTCGACGGCGTCGCTCGCGACCTCCTCGGAGCCCGCGTCGGTGAACAGTATCCTGACGAGGTCGGGGTAGCCGTCACCGAGTCGACGTAGCAGACCGACGCCGTCACGGTCGCCGAGGACGTGCTCGCTGACGACACAGTCGACCGCGGTGTCGGCGACCGCCTCCTCGGCTGCCGCCGCGGTGGCCGCGGACCGGACGGTCACCGACCGATCTGGAGCGGACATCCGCGCGGCGAGTTCGTCGGTCACCGCCGGGTCTGCGTCGACGACGAGCACGACGTGATCTGACATGGGTGTCTTCGACTTCCAGTTGGAACGGATACAATTAAATCGCGTGGCTGCGGCAGGACAGCATCTCGAATCTGGATGTAGTTCCACTTATACGGATGCAATCGAAAGCTCCGGCCAACAGTGACGAACACGCAGATAACGTTGATCCAGATCGACAACTACGGACCGTGGACGGTCACGCCGGAGCCGCGACGCGAGGTCGACCTCCAGACCCTGCAGTCCCGCCTGTACGCCGACCTCTCGCAGCTGGTCGGGAACCGCGACGGCTACGTCTTCTTCACGCGGTTCGACAACATGGTCGCGGTCACGAACGGACTCGACATGGACGACCACGCGCTCATCCAGGAGTCGGTTCGCAACCGCTATCCGGTGACCGTGAGCTTCGGCGTGGCGACGGGCACCTCGCCCGTGCAGGCACTCGCCGACGCGACGAGTCTCATCCAGGAGGCCGGGAGCGCACAGGACAAGTCGCGGCGCGAAATCCTCGACGGTCGCGTCATCGAGGAGGCGTTCCGGACCGACGACGACGTGCAGATCGCCCACTTCGACGTCGTCGACGCGACGGGGAAGTACACCGACGAGCTCGACGCCTTCGGAGCCTTCATCGAGATCGAGCAGGCCTACGCGTCGCTGATGCGGTACATGTACGAGGCCCACGACTCGCTCTCCTTCTTCGTCGGCGGGGACAACATCATCTCCGTCTGTCCCGACCTGGACACGGCGGCCTACGACGACGCCATCGAGCACGTCCACGAGCAGACCGGCATCCCGGTCCGGGTCGGCGTCGGCGAGGGCTCGACCCCACACGACGCCGGCTACGCGGCCAAGCACGCGCTCGAGGTCGGCCGCGCGGAGGAGTCGCTCGTCGAGTTCCACTGACCGTCCGAAGGCGGTTCTTCGCAACCCGAGTACTTCGACGGGAAGGCCGATAAAGGTGCTGCAGGTAGATTTTATAGCGGCCGTGTAAAACCGTCACATATGGAACGCGACGTGTCGATTCGTGACGTGACCGCGCGAGAGTTCGTCGGCGTCAGCGAGTCTGATTCGGTGCGCAGCACCGTCCAGCTCATGTCCGAGGAGGACGTCGGGAGCGTCCTCGTCATGCGAGGGAGTACCCCGGTCGGCATCATGACCGAACGGGACGTCCTCGAGATGGTGGCGACCGGCGAGGACGCCGAATCCACCGCCGTCGCGGAGCTGATGTCCCAGCCGGTCATCACGATGGCCGCGAGTCGACCGCTCGCCGACGCCGCCGAGACGATGTCGCGCGAGGAGATCCGGAACGTCGTCGTCACCGACGACACCGACGGCGAGGAGATCGTCGGCGTGCTCACGGAGCGGGACGTGATCGAGGCGGCGAGCACCCTCCAGGCCTCCCGGTCGCTCGACACGGAGGCGGACTTAGAGGGCGTCGCGACCGCGGCGACGGCCGTCGAAAGCGAGGCTGCGGCCCCCGGTGACGAGTACGCCACGCAGGGCGTCTGTGAACTCTGTGGGGCGTTAGCCGACTCGTTACACGACTCGAACGGTCAGTTAGTCTGTTCCGACTGCCGACAGGTGTGACGGTCATCTCCGTCTCTTCTCCGGGTCGATCGTCGACCTCGGGAGGCAAATTTATAACACAGGGGTAAGTATGACGGTAGCATGGCACGGAAACTGCAACGGCGCGAAGTGCTGAAAACGACCGGAATCGCTGGAACCGTCGGACTGACGGGGCTGGCAGGCTGTCTCGGTGGTGGTGGCAGTGGTGGCGGAAGCGGACCCGACATGCTCACCATCGTCGGCTATCCCGAGGACGGTATCCAGCTGTTCCGGGACTACTACAGCAGCTACGGGAACGACACCGACATCCTCATCCCGGACGGCCTCCGCGACCCGGACCTTCCGGGACAGGTCGGCAACGACATGGAGAACGTCACCGGCACCGCTCCGGCCGCCGGTGGGCCGGCCCAGTCGGCCTACGAGTCCCTGTACGAGGACGTCTACGGCGAATCGCCGGGCGTCTTCTCGTCGCAGTCCTACGACTCGACGGCGGTCGGCATCCTGGCGAACGCGGCTGCCGGCGAGAACTCCGGCACCGCCATCCGCGACCAGATGCGCAACATCGCCAACCCCGACGGGATGGAGGTGACGCCGGACAACTTCGTCGAAGGTGTCGAGGCGGCCGCAAACGGGGAAGCGGTGAACTACCAGGGTGCGTCGAGCTCGGTCAACTTCGACCAGAACGGCGACCCCGCGTCCGCAGCGTACGCGCTGTGGGAGTTCAGCGACGACGGCACCTCCACCATCCGGACCGAGAACTTCGAGGGTGCGAACCCGGACGGCGAGGGCCCGTCCGCCGACGACATGCCCGGCGGCATGGGTCGCGAGATCATGGTCGGCATCCTCCTGCCGGAGACCGGCGCGCTCGCGTCGACCGGTGAGTCGATGATCAACGCCGCACAGATTCCGGCCCAGCAGGTCAACGAGGCCGACATCGACCTCACGGTCGACACCCAGCTCGAGGACACCGAGACGAACTCCCAGTCGGGTGTCAGCGCGGCCAACTCGCTGGTCAACGGCGGCTACCCGTACATCTGCGGGACCGCGTCGTCCGGTGTCAACGTCCCGGTCTGCCAGGAGGTCCTCATCCCGAACGAGGTCGTCGGCTGCTCGCCGTCGAGTACGGCGCTGTCGGTGACGAACCTCGACGACAACGACTACATCTTCCGGACGGCACCGTCCGACCGGCTGCAGGGCCGCGTCATGGCTCAGATTGCCTCCGAGGAGCTCGAGGCGGAGTCGTGTGCGACGCTGTACATCAACAACGACTACGGCCAGCAGCTCTCCGAGCGCTTCTCCAGCGTGTTCGAGGACGAGTTCGACGGCGAGGTCTGGCGGCAGGTCGCGTTCAACCAGGGCGAGTCCTCGTACTCCTCCGTGGTCAGCGACGCGATGTCGGCCGAGTAAGCGACGACCGGTCACTAGCGTTCTTTCTTTCGACCCCGACGACGACGGCCTGTACTGGCCAGTGTCGCTCAGGAGAGCGACAGGTTCGCGCTGTGTTACCGAGCACGACGGGCCCGCGACCGACACCCATCGATAGTAGTCACGGCGGCGTCAGCGCCACGGATCCGATACGACGCGGTTATCAGCGAAGCCACTCGAACCACCGCGTCACGGCACAGACCACCGAAGGAGCGCGGTAAGTTCGAACGACATGCGAACGACGCCGAGGTTACTCTCGTCGACCGCCTCCTGCTCGTCCCCCCGAAACCCATCGACCGCGGTGTCTGGAGCGCCGTCTGGAGTACCAGCACGTTACGTCGAACCGGTCGACAGCATACCTGCACGGCCGTATCCATAACAAAGGCCGTTCGCTTCCCGCCTTCTGATGGAGAGCCAGTTATGCCACCCAAGAAACTTCTCGCCATGGTACTCGCCGTCGCGCTCGTCGGCAGCACCGTGGCGTACGTAGCAGCCGTCGATTCGAATCAGCTCACAGACGAACATCAGGCCAGTCAGGACCAGGACACCTCGTTCCTGCGCGTCGTGCACGCATCGCCTGACGCCCCCGCTGTCGACGTCCGCGTCGAGAACCAGACCGTGCTCTCGAACGTGAGCTTCGGGGCCGTCAGTGACTACCTCAACCTGTCCGCGGGGACCTACAACGTCTCCATCCTGTCGAACGGAACGGACACCGCCGTGTTCGAAGGCGAGGTCACCGTCGAACCGCGAACCGTGACGACGGTCGCCGCGAGCGGCGAGGTAACCCAGAGCGGAAACACGTCGTTCGAACCGGTGTTCTTCGACGACAACGCGTTCACGCCGGGCGAGAACCAGAGCGCGCTGCGCGTCGTTCACCTCTCGCCGGACGCACCGCCCGTCGACATCACGGTGGCGAACGGGAGCGTCGTGCTCGCGGAGAACGTGACCTTCCAGAACGCGTCGGACTACGTCTCGGTTCCCGCGGGGAACTACACCGCCGAGATCAGGCCGGCGACCGCTGGGAACAACGGGAGCGTCGTCACCACGGTGGACGTGTCCCTCGAGAGTGGGCAGGCGTACTCCGCGCACGCGCTCGGCTATCTGAACCCGGCGGAGGCACCGGCGGATTCGCCGTTCCAGGTCGTCCTCACCGAAGATGCATCGGTCTCCGTGCAGTTGCCATCCGATGAAGAGATGATGGACAACGGGACTGCCACCGACGACGCACCGACCACCGACGACGCACCGACCACCGACGACGCACCGACCACCGACGACGCACCGACCACCGACGAAGAAACGACCACCGACGACCCAGTGAGCGTGGTCGCCTAGAGACCCCGGCCACCGTTTTCTCGTTCGGTGCCGATACTCGTCGTGCTCTGAGTCCAACTGTCGCCACGCGTGCTCGACGACGGCGAGAGACCGATCTCCGGTAGAAACGCACGGAGCCAGGCGGTCGGCCCCGTTCGACACACCGACGGACGTGCCGTCGGACGTTACCCGCCGAGGAAGTCCTGACGGACCTGCGGGTCGTTCAGCAGGGTCGTCCCCTCGTCCTCGTAGCGGTTCTTCCCGTCCACGAGCACGTAGCCGCGGTCACAGCGCCGGAGTGCCTCCTTCGCGTTCTGCTCGACCATCAGCACTGCCGTCCCGGCGTCGTTGATGGCGTCGATGCGGTCGAACATGTCCGCGACGAGGTCCGGTGCGAGCCCGGCAGACGGCTCGTCGAGAAGCAGGAGGTCCGGGTCGAGCATGAGCGCCCGGCCCATCGCGAGCATCTGCTGCTGTCCGCCCGACAGCGTCCCGGCCTTCTGCGTCTGTCGCTCCTTCAGGATGGGGAACCGCTCCCACACCTCGTTCAGCGCCTCCTGTGGCACCTCGTCGAGGATGTACGCACCCATCTCGAGGTTCTCACGGACCGACAGCGAGCTGAACACGTTGTCGTTCTGTGGCACGTAGCCGAGGCCGAGATGGATGATGTCCTCGGGGCGCATCGCCGTGATGTCCTCGTCGTCGAAGGACACCGTTCCGCCCATGTGGGCCGTCAGGCCGAAGACGGACTTCATCACCGTCGACTTGCCGGCCCCGTTCGGGCCGACGATGGTGACGTACTCCTCGTCGTTGACGTCGAGGTCGACGTCGGTCAGGATCTGGAGGTCACCGTAGCCGGCGTCCAGGTCGCGCACCGAGAGTAGGCTATCCTCGTAGAGGTTGACGTTCTGAGCGGCACTCGTGGCCGCCCCGCCGTCGGTGGCCGCGTCGTCGGGACTCATACCTCACCTCCGAGGTAGGCCTCGATGACGTCTTCGTTGTTCCGTACCTCCTCCGGCGTCCCCTCGGTGAGGATGCGGCCCTGGTGCATGACGATGACTTTCTCGCAGTTCTGCATGATGAGGTCCATGTCGTGTTCGACGATGAGGAACGTGTAGCCCTGGTCCCTGAGTTCGTGGATGTGTTCGAGCAGGCGCTCCTCCAGCGACGGGTTGACGCCGGCGAACGGCTCGTCCAGCAGGAGCATCTGCGGGTCGGTCAGCAACGCGCGCGCCAGCTCCAGCAGCTTCCGCTGCCCACCGGAGAGGTTCTCCGCGTACTCGTTCGCGAGGTGGTCGATGTCGAAGAACTCCAGGGTCTCCCACGCGCGTTCGAGGATATCCTGCTCCTGCTCCTTCACTTCGTTCCGGGCGTAGGGCAGGACCGAGCGCCAGAGCGCCTCGCCGCGCTGGTGCTTCGGCGCGACCATCATGTTCTCCAGGACGGTCATCTCGCCGAGCTCGCGGGCGATCTGGAACGTCCGGACGAGGCCGCGGTCCGCGACCTCGTACGGTTCGAGCCCGGTGATGTCCTGTCCGTTGAACTCGACGCTGCCGGCGTCGGGCTTGTGGGTGCCGGTGATGCAGTTGAACGTGGTTGACTTCCCGGCCCCGTTCGGGCCGATGAGGCCGGTCATGCTGCCCTTCTCGATGTCGAACTCGACACCGTCGACGGCCGTGATACCGCCGAAGTGCTTCTCGAGCCCGCGGACCTTCAGCGGTATCTCTGCGGTCTCGCTGGCCCCTGAGAGCGTGTTCAGTGACCGGTCATCGGCCTCGGTCTGCCCTGCGGCGGTCGCGTCGGAGGTCTCGGACTCGCTACTCATCCGTCTCACCTCCGTCGGTCGCGACGGTGTCACCGCCACCCGAGCGCTTGATCGGCCGGGTCAGCGGGATGCTGGACGCCGGTTCCTTGCGGTGGCCGAGCATCCCGTCCGGCCGCCGGTGCATCAGTACGATGAGCACGACGCCCATCAGGAACAGCTGGAGCTGCCTGATGCTGTCGAGCGTGAAGAGGAAGAACGGGACGACGTCCCCGCTCGTGATCGGGGCCATCGCCTGGCCGAAGCTCGACGGTGCCTCGGGGTTACCGAGCGCCGTCTCGATGACGTTCTTGAAGTACCGCGGTCCCTGGAACAGGAACGCCGCGAACACTGCACCGCCCATGACGCTACCGGTGTTCGACCCGGCACCACCGATGATGAGCGCGATCCAGATGTAGAACGTGATGCGCGGCCGGAACGTGTTCGGCGTGACCGAACCCTGCGTCCCGAACCAGAGGATGCCGACCAGCCCCATCAGGGCACAGCCGACGACGAACGACTTGATCTTGAACATGTTCGTGTTCTTCCCGAGTGCGTTCGTCACGTCCTCGTCCTCGCGGATGGCCTTGAGAACCCGACCGAACGGGGAGTTCCCCGTCCGGCGGATGAGGACGTAGAACCCGCCGAGGATGAGCAGCAGGACGGCCGAGTACGCGAAGTTGTCGACGACCGGCTTGGGGTTGTTCGGGATGTAGTTCGCCACGAAGTCGACCACGATACCGAGGTACACCTCGTTCCACAGCCACCCCTGTTCGCCGAACACGAGGTCGAACGGTGCGCTGAGTGCGCGTATCAGGCTTTCGAGGGGGTCCCGGTAGTCGAGGATGACCCCGTCACCGCCACCGAGACCGACGCGGTAGCCGGCGATGTCGTGGCCGCTCAGCGAGTCCGACAGCAGCGCGAACCGGACGATCTCTGAGAGTGCGATGGTGACGATTGCGAGGTAGTCCGCGCGCAACCGGAGCGCCGGGAGCGCGGCGATGAGCCCGAGCAGCCCGGCCGCGACCATCCCGCCGATGATACCGATCCACAGCGGAAGGCCGAACCCACCGATCTCCGCCGCGCTCGTCCCGGAGCCGAACACCGGCTTCGAGAGGATACCGGTCACGTAGACACCGGTCGCCATGAACCCGACGATACCGATGTTGAACAGCCCCGTGTATCCCCAGTGCAGGTTCAACGCGAGCGAGGCCATGGCGAAGACGGCGATCCAGAACGTCAACTGGCCGATCTGGTTCATCAGCCCCCGGAACGGGAAGCCGATGAACAGTCCGGCGAGCAGGTAGATGGCGTAGACGCCGACGAGCAGCGTCAGCAGCATCAACCCGTCGTTCCGGAAGTCGATGCCCATCACTACCGCACGCTGTTCCTCCTCACTTTGCCCGTACCCATCGCCTGATTCGTCGTCGCTCATGCTGTAGACCTCCCTGAGAAGATGCCCTGGGGACGTACCACCAGGACGAGGATCATCACGGCGAACGCCGCCGCGCGGGCGAAGCCGGACGGGATCCAGATCACCGCCGTCGAAGCGGTGACTCCGATGATCAGGCCGCCCGCGATTGCGCCGTACACCGAGCCGATGCCGCCGAGGATGACTGCCGCGAAGATGAGCAGCAGCAGCAGCCAACCGTCGTTCCAGCTGAGCGTACCCTTCCAGAGCACGAACATGAAGCCGGAGACGCCGGTCAGCCCGCCGCCGATTATCCACGTCGCGCGGATGACGCGCTCGGTCGCGATACCGGTGATGCGTGCCAGCGACTCGTCGTCGGACATCGCCCGCATCGCCTTCCCCAGCTTCGTCCGCTGGAGCAGGATGTGGACGCCGAGCATCAGCCCACCGGCGACGATGACGAGCATCGCGTCGTGTGCGGTGAGCGACACCGTCCCGTCGATGAAGTAGGGCCGGATGCCGGGGAGGGTCCCGGTGTTGGTCGTCCCCCGGGTGCCCGAGTCGAAGACGAACTGGATGAGGTACCGCAGCGCGAACGCGACACCGACGCTCGTGATGAGCAGCGGAATCCCGCCCGAGCCGCGTATCGGTTTGAAGATTAGCTTGTCGATGGCGAGCGCGAGCACGATGGTGAACAGGCCCGAGACGATCAGGCCGGCGATCACGGCCAGTGGCGTCTGTACGGCGTTGATGCCCAGCGCCCCGCCGAACACCGAGCCGCCGGCACCCACCAGTGCCAGCGAGCCGATGTTCGCCGAGGAGCCGAAGCCACCGGCGATGATGTACGTCGTCGCCCAGCCCGAGAACGCCCCTGCTGTGATGTAATCACCGTGGGCGAAGTTCGCGAAGTTCAGAATGCTGTACGTCATCGAGAGCCCGATACCCGCCAGTCCGATGACGAGCCCCCGGAACAGGCCGTCGAGGACCAGGTTCAACACCCGGGCGATGGTGATGTCACCGACCGCGAGCTGTCTGAAGAGGTCGAGAACGAGCAGTACTGCGATGGCCCCCAGCACTACCGTCATCGGCTTCTCGACCAGAAGGTTCCGGCCTCTATCGTACGTGCTTGATTCACCCATGGATGTCCCTTACACACAAAGCGGAACAAGGAGATAGATAAATCTTGCCCGTTCATACCCACTGTTTCATCTCGGCGGCTGCGTGCGATTGTTACCCAATCTCAATCCGTGTCCTCGGCATTTCAGTACACCACGTCAACCAGATGGGCGCAGGTCGGAGCCACTAGCCCGAACCGGCGTCACGTGGACCGAAGGCCTGGATGGACCCACAAAGAAAACTCTTTCACCGGGCCCGTCACACCTCGAACCATGCCGGTAGGGACCCTTGACGACCTCTCTGTCGCCGGGCGTCGAGTCGGGGTGCGCGTCGACATCAACAGTCCGCTCGACGGCGGGGACCTCGCCGACGACGCCAGACTCCGGGCCCACGAGCAGACCCTCTCCGAGCTCCTCGAGGAGGACGCCCGCGTCGCCGTCCTCGCCCACCAGGGCCGCCCAGGCGGTGACGAGTTCGAGACGCTGGCCGCCCACGCAGAGCGCCTCGACGAGCTGCTCGACGCGCCCGTCAGCTACGCCGACACCAACCTCGGGTCGGCCGCCCGCGAGGCCGTCGACTCCCTCGACCCTGGGACCGCCGTCGTCCTCGAGAACACCCGTTTCTACGCGGAGGAGTACATGGAGTTCGAGCCCGAGGTTGCGGCCGCGACCCACCTCGTCGAGGGGCTCGTCCCCGTCCTCGACGCCTTCGTCAACGACGCCTTCGCCGCCGCCCACCGCTCGCAGCCCTCCCTCGTCGGGTTCCCGCAGCATCTCCCGAGCTACGCGGGCCGGGTCATGGAGCGGGAGCTCGACGTGCTCGCCGACGTCGAGGCCACCGAACGTCCCCGCGTGTACGTTCTCGGGGGTGCGAAGGTCTCGGACTCCATCGACGTGGCCTGGAACGTCCTCGAATCCGGACTCGCGGATCAGGTGCTCACCGCGGGCGTCGTCGGCAACGTGTTCCTGCTCGCCGACGGCGTCGACATCGGGGACGCCAGCGCCGACTTCATCTACGACGAGGGCTACTGGGACGAGATCGACCGCGCCGCCGACCTGCTGGACGCCCACGGCGACCGCATCCGGTTCCCACAGGACGTCGCGGTCGAGCGCGACGGCGAGCGACACGAGATCGGGCTGAACGCCCTGCCCGGGAACGCGGGCGAGGCCGCGATGGACATCGGCTCCGAGACGCTTCGGATGTACACGTCCGTGCTCGCCGACGCCCAGACGGTCATCCTCAACGGCCCGGCGGGCGTGTTCGAGGAACCCACGTTCGCGGTCGGGACGAAGGAGCTGTACCACGCCGCCGCGGACGTCCCCTACAGCATCGTCGGCGGTGGCGACACCGCAGCGGCAATCCGCCAGCTCGGGATCGACGGTTTCAGCCACCTCTCGACGGGCGGTGGGGCCTGCCTCAGACTCCTCACCGGGCGCGAACTCCCCGCCGTGGAGGCGCTGCGAACCGGCTACGATGGCGATTGAACCGGCCATGCTCTCGGAGCTCGACACGCTCGTCGACCTGTGGGTCGACCTCGCCACGGAACAGGGACCCCACGGTTCCCACGTCCAACCGGCCGAGAACCGGACCACGATGCGCGAGCGGCTCGCACACCACGTCGTCGACGGCTCCGTGCTCGTCGACCGCGTCGAGGACGAGGTCGTCGGCTTCGTCTCCTTCGAACGAACCGGATCCGAGGTGAGCGTCGACGCCGTCCGTGGGCTCGTCAGCAACCTCTACGTCGCCCCCGACTACCGGGGCGCGGGCCGCGGTGCCGCGTTGCTCGACGCCGCCGAGGCCGAACTGCGCGAACGCGGCGTCGACGTGGTCCAGCTCGAGGTCATGGCCAGCAACATACGCGCACGGTCGTTCTACTCGGAGCAGGGGTACGCCGAGCATCGCTACGTCCTCGAAAAACGCGTCGGAGTCGAAAGCCATACTAAGGCCAACGACCACGACTGAGTTGCGGACCGTGCCAAGGGAGCATGGGCGGTGCATGCACTCGACTTGTAATCGAGACTTCGTGGGTTCAAATCCCACCCTTGGCTTCCTGCTGCGAACGAAGTGAGCAGCGGAAGCCACAGGTGTGGATTTGAACCAGGGAGCGGAACGAAGTGCAGCGACCGTGGTTCAAATCCCACCCGACGAACCCCTTCACCGACAGCACGGACACGACCAGGGAGCGGAACGAAGTGCAGCGACCGTGGTTCAAATCCCACCCGACGAACCCCTTCACCGACAGCACGGACACGACCAGGGAGCGGAACGAAGTGCAGCAACGGTGAGTCACCCTCGACGTCGCCCGATCGGTCGTCGGTGTCAGCGATTCGGGGGACGATTCAAGTGATGCGTTATCGTATCTTGAGGTATGTCAGATACCGACCCGCGGGACGCCATCCGGGAGTTCGAGTACGACGGTTCGTCGTTCAAGATGGCGGACCTCACGGTCCTCGAAGACCAGGGGCTCTGCGAGCTCGACAGCCTCCCGGTCAGCATCCGTGTGCTCCTCGAATCCGTCCTCCGGAACGTGGACGGCGACACCATCACCGCGGCGGACGTGCGGAACGTCGCGTCGTGGCAGCCGGACGTCCCGGACGTGGAGCTGCCGTTCACACCGTCCAGGGTCGTCCTGCAGGACCTCACCGGCGTCCCGGCGGTGGTCGACCTCGCGGCGCTTCGCTCCGCCGTCGACCGGCAGGGTCGTGACCCCGGTATCGTCGAGCCCGAGGTACCCATCGACCTGGTCATCGACCACAGCGTGCAGGTCGACTTCTTCGGCTCCGAGGACGCCTACGAACGGAACGTCGAACTGGAGTACGAGCGGAACGGTGAGCGCTACCGGGCCCTGAAGTGGGCACAGCAGGCGTTCGACGACTTCCGGGTCGTCCCACCGGGGACCGGCATCGTCCACCAGGTGAACCTCGAGTACCTGGGGCAGGTCGTCCACGCCCGGGAGCGGGACGGCGAGGAGTGGCTCCTGCCGGACACGCTGGTCGGCACGGACAGCCACACGCCGATGATCGGCGGCATCGGCGTCGTCGGCTGGGGTGTCGGCGGTATCGAGGCCGAGGCGGCGATGCTCGGCCAGCCCATCACGATGAAGCTCCCGGAGGTGGTCGGGGTCCGGCTCACTGGCGAGCTACCGGAGGGGGCGACCGCCACCGACCTCGTGCTGCACGTCACCGAGAAGCTCCGCGGCGTGGGTGTCGTCGACCGGTTCGTCGAGTTCTTCGGGCCGGGCGTCTCGAACCTCACCGTGCCGGACCGGGCGACCATCGCGAACATGGCACCCGAGCAGGGGTCGACCATCAGCATGTTCCCGGTCGACGAGGCGACGCTCGACTACCTCGAGCTGACGGGACGGGACGAGGAGCACATCGAGCTCGTCCGCGAGTACCTCGACGCACAGGGGCTGTTCGGCGAGCAGGACCCCGAGTACTCCGAGACGGTCGAGCTCGACCTGTCCTCCATCACGCCCAGCCTCGCCGGGCCGAAGCGGCCGCAGGACCGCGTCGAGATGCCCGAGATGAAGGGCCACTTCCGGGAGCTCGTCCACGGCGAGTTCGCGGGGGAGCTCGGGGACATCGACGAGGACGCACTCTCGCGCTGGCTGGAGGAGGCGAGCGTCGCGGACGACCGGCCCGACGCCGACATCCCGACGCCGGACGTCGGCCAGCTGAACAAGCGAGTCGAGGTGGACGTCGGCGGGGAGACGACCGAGATCGGCCACGGGAGCGTCGTCGTCAGCGCAATCACGAGCTGTACGAACACGTCGAACCCGTCGGTGATGCTGGCGGCGGGGCTGCTCGCGAGGAACGCCGTCGAACGGGGGCTCGACGTGCCGGCATACGTGAAGACCAGCCTCGCGCCGGGGAGCCGCGTCGTCACCGAGTACCTCGAGGCGTCGGGACTGCTCCCGTACCTGGAGGAGCTCGGCTACAACGTCGTCGGCTACGGCTGTACGACCTGCATCGGGAACGCCGGGCCGCTGCCGGAGCCCATCGAGCGCGCCATCGACGCGGAGGACCTCTGGACGACGAGCGTCCTCTCCGGCAACCGGAACTTCGAGGCGCGCATCCACCCGAAGGTGCGCGCGAACTACCTCGCCAGTCCACCGCTGGTCGTCGCCTACGGGCTCGCGGGCCGGATGGACATCGACCTCGAACACGACCCGCTCGGGACCGACGCCGACGGCGAGCCGGTGTACCTGGCCGACATCTGGCCGGACGCCGACGAGATTCACGCGGCAGTCCACGACAGCGTCGACGCCTCGATGTTCGAGGAGAAGTACGCCGAGGTGTTCGAGGGCGACGAGCGCTGGGAGGGCCTCGACGCGCCGTCGGGGACGGTGTACGAGTGGGACGATTCGTCGACGTACATCCGGGAGCCGCCGTTCTTCAAGGAGTTCCCGCTGGAGGAGCCCGGCGTCTCGGACGTCGAGGACGCCCGGACGCTCATGCTGCTGGGCGACACCGTCACGACCGACCACATCAGCCCGGCCGGCCCGTTCAGCCGCGAACAGCCCGCCGGCGAGTGGCTCGTCGACCAGGGCGTCGAGCCGTCCGACTTCAACACGTACGGTGCCCGTCGCGGGAACCACGAGGTGATGATGCGCGGCACGTTCGCGAACGTCCGCATCGAGAACGAGATGCTCGACGACGTCGAGGGCGGCTACACCATCCACCAGCCGACGGGCGAACAGACGACCGTGTTCGAGGCGAGCGAACGGTACCGCGACGCCGAGACGCCGCTGGTCGTGTTCGCCGGCGAGGAGCTCGGGACCGGTTCCAGCCGCGACTGGGCCGCGAAGGGGACGGACCTGCTGGGTGTGCGGGCGACCATCGCGGAGAGCTACGAACGCATCTTCCGGGACAACCTGGTCGGGATGGGCGTCCTGCCGCTGCAGTTCGCCGGGGATGACTCCTGGGAGTCGCTCGGACTGGACGGCTCGGAGGCGGTCTCGATCCAGGGGCTGGACGACGGACTGGCAGTCGGCGACGAGCTCACCGTCGTCGCGGAGCGGGCCGACGGGTCGACCGTCGAGTTCCCGGTCACCGCCCAGGTCAGTACGCCCGCCGCGGTCCGCTACGTGGAGAACGGTGGTATCCTCCACCTCGTCCTCCGTCGGCTGCTCACGGAGTCGTAGGGAGCGAGTCCCGGGCCGTCCCGGGCAGCGCTACCCGATCGTATCGTACTCGTCGTCGAACAGGTCGTACTCGTCTTCGTCCGCCGCCGGCTCGGTCGTGGCGGGTTCCTCGCGGTGGTCGACGTAGAAGGCGATGAGGTAGGTGCGGGTGAACGCGCCGACGATGCCGGCGGTGAGCAGGGTCGTGGCGACGACGATGCCGACCTCGGTTGCGGAGAGCTGCCCGTAGACGTTCTGGAACGTCTCGGGCTCCAGCGTCTCGGCGTTCTGGAGGTCGATTCCGATGCTGGTCACCACGAAGTACGCCGTGAGGAGCGAGCTCAGGACGCCCGGAAGCCAGCGGACGACGGTGAACCCGATAGTGCTGAGGACGTTGCCGCGGACGAACCGGTAGCTCCGCTTGAAGCTGTCGAGGACGTCGGCGTCGTCGACGACGATGGCGGCCTCGTAGAACTGGAGGGAGACGACGGCCGCGAGGTAGAGGAGGAGGAAGAGGAGACCGACGACGCCGGGGACGAGCAGCGCGCCGGGTGAGACCCCGCCCTCCAGTCCGGAGACGCCGACGCTGAAGATGGTGAGGAACGTCAGGACGACGACGGCGACGAACACCACCACGAAGACGGCCAGCGCGAAGAAGATGGCCGCGACGAGCAGTGAGACGTAGTTCTCGCGGCCCGCCCGCCAGAAGGTGGCGAGCGAGGTCGTGCCGTCGAGCCCCTCGTACGCCATCCCGTAGATGCCGCCGATGAGGAACGGGACGAGGAGGACGGTGACGAGGTTGAACAGCGAGGCGACGATGGGGAGGCCGGTCCACTGGAGGAGGATCTGTGGCAGCTGCACGACGGCGAACACGGTGGCGGCGAGGAACAGGATGGGGTTCCGCGAGAGCGTCGACCCGGCGTGTTTCGCCGATGAGATTGCGCCCATACCCGGTCAGCCGCGGCGCGAGCGTATAAATCATGTCATGCTCGAATGATGAAAACGGACCGAAACCGTCGTGCCCGCGCCGGCCGTCGGTGGGCCCATGCGAGTGAGTGTCATCGGCGGGAGCAGCGTCTCGGACGAGGAGTACGAGCGGGCCGCAGCGGTGGGGCGACTGCTCGCTGAGCACGGACACACCGTCGTCTGTGGCGGGCTGGGTGGTGTGATGCGAGGGGTCTGTGAGGGCGCGAGCGGGGCCGGCGGGCGGACCGTCGGCATCCTCCCGGGCGAGGACATCGCGGCGGCCAACGAGTACGTCGACGTGCCCGTCGCGACGGGGCTGGGCCACGCCAGGAACGCGCTGGTCGTCATGAACGGCGACGCGGTCGTCGCAATCGACGGTGGTCCGGGGACGCTCTCGGAGCTGGGTCTCGCCGGCGTCTACGACCGGCCCGTCGCCGGGCTCGGCACGCACGACGTGGCGGGTGTGAGACAGGTCGACAGCCCGGCCGCCGCCGTCGCCCACGTCGAGGACGGTGCGTGATGCTACCATGTGACGAAAGCGGCTGTTGTAGTTATAGGTGCGTTTATTGACAGTCGGAGGGTAGGCAGCAGTGTCGGCACTGGACCCGCCCACTCTGACCGAAACCCGACGGAGGTGTTGCCCGACGCCTCCAGACCCCACTGCCGACAGTTTTCGAACGCCGACTACTCCTCGAAGACCCGTGTGTGTAGCCCGTCGGCGACCACGTCCATGAGCGTCTGGAGGTTCCGGGCGTCGTCGCGGTTGTACCTGACCAGCGTGTCGAGGGCCTCGTCGCTGCCGCGCTCGTACTCGTGCCAGAGCCGGACGGCGTCCCGCCCGGTGATGTCCGGTTCGTCGCGGGCGATGCCGACCTCCTGCTCGATGCGCTTGAGGCCGCCGGAGAGCCCGAGACGCTTGCAGGGATACATCAGGTCCACGTGCGGTACGTCGACGTCCACGTCGAACGAGGTCTCGAGGAACGGCACGTCGAAGCGCGCCCCGTTGAACGTCGCGACGAGCGACGCGTCGTCGAACTGTTCGCGGAGCGCGCCCGCGGTCAGGTCGTCGCCCCTGACGAGCGTCGTCGTCTCGCCGGCCTGGTGGAACGAGACCGTCGTCACGTCGTCGCGCTCCTGCGAGAGCCCGGTCGTCTCTATGTCGAAGAAGCAGGTGTCCTCGCGGAAGTTCTCGTAGAACCGCCAGCGCTCGCTGCTCGGGAACTGCTCGTCGAAGAACCGCGTGTCGCCTGCCGCCAGCCGGTCGGTCGCCGTCTCGATGAACGACTCGATGCGGTCGGCGGTCGTCGACCCGACAACCGACCCGTCGAACTCGTCCCAGTGCGTGATGCCGGCGCGCCAGAGGTCGCGCTCGGTCTGCTCGCCGACGCCCCGGACCGGAATGAAGCTGTTCTCGATTCGCACGGTCGTACCTCGGTCAGCCGAGTAGAAAAGCTGTCGTTCCCCGTCGCCTCAGAGGTCCTCGAACGCCTCGATGCGCTCGCGCCACTCGTCGGGGACGGGTCTGGACTCCTTCGCCTCGGGGTCGTAGGCGACCTGTACGGTCTCGGCGGTCGCGGCGACCTCGCCGGCGGCCCGCACCTCGTAGGCGAAGGTGATGGTCGAGGTACCGATGTCGGTCACCCAGATGGCCACCTCCACGTCATCCTCGAGCGTGATGGGCCGGTGGAAGTCGATCTCGAGGTGCGCGAGGACGCTCTCCAGCGACTCCGGCGTCCCGAGCACCTCGGGCAGGTACTCGACGCGGGCGGCCTCCAGGTAGGAGGAGTAGATGGCGTTGTTCACGTGGCCCAGCAGGTCGACGTCGTTGTACCGGACGTCGATGCCGACGGTGAAGGGGTGTTCGCGCATACCCACCGTCACCGCTCGGGACACCTTCGTCTTGCGGTAGCGGCCAGCCTTCGTCGCTGTCGGGCCTGGCCGGCGGCGGCGACCCTCCGCTCACTCCTCGCCACGGGCGAGGTACAGCGTCCGGTCGGTGATCTGGATGAGTGCGTCGGCCCAGTCGTCGAGCGACCCGGCGGTCGCACCGGGGATCTCGAGCACCACGACGCCGTCGTCGGCGACGCGCAGCTCCGCGTGCCCGCTCCCGTCCCGGTCCAGGTAGTTCCGGAACTGGTACCGGAGCAGCTGCTCGCTCGGACCGGAGAGCTCGACGCCACCGTCGGGTACCAGTTCCAGCGTCGCGACCTCGCTCTCGGCGCTGGCGGTGAGACCGTACGACTCGCCCGACAGCGGGAACGTGTAGTCGGTGTCGTCGAGCTCCTCGGCACCCTGCTGGAGCGGCAGCGAGCTCACGTCCGCGGAGATGCTCGTCCCGCCGACCTCCTGCGTGAGCGTCGTCAGCTCCTGCTCGACGAGGTCGCCGACGTCCATCGGTTCGTCCACGGCGTCCGACGAGCCGTCCCCGGCGGCGGTCCCCTCGGGTGGCTCGCTCGGCACCTCCGGCTCCCGCAGGACCGCAGCCGCGGCCGCCTCCGCGTCGGCGTCCGGATCCAGTTGATCGAAGACCGAGGACGCACCGTCGTCCGAATCCGCCACCGACTCACCCGAATCGTCCGTCCCATCGGGGTCGGCGTTCTCGGCCTCGTTGTCCGGTCGCGCCGGCGTCTCCTCCGCCAATCTGTCGCCGGTCACCGGCTCGTCGGCCGCGTTCTCGAGGTCGTGCGTCCCGACCCACCCGTCGTCGTCGTCGAACTCGGAGAGCGGGGGCGCGGTCGCCGTGTCTGCCTCCCCGTCGATCACGCCCTCGTCAGCGCCGCCCTCCGTGGTCTCAGCGATAGCGCCGGTCGAGCGCGGGTGCGACTCGAACCGGGTCGCGTACCACGGCTCGTCGGCGGTCGTCGCGAAGCGGCCGTGCGCCCCGTCCCCGTCCGGTCCCGTGAACAGGTCGGGTGAGGGCCCCAGCCCGCGGTTCGTCCTGGCGTCGTGCCCGAAGGTACGGAGCGCCTCGGTCGCGGAATCGTCGGGCTCGATGGCTCCGTCGTCCGGTTGGTCGTCGTCGAGCAGCTGGGCGACCGAACCGTCCAGTTCGTCGTCGTCCGGTCCGTCGACGCCGGCTCCGTCGCCGTTGACGACCGCAGCGGTTGCCCCCTCCTCTGCCTCGGCCGGTGGGTTCTGGGGGCCGTCCGCCGGGGTCGGCGCGTCGGCTTCGGCGTCGTCCTCGGCGGCATCGGCGTCGTGGTCGACGTCCGCCTCGGTCACGCTGTCGTCCTCGTCCACGCCGTCTGCTTCGGCTTCCTCGTCCGGCTCGTCCGTTCCCACCTCGTCCTCGCCGAGAGCTGGCTCCTCCGGTAGCGTGTCGGCCTCCATTCCCGTCTCGTCCTCCGTATCCGTCTCGTCCTCCGAATCCGTCTCGTCCTCTGAATCCGTCTCCTCTTCGATGCCCGTCTCGACGGCCTCGTCACCCTCGTCGGCCGCCGGCTCGTCCTCGTCCGTGGTTGGATCCGCGTCCGTCTCGTCACCCGGCTGGTCCGCCGCACCGTCGGGACCGAACTCGTCGACCCCGACGCTACGTGCGTCGACGCCGTCGTCCGTTCTGGCCGCGCCACCGGTCGACACGCCGGTGGCGGCCGTCGACCCGTCGCCTGGTGTACCGGCGTCGGAACCCCGCCGGCCGCTGCGGCCGTTCGCCAGCTGCACCCGGCCCACGACGCCCTCCGGCGAGGGCTGTGCCGACTGCAGGCCACCGACGGTCGACTGGCCGCTCGACGCCGTCGGCGTGCCGACACCCGGTGCGGCGACGTTCGGGGTCGTCGCAGGTACCGTACCGGGCTGGGGCTGTGGCTCCGCCACGGTGCGTCCGTCGGCAGTGGCGGCGTTCCGGCCGCCGGTCCGACCCTGTCCCTCACCGCGCATACTGTCGTGTATCCGCGTCAGTGTCCCGTTTATCGTGTCCAGATCCGAATCCACGTCGTCCTCGAGCGAGTCGACCTTCTCCGCGACGTCACGCAGCGCCAGCGCGACGTCCCACATGACGACCACGCCGAGGAAGACGAGCATCAGGAGGACCGTCACTGCGACGCCGGCGAGCATCTCGATGCCTACTTCGACCATGGGTGACTCTCCTGTTCGCGTACGCACGGTCCGTGTATAGAGGCTCGTCCGATATCGAACGCTGAGTCGTGGCCCGATTCGTGCGACAGCGAGGACCCCCGGTCCGCGATGAACCCCGATGTGCGGTCGTGCGATGTCCGTGACAACCCGACGAACGGTTAACCGTCGGCGGTTCGTAGCGGTGGCATGAGCGACGCAGCGGAGTCGAACGACGATGTCAGTACGAGTACGACCGAACCAGTCCACGTCGAGAGCGCCGGACACCTCCAGACCCTGCTCACCGACGGGGACGTGGTGCTCGTGGACTTCCACGCGGACTGGTGTGGGCCCTGCCAGATGCTCGAGCCCGTCGTCGCCGACATCGCGGCGGAGACGGACGCCACCGTCGCGAAGGTCGACATCGACGAACTCCAGGCACTCGCACAGGAGAACGGCATCCGAGGGGTGCCGACGCTCCTGCTGTACGCGGACGGCGAGCTCGTCGAGCGGCTGGTCGGCGTACAGGAGAAGTCCACGCTCGTCGACCTCGTCGAGCAGCACGGCTGACCGGTCGGTGGCGTTCGGTCAGCAGACGGCTCCGGGGATCAGATCTCGATCCAGCCGCTCTCGGCGTCGCGGTCGCGGAGGTGCCACCGCTGCTCGAGGCGCTCCTCGTCGCCGTCCTCGGTCCGCCTGACCTCGACGACGGCGTCGAACAGTGGTTCGAGCAGATGTACGTAGTCGCTGTCGCGATCCAGCGGCAGGTGGAAGTGCCCCATCCCGTCGGCCTGCCGGGTCCGCGAGGTGACCATGTGGAGCAGCCGGAACACGTTCTGTGACTTGTGTTCGCGCAGCAGCGGCGTCACCGAGTCGAAGCAGAGTCGGAGTTCGCCCGGCTCGAGCTCGTGGTCGGCCTCCATCTCGTCGACGGCGTCGATGATGGCCGTCCCGAGCGTGCTCAGCAGCTGCGGGCCGACCACGGTCTCCTCGATGTCGTCGGGGACGCCCTCCGGACTCGCGGAGACACCCGCCTCGTTCTCCTGGCTGAGGATACGTGTCTCGCCCCGATGGTCCGTCGACGGTCCCTGTCCGCAGGTCTCCGTGCCCGTCGTGTAGACGTAGAGGCGCTGTCTGGGCTCGCCGCTGTCGCCCACGAGCCTGCCACAGGCCGCCCGGTGGGCCGTCGCGCTCGTCCGTCCGACCAGAAGGATGCTGCTGCCTTCGCGCTTGAGTGCCGAGAGCGTCTGCGCGAACGTCGTGCTCCCGGGAACCCCCCCACCGTGGTCGGTACGCATTCTTTCGTCGAATTGGAAACAGGATGCAATAAATATTGTGGCTGTTGGCTCACTGTAATAACGTGTTACCCACCGTGAAACCGAGCTCCGCGACGGGAGCTGTCGGGAGCCCCACGACGGTCGGTGGCGCATGGTTTTTGTCGCCTACGCGATAACGGTACGGTATGAGCGATTCCAGGGACGACGACATCGCCGCCGACGCCAGGGAGCTGGCGGGGGAGCTCCGGGCCCTCCGGGAGCAGCTCGACGAGCAACGCCGTCGGCCGCCGACGGGGCCGATGGGCATCCCGCGCCCCCCGACACCACGGGAGTTCATGGAGTTCGCCGACGAGGTCGCCATCCCCGCGACCATCGCCATCCTGGAGACGAACATCCGACTGCTCGAGGCCCTCCAGCGCGCCATCCGGCTGGCAGACAGTGGCCGCCGCGCGGGTGAACGCGGCCGGGACGCCGGGGGGCGCGCACGCTCGACCGCCGAGTCCGTCAGCCGGGAGACGCTCTCGCGGGCATCAGACGCGCTCGCCGACCTCCAGTCCGTCCTCGAGGGGACCGAGCTGCCGGAGAACGAGTCCGCCCGCAGCATCCTCACCGAGGCGCGGGACCTCCGACAGGAGATACAGGAGCAGCTGACTGCGAGCCGGACGCGGGACCACACCCTGGACGAGTTCGAGGAGGGCGACGACGCTGCGGACGACGCCGGCACCGACATCGGTGTGACCGATGGGGACGAGACGGGGGAGGAGCCGGACGACGAACCGGTGTCCATCGACGTGGATGCGGAACTGGAGACGCTGAAACAGCAGTACGAGGACGAGAGCCACGGGGACGACGGACCGGACAGCTCAGCGGACGACGGTCCGGACAGCTCAGCGGACGACGGTCCGGACGCTCCTGGAGATGACGGATCTGACACCCCTGGAGATGACGGACCGGGCGACTCCGGACACGACGGACCGACCGGCTCCGGCGACGACGGTCGGTAACGGCGGCCTAGACGGGGTCGAACCGGTAGCCGTCCCACTCCTGGCTCTCGGGTACCCTGATACCTGCATCGGGGTCGCGCAGCTCATCGACGTACACCGGCCGGACCGTGTCGCCGGTCTCGACGTCGTCGGTGGTCAACTGGCCGATGGCCCGGACGGCCTCGCCGTCGACGTCGAACTCGACGATGGCGAGCGCGTTGGGCTGGCGGACGCCCGGTGGGGTCGCCGTGGAGTTCGTCCAGGTGACGACCTCGGCCTCGTACTCGCTGAGGTCGACCGTCTCGACCGGTTCGCTGCCGTTCGGGCCGATCGGGTGGCCCGGGTAGGTGATGCTGCCGTCGTCGTACCGGTAGGCTTCCATGGTCATTCTGCTGCCTCCATGATGGTGGTGATGACGCAGTTCCCGAACCCGCCGACGTTGCACGCGAGGCCGACGTCGGCGTCGACCTGCCGTTCCCCGGCTTCACCGACGAGCTGGGCGTATATCTCGTAGCCCTGTGCGACGCCGCTCGCGCCGAGCGGGTGCCCCTTCGACTTGAGGCCGCCGGAGGTGTTGATGGGGAGTTCGCCGTCCATCTCGGTCTCGCCGGCCTCGACGCGCTCCCACGCTGTACCCGGCTCGGCGAACCCGAGGCCCTCCATCTGGAGGAACTCGAGGATGGTGAACATGTCGTGGAGCTCCGCCACGTCGACGTCCTCCGGCTCCAGTCCGGCCATCTCGAACGCCTGCTCGCCGGAGTCGACGACGCCGCCCATCACGGTCGGGTCCTCGCGCTCGTGGACGACCTGGGTGTCCGTCGCGCCCGCGACACCGCTGACGACGGCGTAGTCGTCGGTGTACTGCTCGGCGACCGACTCCGGGCAGAACATGAGCGCCGCGCTGCCGTCGGTGATCGGACAGAAGTCGTACAGCCGGAGGGGGTCGGCGACGATGGGCGACTCCATCACCGTCTCCAGATCGACCTCCTTCTGGAACTGGGCGTGCGGGTTGTTCAGTCCGTTCTTGTGGTTCTTCACGGCGACCTTCGCCAGCGACTCCCGGGGCGCGTCGTACCGTTCGAGGTAGTGCCGCGCCGTGAGCCCGGCGAAGCTCGGCAGGGTGACGCCGTGTTTGTACTCGACCGGGTGCGTGATGGAGGCGATGACGTCCGTCGCTTCCCCGGTCGTCCGGTGGGTCATCTTCTCGCCGCCGACGAGCAGCGTCATCTCCGAGGCTCCGGAGGCGATGGACTGCCACGCGGCGTAGATGCCCGCGCCGCCCGAGGACGAGGTCTGGTCGACCCGCTGGCTGTACGCCGGCATCACGTCGAGGTCGTGCGCCAGCGCGTTCATGATGCCCGTCTGTCCCTCGAACTCCCCGCTGGCCATGTTCGAGACGTACAGGTGCTCCACCTCGTCGGGGGCGACCCCGGCGTCGTCGAGGCAGGCCTCGCCCGCCTCGGCGAGCAGGTCCATGACCCACGACTCACGCTGTCCGAACTTGGTCATCGACGCACCGATGACTGCTACACGGTCCATGGACGTGTCCACTCACGGCATCGGTTTAGTTATTCCCGTCACGACGGCTTTTTGCTCGCGTCGAACCCGGCCCGTGGTGGGGCCGTCCAGTCCGTGATCCCCATGTGGCGTGCATCGGGGTCCGACCGCCATCTGGGGTCGACCGCCATCTGGAGCCGACGGCCATCGGAGTCCGGCCGTCCGCGGGGACGGACCACCATCGGACCCGTCCGTCGTCGAGCGCGGGACATCCCCCCACCGTTGCAAGTGAAGCCGGCTCGTGCCCCGAGCCACCCCCACCACCGTTGCGAGTGAACAGTTGGTGGGCAACGCGAGCGGTTGTACCGGTGAACGGGGGGAGAGAGACACCACTGTTGCAAGTGAAGAGGCTGTTGGGTGGGGGTGGGTCGTGATACAGAGACACCACCGGTACGAGTGAAGCCGGGAACCGGTGGGGACGACGACGGTCGAGTAGACACTCTCGCCGCCAGCATGGTCATCACTTCTCCGTGGCGTAGAACGCCTCTCGGTCTATTTTTCACTTGCAATCGTGGTGTGTACGAGTCGTCGCGAATGTACTGCCACCGAACCCCCCACCCGGATTTATCAGTGCTTCACCAGAAACGGTGGTGTGCCGTCCCTCTAGGCACCCCTTCCTTCCTAGCTTCACTTGCAACAGTGGTGTCTGTGAGGGTGTGTTCTTCGGTGACGTTCGACACGATACGGAGACCACGACCGTGAACGACCGTGACGGTTCACACGAAACACTTGAATCACTTGCAAAGGAGGTTCTTTTATACCCGGAGTCACACCGGAAGGGTATGCGCCGGTTCGAGCGCAAGCGCGCCATCTTCGCAAACAAGGACGCTCTTCGGGAGAGCTACCAGCCCGACAGCATCGAAGAGCGGGACGAGGAGATCGAGGCGTACATGGACGCGCTCCAACCGGTCGTCGACGGCTGGGAGCCGAACAACGTCTTCCTCTACGGCAACACCGGCGTCGGCAAGACCGCCGTCACCGAGTACCTCCTGTCGCTGCTGCAGGACGACGTCGAGGAGTACGACGACGTGGACCTCTCCGTCGTCTCGCTCAACTGCAAGCCGCTCTCCTCCTCGTACCAGGTCGCGGTCGAACTCGTCAACGAGCTCCGACCGGACGGCGGGGAGATATCGACGACGGGCTACCCCCAGCAGACCGTGTTCAACAAGCTCTACGAGGAGCTCGACGAGGTCGGCGGCACCATCCTGCTCGTCCTCGACGAGATCGACGCCATCGGCGAGCGCGACGAACTCCTCTACGAGCTCCCCCGTGCCCGGTCGAAGGGCGACCTGGAGGCGGCGAAGGTCGGCATCATCGGCATCTCGAACGACTTCAAGTTCCGCGACCAGCTCGACCCGCGCGTGCAGGACACGCTCTGTGAGCGCGAGCTCCAGTTCCCGCCGTACAACGCACAGGAGCTGACCAACATCCTCTCCTCGCGCGCCGAGATCGCGCTCCGGGAGGACACCTACGACGAAGCGGTCGTGCGGCTCTGTGCGGCCCTCGCGGCGAAGGACCGCGGCTCCGCGCGACAGGCGCTCGACCTGCTCCTGCTCGCCGCAGAACAGGCCGAGAACGGCGACGACGACCACGTCTCCGAGCGCCACGTCGAGGCGGCACGCCACGAGCTCGAACGCGAACGCGTCGAGGAGGGCATCCGCCAGCTCACCCAGCACGGTCACCTCGCCCTGCTCGCCGTCGTCTCCATCGCGGCCGAGGGCGACACCCCCGGACGGAGTCGGGCCATCTACGACCGCTACCTCGACATCTGCGACGGCTACGGCGTCGACAGCCTCGCCCAGCGGTCGGTCCACAACCACCTCTCCGACCTGCGGATGCTCGGTATCCTGACCGCCCGGGAGAACCGCTCGGGCTCGCGGGGGAACTTCTACTCCTACGAGCTGGACGTCCCCCTCGAGTCCGCGCTCACGGCACTTGAGGACGAGCTCGACATGCAGCAGCGATTCTCCGACCTGCGGACCGTCGCGACGATGAACGAGGTCCGCTGAGGCCACACACGACGAACGGCTCCCCCTCCCAAACGCATTTCTCCACGGGGACAGACCACCGTTTCATGTCGTCACCTCCGGTCCGAGACGGCCAGACGTCCGCCGAGGCTCCCGCGCCGCCGGACGGTGAGGCGTACGAACCCCCCAGGCGGGCCGGCTACCGCGCCGGCACCCCGTTTCGCTACTCCGCGCTGACGCTCACGCTGCTTTCGGTGGTCGTCAGCCCGATCGCGCTCGTCGTCTTCGCCTGGCTGGCGACCACGACCGCCGGCTTCGAAACTGCGTTCCCGTTCGTCGTCTTCGAGGAGACCACCGACGGGTTCACGCTCGCGCTCGACATCGCCCAGTTCGGCACGGTGTTCGTCGTCGCGCTCGTCGGCACCGTCGTCCTCCACGAGCTGGTCCACGGACTCGTCTTCCGGCTGCTCGGCTTCGACGTCTCGTTCGGTGTCGCCCCCAGGCTCGGCGCGTTCTACACGGCGATCTTCGAGCAGTTCCAGACGCGACGCCAGCTCGCCATCGCCGTCCTCGCGCCGCTCGTCGTCCTCACGCCCATCGGCGTCCTCCTGCTCCTGGTTCCGGGGCCGCACGTCCCGTTCGTCTGGTTCGGGCTGGTCCTGAACACCGGCGGCGCGGTCGGCGACCTGTTCGTGGTCTGGCGGCTGCGCCGGCTCCCGCCCGGGACCCTGTTCTACGACGTGGACGCGTACACCTCGTACATCTACGAACCGGAGTGACTGTGTCGGGACCACGTGTCGGGCGGTCCGCAGGCGAGAAAGGGACCGGTCGCCGTCCGCCTACAGGTCCATCCCGCCGTTGGCGTCGATGACCTCGCCGGTGATGTACGAGGACTCCTCGCTCGCGAGGAACCGGACGATGGCGGCGATGTCCTCGATCTCCGCGAACCGTCCGAGCGGGATCTGGGAGACGATGCGCTCTTTGACGTCCTCCGGGACGCTCTCGAGCATGTCGGTCCGGGTGAAGCCGGGCGCGACGCAGTTGGCCGTCGAGCCGCCGCTCGCGAGCTCGATAGCGATGGTCCGCGTGAAGCCGAACATCCCCGCTTTCGCCGCGGCGTAGTTGGCCTGCCCGAAGTTGCCCTGCTTGCCGACGATGGAGGAGATGTTGATGAGACGGCCCTCGGTCGCCTCCCAGATGTCGTCGTAGAACGTCTTCGTGCAGTTGAACATCCCGCCGAGGTTCACGTCCATCACCTTGTCCCAGTCCTCGCGCGACATCTTCACGAACCGGGTGTCCTTCGTGATGCCCGCGTTGTTGACGAGGACGTCGACGGAGCCGAACGCGTCGTGGGCCTCCTCGCGCATGGCCTCGACCTCGACCATGTCGGTCACGTCCGCCTGGGACGCGATGGCGTCACCGCCCTCCCGGCGGATCTCCTCGCAGGCCGACTCGGCCGACTCGGCCGACGACCGGTAGTTGACCACGACGTTCGCTCCCTCCCGACCGAGGTGCTCGGCGATGCCGCGTCCGATGCCGCGTCCTGCGCCTGTGATGACGCATGTGCGTCCGTCCATGTGCATGATAGGTGTCCAGGGCGCGGACGACTCGGGCCACGGCGACGGCCGCCGGGGCCGGTCGTCCGTCCATACGGGATGTTCACGAAAAACGAACTTAAATATTCCTCAGGCTATGGAGTCGCCGAAACGATAGAAACCCAGTCGGCAGCGGCCACCGTTCCGTCGGAGACGGTCGGGTCGCCGCGCCGGTTGCTGGCCGCCTACGCGGTGTGGTCGGCCGCCGCGTCGATCCAGTCCTCGACGCGTGAGACCGGCAGCTCGGTCGTCTCGGCGAGGTCGACCGCGTCGGCGGCCGCGAGGGCGGCGATGGAGTCGACGCCGGCGTCGCGCAGGCGCTCGGCGTACGCCGGGCCGATACCGTCGATCTCCTCGAGGCCAGCCTCGTCGGTGCCCTCGACCTCGATCTCGACGCTGGAGTCCTCGCTGTCCTCGGCCGCGGCCGCGTCCGTCTCCGGTTCCGCGTCGACGCCGGGCGTCGACACGTCGCCGGTGTCGTCGACCATGCGCTCCCCGAACCACTCGCAGACGTCCGGCCAGAGCTCGGCGTGGCTGCGCGAGGAGACCGACATGCCGATGTGGCCCGTCGGGAACTCCATGATCGTCTTGTCGTCCGTCGCGAGCACGTCGTTGAACGGCTTCGACGCCTCCGGCGGGATGAGGTGGTCGTACTCGGCGACGATCTGGAGCACCGGCATCTGGATGTTGTCGATGTCGACGTGCTCGCCACCCAGGTACAGCTCGTTCTCCATGAGCTTGTTCTCCTGGTAGATGTCGCGGATGAACTCGTTGTACGTCTCGCCCGCGACGTCGATGCCGTCGCCGAGCCACTCCTCCATCCGGGCGAAGTTCTCCACGAAGTCCTCGTCCTCCATGTTCTCGTAGAACCGGACGTACTTCGTGACGTAGTTCTGGACGGGGTCCATCAGCGCGAAGCCGACGTCGAGGAACTCCGCGGGGACGTTCCCGAAGGTGTCCGTGACCTTCTCGGGGTCGTAGTGGTCCTCGGCACCCCAGAGCTCGAGCACGCCGGAGTCGCCGCCGAAGCAGAGGCCGGCGGCCATCAGCGCGAGCGTGTGGACCTTCTCGGGGTAGAGCGCGGCGTACATCGTCGACATCGTGCCGCCCATGCAGTAGCCGAGGACGTTGATGCTGTCCTGGCCGGAGCGGTGGCGGACCTCGTCGACGCAGTTGTCGATGTAGCGGTTGACGTAGTCGTCGAGTGTGAGCGAGCGGTCGAGGTTCGACGGCTCGCCCCAGTCGATCATGTAGACGTCGTAGCCGTTGTCCAGCAGCGTCCGGACGACCGACCGGTCGGGCTGCAGGTCGAGGATGTACGGCCGGTTGATGAGCGCGTAGACGATGAGGATGGGCACCGGCTCCTGTTCGTCCGTACGGGACTCGTAGTGGAGCAGCCGGAGCTTGTTCTCCTCGTAGACGACCTCGCTGGGCGTCTCGCCCACGTCGACATCCTGGAGCGTCTCCGCCCTGTCGGGTGCGACCTGGGACTTCTCGAACAGCTCGGAGGCGTTCTCCCAGGCCTGGCGCTGCATGTCGAGTGTGGCTGCGAACGGGTTCTGCATCTTACTCCTCCAGGTGTTCGAGGACGCGGTCGAGCTTCTGTTCGACCGCGTGCTGGCGACGTTCGAGCTCGACGAGACGGTCGCCGATCTCGACCACGTCGCCCTCGGTGGCGAAACCGAGCGTGTGGAGCGTGTCCTCGGCCGCCTCGTCGGCCTGCTGTTGCATCTCGAGCATCTGGCCGACGCTGGAGCCGGTCCAGGCGGCGAACGCGCTCGTCGACATGACCTCCTTGAAGGCCTGGTTCGCCGTGTTGAGCCAGATGTCACGGAACTCCTCGAACTCGACCTCCTCGCCCTGCATGCCGTCCTCGGTCCGCTCGATCATCTGCTCGGCGGCGTCCATCCAGGCCTCGTAGGCGCGCTTGTAGCCCTCGACGCTCTCGTCGAGGTCGCCCATCTCGCCGCTGGTCCCCTCGACCGTCTCGGACCACTGCTCGACGAACTCCGCCTGGGCCTCCATGTTCTTCTCCATCGCCTCGAAGAACTGCTCGTTCATTCGCGAGACGAAGTCGTTCCACTCGGTCGGCACCGTCGATTGGGGGTATGAGTCTGTCATTGTTTGAAGATGGGTTTCGCTGATTATAAAAGGTCTCGTCGGGGCTCAGGCCGAGAGCTCCTCGGCTGCGTCCTCGAGCTGCTCGGTCGCGTCCTCGAAGTTGCCCTCCATGCGCTCGTGGGCCTCGAGGAACGAGTCGAAGGAGCTGTCGACGACCTCGGTGTAGCTGTCCGCGTACTGGTCGAAGGCGTCGGCGTTCTCCTCCATGGCCTCGACGGCCGCCTCCATCATGCGGGCCTGGTTCTCAGTGAGCGCGTCGTACTGCTCGTCGAGCAGCTGTTCGAACTCCTCGAAGTCCACGGAGCCCTCCGGCAGCATGGACTCGACGGCGTCGAAGTACGCGTGGAGCGCCTGCTTCGACAGCTCGGTGTTCTGCTCGCTGAGCGACTGGTACTGCTCGACGGACTCGGTCATCTGTGCGACCGCTTCCTTCTGGGCCTCGATGACGTCGTGAGTCGCCTGCTGGCTGCTCTCGAGCATCGTGCGCTGCATCTGGAAGACGGGCTTCATCGGGTTCTGGGTAGTTTCACTCATTGGAATCACTGTTGTTGCGTTTGACTGGGATGACTATCGTCTGGACGATGTCGCCTTCGCCGATGTCGAGCGCCTCGCGCTCGGCGTCGGGGATGCTGATGCGACCACTGCTCTGGACGCGGGTCTTGAACATCGCCGCGCCATGACTCATCGCGGTCAGGTCGGACATCGTGTCCGACCCGCCGGCCCCGTTCTTGAGGAACTGGTCCCACAGCTCGGACTGGGACCCCATCATCTGCTCGCTCGCCTCCGTCATCTGCTCCTGCATCTGCTGGAGCATGAACGGGGACCACGGCATCTTCGGCGAATCGTCCGTCATCACACAGTGATACAGCGGCCAGCAGTATAAAGATTCCGCTGAAAACCAACGAGAACCATCGAGTGGGATTGAGTGGTTAGAATCTCCCTGTCCCCCTCCCGTCCCCACCGTCCACCGGTGTACCACACCGTACTATCTGTCCGTGGATGCACGGAAACGGGCAGCGGTGACGTTGGCCGAGCCAAAGAAGTATTACGCACGCCTGTCTTAGAGCCCCACCATGGGTGAACGAGAGAGCCGCGTAGCGTCGCCATTTACAGCGATGACGACGGCGTGGACCAGTTTCGCGGAGAGTGCCGTCAAGGGGGCGACGGCTGCCAACCGAGCAGCGTTCGCGGCCTTCACACCGCCGGTGGACGTGTCGTCCGTCGCCACGGACGACACGACGACGAGCGAGGACGACGAGGTCGTCGAGCCGTCCGTCCCGTCGGTGGTGTACGAACACGCCGACTGGACGTTCGAGCGGACCGTCGAGAAGGCGGCCGACATCACGGTGGGCGACACCGTCGTCTTCTCGAAGACGCTCAGCGAGGAGGACGTCCGCGCGTTCGCGGCCGCGAGCGGCGACACGAACCGACTCCACCTCGACGACGAGTTCGCCGAAGACACGCGCTTCGGGGGGCGCATCGCGCACGGGACGCTCGTCTCGGGGCTCGTGAGTGCGGCGCTCGCCCGCCTCCCCGGGCTGACGATCTACCTCTCGCAGGAGCTGACCTTCGAGGGGCCCGTCGGGATCGGTGACCGAGTCACCGCGACGGTCGAGGTACTCGAGGACCTGGGCAACGGCCAGTACCGCCTCTCGACGGTCATCGAGGACGACGAGCGGGTGGTGGTCGACGGCGAGGCTGTCGTCCTCATCGACGACCTGCCCGAGTAGGGCCACCGGTGCAGACCGGTGAGCGACGCAGAGCAACGGCGGGATGGGTCACGTTGCACGCGCCGCGGCGGGCTGTTCGATATTTCCTCTAGAACCGAGTTAAATTTTATTTCCCGGGTTTCCGCCGGGTTTTAAATCGCCTCCATCAGATGCGATTGGTAATGTCACACGGGCATGACAGCAGGGAACACGGCGCACAGAACGTCAGTCGACGACGGTTCCTCGGTACGGCAGCCACCGCAGCAGCCGGCACCGGGCTCGCGGTCGGCACATCGGGCACCGCGGCGGCAGCGGAGACCTACCCGCGCGTGACCACGAGAGGACACTACGACATCACGTGGTACGGCTCGGTCTACCTGACCGACGGGCACACGGAGTGGGACTACGATACGGCCGGCGACATCCCCGGCCTCGACTCGGCGGCACCGGACGAACTGCTGGTCCACGTCCACGGCTGGATGAACGAACCCGACAGCGCCGTCGAGGGGTTCCAGACGGCGGAGTCCGCCTACCGGAACAACGGATACGACGGCGCGGTCGTCGGCTTCAGCTGGGACTCGGACTCCAGCGTCTTCGGCTGGTGGGACTCCACCGAGATCGCCGAGGACAACGGCCTGAAGCTCGCGAACTTCGTCAACGACTACCGGCAGGCCAACCCCGGAACGACGATCCGGCTGGTCTGTCACTCCCTCGGCGCGCGGGTGACGCTGCGCTGCATCGAGGTGCTGAACGAGAACGGCATCACCGACGCCGTCCAGTCCGTGTCGCTGCTCGGCGGGGCCGCCGACAACGACGCCGTCTCGACCGGCGGCCGTTACGGCCCGGACCTCGCGGGCGCGGTCGGGCAGGTCGACAACTTCTGGAAGTCCGACGACGACGTGCTCAACTGGGCGTACACGACCGCGGAGTTCGATTCGGCCGTCGGCGAGGAGGGCTGTGAGGGCACCGAACCCGGCAACTACCAGGACCACAACGTCGACTACGTGCCGGACCACTACTCGTACTACTACCCGAACGAGGGCTGTATCGGCGACGTCGTCGCGGAGTGGTAGCGCCGACCACCAGAGGCGGAGCCGCCCGCTGATTTTTCGCGACACTGCGCCCGACCAGGACCGAGTCCCACCGGGGACCACACCGGTTTCTTAGGCCCGCCTAAGATAGACAGTCTTTTTAGGCTGCCCTAAACACGTTCGTAGTAAGCGATGACAACAGCGGACATCTGCGTCGTCGTCCCGACCGTCCGCGAGTACGAGTGCATCCGCTCGTACGTCGCGAACGCACGGGACCACGGCTTCGACACGGACCGACTCCACTTCGTCCTCGTCACCGAGGACTTCTGTGACGCCGACGCGATGCGCGAGATGCTCGACGACCTCGGCGTCTCGGGCCGCGTGTTCGACGAATCGGACCGCGAGAGCTGGTACGACGAACACGGCGTCAGCGAGTACAGCCACCTGATTCCGGCGGCGAGTCACGCGCAGACGTCGTTCGGCCTGCTCTACCTCTGGAACGAGGAGTTCGAGTACGGCTTCTTCATCGACGACGACACCCTGCCCCACGAGGACCACGACTTCTTCGGCCTGCACATGGCCAACCTCGCCTACGAGGGCGAGGTCGAGCGCGTGGCATCCGACGAGCAGTGGGTGAACGTCCTCTACGAGAACGCCGACGAGCACGGGCTCTACCCGCGTGGCTACCCCTATGCCGCGATGGACGAGACCGTCGAGACGGACACGACCACGGTCGACCACGTCGTCGCCTCCCAGGGGCTCTGGACGAACGTCCCCGACCTCGACGCCGTCCGCATCCTGATGGACGGCGACCTGGAGGGCCAGGCCCAGACCCGCACGACCGCCGAGGACTTCGGCGAGCAGTTCGTCGCGGCCGAGGGCAACTACCTCACCGTCTGCTCGATGAACCTGGCGTTCCGCCGCGAGGTCGTTCCGGCGTTCTACCAGTGCCCGATGGACGACAACCCCTGGAACGTCGGCCGGTTCGACGACATCTGGTCGGGCGTCTTCCTCAAGCGCGCGGCCGACGTGCTCGGCGGGCAGGTCCTCAACGGCGACCCCCTGTGCGAGCACAACAAGGCTCCGCGCTCGACGTTCGACGACCTCGCGAACGAGGTCGCCGGCCTGGAGTGCAACGAGCACTTCTGGGAGATCGTCGACGGCGAGGGCGCGGACGCCAACACCTACGCGGAGGTAATGGCCGCCATGGCGGACGCACTCGTCGAGGGCGAGTTCGACGAGTACCAGAACGGCGAGTTCCTCAACTACGTCGGCGAGTACTGCCTCGACTGGCTCGACTGCCTCGACGAACTGGCACCGGTCGCGGGCCACGACCCCGTGGCGGCGACGGCCGACGACTGAGCTGTATCGGCAGCTATAAACCATTTAGGTAGACCTAAACCAACTATGAACCACAACGACCACGACTCCACCGACGCCCCCGTCGGTCGTCGCCGCTTCCTCACGGCGGCCTCGGCGACGGGACTCGCGGCCTCCGCAGGCTGTATCGGCCTCTTCACGGGCGACGAGAACGAAGACGACGGCGAACTCGGCCTCATCGGCTCCGGGATGGACGGCCGGCCGGCACCGGGCGGCACACCGATGGCCGACATGCCCGACCTCTCGGGCACGCTCACGCTCTACTCCGGGCGTGGCGAACCCCTCGTCAACACGCTCCTCGGCTACATCGAGGACCAGTACGAGGACTTCACGGTCGACACCCGCTACGAGGCCTCGACCACCCTCGCGAACCAGATCGAGACCGCGGGCAACGCCAGCGAGGCCGACGTGTTCCTGTCGGTCAACGCCGGCGCGCTCGGCCTCGTCTCCGACGCCGGCATGACGGTCACGCTCCCGGACGACCTCCAGGAGCTCGTCCCCACCCAGTACCGCGACGACGACGGTGCGTGGATCGGTACCTCCGGCCGTGCACGGACCATCCCGTACAACACGGACGAGCTCTCCGACTCCGACGTGCCGGACGACATCCTCGACGTGCCGGACACCGACTTCGCGGGCGACATGGGCTGGGCACCGAGCTACGGCTCGTTCCAGGGCTTCCTCACCGCGATGCGCGTCATGAACGGCCGCGAGGAGACGAAGGCGTGGCTCGAAGCGATGCTCGACGCCGGCGTCACCCGCTACAGCGACGAGTTCATCGTCTCGCGCGCGGTCGCCAACGGGGAGCTCAGCGCCGGCTTCGCGAACCACTACTACATCCAGCGCGTCCTCGCGAACAACGAGGACGCCCCCGTCGCGACGGCGTTCACGCAGAACGACGCCGGTGCCATCTTCAACGTCGCCGGTGCCTGCGTCGTCAGCAGCACCAGCGACGAGGACCTCGCGACGAACTTCGTCCGGCACCTGCTCTCGGCCGAGGCCCAGGAGTACTTCGCAACACGTACATTCGAGTACCCACTCATCCCCGAGGTAGAACCCGTCGGCGACCTCCCACCCGTCGACGAACTCGAGACGCCCGACTTCGATCTCGCACAGCTCTCCGACATCGGGCCGACGATCGATCTGATGCGCGAGGTGGGGATACAGGTCTAGGTGATGGCAGTCGAGCAGCACGACTCACGCACGGCAGACGAAGACGACGAGGGCGGCGAGAGCGGTGCGTACCCGCTCGGCCTCTCGCTCGCGAGTGCGGCCGTCGCCGCCGCGGTCGCCAGCCCGTTCCTCTGGGTGCTGCTCGCTGCCTCGAACGTCCCGTTCGACGTCGCACTGGACATCCTCACGCAGGACACGACGATCTCGGTGTTCGTCAACAGCACCGTGATGGTCTCCGGTGTCACCGTCCTCTCGATCCTGCTCGGGGTCCCGCTCGCGTTCCTGACCGTCCGGACGAACCTTCCCGGACGCCGCATCTGGACCGTCCTCGTCACGCTGCCGCTGGTCATTCCGAGCTACATCGGCGCGTTCGTGTTCACGAGCGCGTTCGGCGAGGGCGGCGACGTGAACGAGTTCCTCGCCCCGCTCGGTGTGCCACAGATCCCCGACATCACCGGGCTGGAGGGCGCGGTGCTCGTCATCACGCTGTACACCTACCCGTACGTCTACATCACCGCCCGCGCCGGGCTGAAGACCGTCGATACGACGCTCGTCGACGCCGCCCGGACGCTCAGACACACCAGACTGGAGGCGATCCGTCGGGTCGTCCTCCCCCAGCTCCAGCCCGCCATCGCGGCCGGCGCGCTCCTGACCGCGCTGTACGCCCTCTCCGACTTCGGCACTCCCGCCATCATGGGCTACAACGTGTTCACGACGGTCATCGAGTCGGCGACCCGTCGTGGCGGTGGCCTCGACCGGGCGGCGCTCCTCTCGCTCCAGCTGCTCGCCGTGACGGTGTTCATCCTCGCCGTCGAGAACCGCACGCGGAACAACGAGAAGTTCGCCGGCGGCCGACAGGGCGGACAGGCGTCGCTCGCCAGGCTCGGCGCGTGGAAGTGGCCCGCACTGGCGTTCTGTGCGCTCATCGTCCTCGTCGCCATCGTGCTCCCGGTGGTCATCCTCGTCGGCTGGCTGCTCGCCGGCCCGGAGGCCGGGTGGCGGGTGCCGTTCGAGCTGTCGAACCTGACCGACTCGCTGAAGCTGTCGGTCGCGGCGGCGCTCGTCGCGACGCTGGCGGGCCTGCCCATCGCGTACCTCTCGGCAAGACACGACACGCGGGTCGGCCAGCTCACCGAACGCCTCAGCTACTTCGGCTACGCCGCGCCGGGCGTCGTCGTCGCGTTCGCGCTCATCTACCTCTCGACGCGGACGTTCCCGAGCCTGAACCAGGCGCTGCCGCTGCTCATCTTCGCCTACGTCGTCCGCTTCCTGCCCCAGTCCGTCGGGTCGACGCGGGCGTCGTTCCTGCAGGTCAACCCGGCGCTGCCGGAGGCGGCCCGGACACTCGGGCGCACCTCCGTCGGGGCGTTCCGGGCCGTGACGCTGCCGCTCGCCGCCCCGGGATTGCTCGGCGGTACCGCGCTGGTGTTCCTGACGACGATGAAGGAGCTGCCGGTGACGCTCCTGCTCCACCCGACGGGCTACGAGACGCTGGTGATGCAGGTCTGGCAGGCCCACCGCAACCAGGCGTTCTACGACGCCGCCGTGCCCGCACTCATCCTGCTGGGCGTCTCGGCGGTCTCGATCTTCGTCATCCTCTCACAGGAGGGATACGATGTCAAGTGACGCAACCATAACCGCAGACGTGGAGACGGTGTACGAACGCCCGTCCGTCGAGGACGGCGAGCCGGTACTGGAACTCGACGACGTGTCGAAGGCCTACGGCCCGGAACTGGTGATCGACGGGCTCTCGCTGGCGGTCCGCGAGGGCGAGATCCTGACGCTGCTCGGCCCGTCGGGCTGTGGCAAGACGACGACGCTCCGGCTCATCGCCGGGCTCGAACGGCCCGACAGGGGTACGATCCGCGTGCGGGACGAGCGCGTCGCCGGCGGCGGCAGCTTCGTCGTCCCCGAGCAACGCGGCGTCGGCGTCGTCTTCCAGGAGTTCGCGCTGTTCCCGCACATGACCGCCGCGGAGAACGTCGCGTTCGGGCTGACCGACATGGACGACGCGGAGACGGCCGAGCGCGTCGACGAGATGCTCGACCTCGTCGACCTGCAGTCCCACCGCGACGCCCACCCGGACGAGCTCTCCGGCGGCCAGCAACAGCGCATCGCCCTCGCCCGCTCGCTCGCGCCGGAGCCGAAGATGCTCCTGCTCGACGAACCGTTCTCGAACCTCGACGTCGACCTCCGTGTGGAGATGCGCGAGGAGGTCCGCCGCATCCTGAAGGAGGCCGGCGTCACCGCCGTCTCCGTCACGCACGACCAGGAGGAGGCGATGAGCATCTCGGACCGGGTCGCCGTGATGTCCGAGGGCCAGCTCGAGCAGGTCGGCCGCCCCGAGCAGGTGTTCCAGCACCCCGAGTCGCGCTTCGTCGCGGGCTTTCTGGGCCACGCCTCGTTCCTCTCCGGCTACGTCCACGGCGACGAGGTCGAGACGGGCGTCGGCTCGGTCGACCGCAGCGTCATCCACGGGCTCGCCGGGGAGTACGACGGGTCCCGCATCGACGTGCTGGTCCGTCCGGACGACATCCAGGCCCGACCCATCGCCGCCGACGAGGAGGCGAACGGCCGCGTCGTCTACCGGCGCTACCTCGGGCCGACCATCCTCTACCGCGTCGAACTCGAGAACGGCGACATCGTCGAGTGCATGCACAACCACACCGACCAGGTCGACCTCGACGAGTCCGTCCGGGTCGACCTGACCGCGGACCACGATCTCGCCTGGTTCCCCGCCACCGACGAGGACGGCTCCTACAGCTGAACCGATGGCCGGCTCCGTCCCCGACGCTCTCACGCGACGCCGTGTCCCCTCCCTCCTGCTCGCCGTCCTCGCGGCGGCGGTCGTCTTCGTCGTCGCCAGCGAACTGTTCCCGTACCACTCGGCCAACCACGACGAGGGCGTCTACCTCCACCAGGCGTCGCTGCTGCTCGACGGCCAGCTCTACGCGTACCCGCCCGACGGGCTGACCGAGGCGTTCAGGCCGTGGTTCTTCATCACCGAGGGCGATTCGATGTATCCGAAGTACGCACCGGTGCCGTCGGCGATGTTCGCGCTCGGGCTGGTGCTCGGCGAGCCGCGGTTCGCCCTCGCGGGCATCGGGGCGGGCATCGTCGTGCTCACCGCCGCGCTCGCCACGGAGGCGTTCGACCGGCGCGTCGGCGTCCTCGCGGGCGTGCTGGTGCTGTTGACGCCGACGTTCCTGCTCACCACCTCGGTGTTCCTCCCGTACGCGCCGACGACGCTGCTGAACCTCGCGTTCGCGCTCGCCTACGTTCGGGCCCACCGCCGCGGCTCGCGCCGGTACGCGGTGCTGGCCGGCCTCGCGGTCGCCCTGGCCTTCTTCGCCCGACCGTACACCGCGGTGCTGTTCGCGCTCCCGTTCGTCGGCCACGCCTGCTGGACGCTGGCGACGGCGTACCGGGGCCACGACGGGTCGGCGAGGGGGTACCTCCAGCACGAGTACGTGACCAGGAATCTCGTCGTCGCGACACTCGGGACCGTCGGCGTCGCCACGACGCTCGGCTACAACTGGCTCCTGACGGGCGACCCGACGGTGTTCCCGTACGCCGCGTTCGCGCCGCTGGACGGCCTGGGATTCGGCCAGCGACGCATCCTGGAGCACGACCTCGTCTACACGCCCGGGCTGGCCGTCAGGACGAACGTCGTCCTCCTCTGGGAGTCCGCGACCCGCTGGACCGTCGGCGGCTGGCTCGGGACGGCCGCGTTCCTCGTCGGCGTCGGCGCGTGGCTGGTCCGCCGTGCCGGCGTCGTCCCAGCCCTCGGCCCCGACGCCGCGCCGACGTTCGACCGACCGCACTGCTCGGACGACTGTCTCGCCCTGCTCCTGCTCGCGGTCGTGCCCTCGGTCTGCGTCGGCAACCTCGCGTTCTGGGGGACCTACAACGTTAGTTCGGGCCCCGACGAGCTGGGTGACGGGCTGCTCTCGCTGTTCGGCCCGCTCTACCACTTCGACCTCGTCGTCCCACTGGCGGTGTTCGGCGCGTTCGGCGTCGTGGCCGTCGCGGACGGCCTCCGGAGCCGCGTCACCGCGCGCCGGTCCGCGACCGCCGCCCGGGTCGTCCTCGCCGGCCTGCTGGTCGTCTCGCTCCCGGCCGTCGGCATCGCGGAGCGGGAGGCGCTCGGCGGCCCCGTCACCGAGCACGCGAACACGACCGAGAAGTACGGCACCATCTACGAGCCAGTCCTCACGACCGAGTTCGACGACGCGGTCGTGTTCGTCCCGACGCCGTACGGCGACTGGCTCGCCCACCCCTTCCAGACGCTCCGGAACGACGCCGGCTACGACGGCGACGTTGTGTACGCGCTCGACCGTGGCCCGGCGAGCGACTTCGCGGTGCTCGAGGCGACCGGCGACCGGACGCCGTACCGGTACACCTACCACGGCGAGTGGGTGCCGGACTCGACGGACCGGCCCATCGGGAAGCTCGCACGACTCGAGGTCCGCTCGGGCGAGCGGCTCGACGGCACGACCCGGGTCGCCGTGCCGTCGGGCGCGAACGGCGCGCTCGTCAGGCTGGCGGGCGACGGCGAGGTTCGCGAGTTCGTGGTCGAGGACGACCTCGGGGACCGGCTGGTCACGAACTGGACGGTGGGTCCGGACGGCCTCGGGCTCGCCGACGAGGACGGCCTCCGGGCGCTCGGGGAGAACGGGTCGGTACCGCTGAACGGGACCACGGAGTTCGCCGTCGCCGTCGTGTTGACCTACGACGGCGGCGCGACGCTCACCTACCGGCAGGAGCTGGACGCCCGCCGGACGACCGCCGGAGTCGAGGTTGTCTGGCCGCCCGAGGAGTCGGTCTGCCAGCTCGTCGTCGACTGTGGGCTCGAAGGGACCTACGTCCCCGACCACCCCGACGAACACATCGACGGCGTCTGGATGGAGGGGACACTGGTGACAGCGTCGGCCGAGGAGAACGAGACCGCAGCGTCTCAGAACCGGAGCCGTTCGGTCAGCCCGACCTTGAGGATGGACTTGCCGATGGCGGCACCGCCCCCGATGGGGTCGAGCTTCGTCTCGCCTCGTCGCTCGTCGTACTCGATGGGCGTCTCGACCACGTCGTAGCCGCGCATCGCCGGACGGATCAACAGCTCGGCGGAGAGGCCGGTGTTCTCGGTCCAGGTGATGTCCTGGACGACCTCGCGACGGTACGCCCGCATCCCTGTCGTGGTGTCGTGGACGCGCTCGCCCATGAGCACCGACGCCAGCGCGGCGAAGGCGTGGTTGCCGAAGCGGTTGAACACGGGCATCGGCTCCGCACCGTGGTGGAGCCGGTCGCCGGAGACCACGTCGTAGCCCTCGTTGACGAGTTCGAGGAACCGGGGCAGGGCCTCCATCGGGTAGGTGTCGTCGCAGTCGGTGGTGACGACGATGGGCCGGGCGGGCGTGAGCACGGCCTCGCGGACGGCGACGCCGTAACCCTGCGGTTCCTGCTCGACGACCGTCGCGCCGTGCTCGCGTGCGACCTCGGCCGTGGCGTCGTCCGAGCCGTCGACGCAGACGACCTCGGCCCGGCCGTCGGTGACCTCGTCGATGTCGGTCAGCACGTGTTCGATGGCCGCTTCCTCGTTGTACGTCCCCATCACGACCGCCACGTCGTCGAAGGTGAACGGGTGGTCGTCGGACCGGCTGGCGTCGTCCGCGTCCAGGTCGGACGGGTCCACCGTGGAGTGCTCGCTCATCGGCTCTGCCTTACCGACGCGCCTACTTTAGGCTTGCCAAAAACGTCGGCTGTGGTCAGACCGGGTCGGTCTCGTGCAGGAACGTCTGGAACTCCATCTCCCGCCCGTCCGGGTCCGTCGCGAAGAAGTTGTAGATCCCGAACGCCTCGTTCACCGACGGCTCGTCGCGGGCACGGTCGGCGAACCGTTCGTAGAACGCGTCGACGCCGTCCCGGTCCTCGGTGACGAAGGTGAGAACCCCCTCTGTCTCCGTCTCGTCGGCGTCACAGAAGCCGAAGAGCAGGTTGTCGTACTGCAGGATGGTGCAGGCGGACTGCTCGAGCCACACGTCGGCCCCCACCTCCGCGACGTAGAAGGCGGCGGTCTCCTCGTACGATTCGCTCCCGAAGAACACGAGTCCGGACATGGGACAGCGTGGACCGCCCGTGGTAAAACGGTTCGTGCATCCGACCGGAGTTCACACAGGTATTTGTTGCTGGAACGGGAGCTTCGGTGCATGGCTGACACGCGTCGGACACTGACGTACTTCGGACTCGTCGCCCCGGCGGTGGCGCTCGTGACCCTGTTGCTGGCCACGCTCGTCGACCCACTGTTCAGCTGGCAGAGCCGTTCGCTGTCGAGCATCGGCGAGGCGAACGGGAAGGCCCTGCTCGCGGTCGGCACCGCTGACCAGCTCGCCTTCCTCCTGTTCAACGGGGGCCTCGTCTTCGGCGGCATCGTCGGCCTCCCGTTCGCGGCACGGCTCTGGTCCGAGACAATCAACGGGATCGAGAAGGCCGGTGTCGTCGTCCTCGCGGTCGCGCTGCTGTCGATGACGGGCATCGGCTTCGCGTACCTCGACGGCCCGGCGAACGCGCTCCACTTCCCGTTCGCGGCCGGCTTCTTCCTGCTCGCGACCGTCGCCCTGCTCGTCTTCGGGACCGGGTACGCGCTCGACCGGTCCCCGACGTTCGGGCTCGTCACCATGTGGCTCGGCATCGTCCACCTGCTCCAGTGGGTCGTCTGGGTGCTGCTGGAGGCGATGGTCTGGACCGGCGACGGCGACACCTGGACCTACTTCGCCGTGCCCGAGGCCGTCGGCGCGGCGCTGTTCGGTGGGTGGGTCGTCTGGACCGCCCGCACGCTGCTGCGCGATGGGTCGCTCCCCTCGTAGCTCGCAGCCGCTCCCGACGCGTCTCGACTGCCACGACGTACAACAGTTATCCCGGTAGAGCGTCACGCCCGGACATGGACAAGTGGCAGCGCCGGACCGCCTACTACCTCCTCGTGCTGTCCGGAATCATGCTGACCTACGCGGTCGTCTACGACTACGGGATGAGTGTCTACGAGGGCGAACCGAAGACGTTCCTCCACTCGCTCCAGGTCGTCGTCGAGACGTTCACGACGACCGGCTTCGGCTCCGACTCGCCGTGGGAGACCCCCGAGATGAACGTACTCGTCATCATCATGGACACGACCGGGGTGGTCCTCATCTTCCTGGCGCTCCCCGTGCTGGTGTTCCCGACCATGGAGGACATCCTCTCGACGACGGTGCCGACGTCCGTCGACGACGACCTCGCCGGCCATGTCCTCGTCTGCACCTACACCGACCGGGGCGACGCGCTCATCGCCGAACTCGACGCGTGGGGTGTCGACTCCGTCATCCTCGAACCCGACCGGGACACCGCCGTCGAGCTCATCGAGGACGGCTACCAGGTCATCAACGTCGACCCCGAACGCACTGAGGGGCTGGAGGCCGCCGGCATCGACCGGGCCCGGGCGCTCGTCGCCGACCTCTCCGACGAGGTGGACGCGAGCATCGTCCTCGCCGCCGGCGAAGCCGGGCACGAGGACCTCCAGGTCGTCAGCGTCGTCGAGGACCCCGAGAGCGTCCCGTACCACCGCCTCGCCGGTGCCGATGAGGTCCTCTCCCCCCGGCCGCTGCTCGGGCAGGGGCTCGCATCGAAGGTGACGACCGGCCTCTCGACGGAGCTCGGGGACGCAATCGAGATCGGCGGCGACTTCGAGATCGCCGAGCTCCCCGTCCACAGCGCGAGCGAACTCGTCGGTGAGACGCTGGCCGACAGCGGCATCCGGGAACGCTCCGGGGTCAACGTCATCGGCGCGTGGTTCGACGGGGAGTTCCACAGCCCACCCGAACCCGAGACGGTGATCGACCGGGGCACCGTGCTGCTCGTCACCGGCGTCGAGGAGCAGCTCCAGTCGCTGAAGGAGCTGACGCTGTCGCGGGTTCGGGAGTTCCGCCGCGGCGAGACCATCGTCGTCGGCTACGGGCAGGTCGGCGAGACCGTGGCCGCTCACCTCGACGAGGCCGGCATCCCCAACCGCGTGGTCGACCTCGTCGCGGGCGAGGGCGTCGACGTGGTCGGGGACGCGCTCGACCCCGAGGTCCTCCAGGCGGCGGGGCTCGAAGACGCCCGGACGGTCGTCCTCTCGCTGCCGGACGACACGACGACGGAGTTCGCGACGCTGGTCGTCCGCGACGAGAGCCCCGAGACGGAGATCGTCGCCCGTGTCACCGAGACCGAGAGCGTCCCGAAGATGTACCGCGCCGGAGCCGACTACGTGCTCTCGCTCGCGTCCGTCAGCGGGCGGATGATCGCCTCGACCATCCTCGAGGGCGAGAACGTCCTCTCCATCGACCAGCAGGTCGAGGTGATTCGGACCGAGGCCCCCGCGCTCGTCGGGCAGACGCTGGCCGAGGTGGACGTCAGGCGGCGGACCGGCTGTACGGTCGTCGGCGTCGAACGGGACGGCGAGGTCATCACCGACCTCGGACCGTCGTTCCGTGTCGCGGCTGGCGACGAGCTCATCGTCGCCGGCACCGACGCCGGGACGAACCGGTTCACCGAGCTCTGCTGCTAGTTCGAGTCGACCACGCGCTTGGGCCCGCGCCCGCGGAGCGTTCCGGCCTCGTTCGATATCTCGGTCCGTCGGAACCGCCAGACGCGCGCGCCGTCGCCGCCCTCGACCACGTCGACCTGCTTCAGGCCGGTCTTGATGCAGTTCCACCAGCCGGACGTCGAGTCGTAGCCCGCCGGGAACTCCTCGTACAGCTCCTCGACGAACTCGGACCGGCGGGCGCGGTCGGCGTCCTTCAGGTACGCGAGCGCCGCGCCGACGGCCTCCCGTCGCGGTTCGACCTTCTCCGGCGACCGCCCGGGCACGTCGAGGTCGTCGAGGTCAGCGATGTCCTCGCCGGGAGAGACGTCGTCGCTGCTGACGGCGATGCTCGTGTTCGACTGGTAGCTCAGTCCGGTCGTCGGGTCGCGCCCGAGGCGCTTGCGCGTCTGTGCGACTGCGCGCCGGGCGAACTCGTCCAGTCGCTCGCCCTCGACGCCCGCGAGCACGTCCGCCTCCTCGTTCAGGCGCTCGTCGGTGAACCGCTTGACCTGCTCGGGTCTGAAGTTGCCACCGAGGTCGTCGGGCTCGGCGTCCGGCCCCGACTTCGGCACCATCGTCTCGCCGGTCCCGCCAGTCGTCGCCCCGCCATCGGCCGTCGCCGTCTGTGCGTCGCCAGCGTCGTCCGCGCCGCCGGTCGAGTCGCCCCCCGGGGACGGAGTCCCGTCGTCACCCGTCGACGCGTCCGCGGCGTCCGCCGTCGATTCCGTGTCGGACGGGGTCGCCGCCGGCTGCTCGCCGGTCGTGCTCTCGGCGACCTGCTCCTCCAGCTCGGCGACGCGGGCGGCGTACTCCGACAGCAGCTGGTCCCGCTCGGTCCCCTGCTCGATGGCCGCGCGGTTCCCGATGATCCAGTCGAGGTACTCCGGGATGTCCTCGAACCCGAGCAGGTCCGTCTCCATGTCGAGTTTCTCGACGGTCTCCTCGGGGACGTCGAGGCGGATTGTCGGCATTTGTTCCCCGGTACGCCGGTCGGTTATAAAAATTGTGGCCTACGACACTCGGCGGCCGCTCGACCGGCTGAGGGGCCACAACAATGCTTAAATCGGCCAATACCTTACACGGATTCATGCACAAGGACGAGCTTCTCGAACTCCACGAGCAGATGGTCGATATCATGACGCACTTCGAGGCCGAGGGCGACGGCAACGACGAGCTGTTCCAGCAGTACCACGACCTCGACGTCGACCCCTCGGACGTCCACAAGTCGAAGAGCGAGCACAAACACGCCGTGTTCGTGCTCGGCAACGCGCTCGCGAGCGTCATGAGCGAGGACGAGTTCTCCAGCGCCGGCCGCATCCAGAAACGCATGGAGGAGCTCGCGGACGACGCCGAATCCAAGATCTGAGGTCCCTCCGCGGCCGGTCGCCGGCGGAAGGTGCTCGTACAGCGGTGAATCCCCGGAAACTATTTGTCCCGGATGCGGTTGTAACCCTATATGGATTCGCGCAGGGTAGAGCGCGTCGAAGACTGGGACTCCCGCCCGTTCTCGGGCGGCTTCGAGGACCTCCGGTCGCTCGCGGACACGGAGTTCACCGGAGCCGTGACGGCGGGCGGGACGTGGCTGTTCATGCTGAACGGCCGCATCATCGGGGTCTTCGACGGGACTATCGACGACTTCGACGGCTCCTCGGGCACGACGTACGAGGCACCACATCCGTCCCTCCCGCTCCTCTTCGCGATGCAGGAGACCGGCGGCGAGGAACGGGCGAACTACTACACCAACGACACACCGATCTCCGAGGCGGACTCGACGCTCACGTCGGGCAGCTTCACGGGCTACATCGAGCTCTCCGAGAACGTCCTCAGCGGCGACTACTACGTCGTCTACTACGGCGGTCGGTCGATGAGCTGTGCGTTCATCGGGAACCGGGAGCGTCTGCACACGGGCGACGAGGCGTTCGAGCGCGCCGACGACGAGGTCGGCATCTACACCGTGATGGACGTCGAAATCGAGGTGACGGAGATCCCGGAACCGGAGCCCGAACCGGCAGACGACACGGGCGACGCCGCGGCTGGCGCTGCGGCGGGTGCGGCTGCTGGCGGTGACGATGCCGACGACGGAACCCGCCAATCCGACGCTCCCGCGAAGTCGAACGACGAGCCCGTGGTGGCGGACCCGGCCCCGGACGAGCCGGCCGAACCCACGGAGCCCGCGACGGGCGGCCGGGGCGACGACACGGGGACGGCCGCCGCCGACGAGAGCCCCGTCAGCGCCGAGGGGTCGGTCGTCCGGGACGCAGAGGAACAGACGGCACGCGACCAGCGTGACCCTGCCCGCGAACGGGACCAGCGGACCCCCGCCGGCTCCGAGCCGGACGAGAGCCACACGCCGGAACCCCGCTCGGAGAGCGGCCGTGTGGAGCCGACCCGCGAGACGGGAGCGGACCCGGACCGGTCGGCCGGCCAGGGCGATGGGCCGAACCCAGGAACACAGACCGACGCCGACTCCGCACCGGTCACGACGACCGTCGAGGACGACCACGACCCCGTCCAGATCCCCGACGAGGTGCTGGAGGAGGTCGAACGCGAGGCGGCCGCCGAGGAGGGCGAGGACCCGGTGTTCGAGGAGGAGGCCGAGTGGCGCGAGACGCGCTCTATCCCCTCCATCAACCCGGACCGCTCGGAGTCGACGGAGACATCGCCCCCGACCGACACCGCGCGGACGACGGGCCAGACGTCCAGCGGGAGCCGACAGAGCAGACGACAGCGGCAGACCCGCACCGAGACGCAGCAGTCGAACGGTGGGCCGTCGAACAGCACCCAACAGGCCAACGCCGGTGCGGAGGCACCGGCCGACACCGGCCGCCAGCCCAGACGCACCGAGCAGCAGTCGACGCCACCCACCGACAACGGGGGCACCGACGAGCCGCTCGAGCGGGAGATGCTCCAGCGCGAGGACAAGATCGACCGGCTCCAGCAGCAGCTCTCGAACGTCGAGGAGGAGCGCACCGAGCTCCGCGAGGAGCGCGACCAGCTCGCCGACGAGAACGCGGAGCTGCGCGGCGAGGTCGAGGACCTGGAGGCCGAGATCGCCGAGCTCGAGGCGGAGCTGACCGACCTCGAGGCCGAACTCGCCGCCCAGCGAGGGCCGGCCGCCGACGCCAGCACGCAGCTTTCGCCACAGCAGGCGCTCGAGGGGACGAACCTCTTCGTCCGCTACGGCTCGAAGGGCGAGCCGACGCTCGACACCGCCCACGACGACGACGCGGACGCCGACGCGGTGAACGCGAACCTCCGCATCGAACACCACACGCAGTTCGAGGCCGAGGACGCCGCGGTCGACGGACGGCCGTACGTCGAGTTCCTGCACGACAGCATCGAGTTCCGGTTCGTGGAGTGGTTCGTCAGGGAACTGCTCTACGAGATCCGCGACACGGGCAACGCGAGCGCGATGCGCGACCTCTACGACGCCATCCCCGAGGCCGACCGGGCCGAGCTCAACGGCTCGGTGTCGCTACGCTACGACGAGGACGGCAACGAGCAGCGCGAGCAGACGACGTTCGACGTGGTCGTCCGCGACCGCATGGGCAACCCGCTCGTCGTCGCGAACCTGAACGACTCCCGGGACCCGACAACCGAGGGGATGATGGTCGACCTCCAGGAGCGGGCGTCGCGGGTCAAGCGGACCAGCGAGAGCCTCGCCGGGGCGGTCGTCGTCACCGCCTCGTTCTTCGACCCGGGCGCGCTGGAGACGGCGTCGGAGGCCACGAGTGGGAGCTTCCTGAGTCGTGACTCGAAGAAGAGCTTCGTGAAACTGTCCCGGAAGTCGGGCTATCACCTCTGTCTGGTGGAGTCCCGCGGCGGGGAGTTCCACATCAACGTGCCGGAGCTGTAGGAAGACGGAAACCCGTTAGTTCTCGATTTCGGCCGCGTCGTCGATCTTCATCCCGTTCATCTTCTCGACGATCTCGTCGATCTTGCCGTCGAGCTCCTCGACGAACTCGAGCGTGCGGTCGGTCGTGATCGCACCCTGGCTCGACGGCTCGATGAGGTTCTCCTCCTCGAGGACCCGCAGCGAGTAGCGGACCTTGTGGTGGGGGTAACCGGTCTCGTTGGACATCTTCACGATACCGATGGGCTCGTTCTCGATGACCATCTTCAGCACCTGCAGATGCCGTTCCAGCATATCGACTTCCTTCTCAAGTCGGTCTATCATGGCATTTGTTAACTTGTCGTACGGGGTTTTAAACCTTATCGTACGAACGGGTCGAGAAGCGTGGCAAATCGGAGGTAGCAGTGGTTCGTGTATATGTCTTCTGGTCCGTGGGACCACGTCACATCGGAGACGGCGGACCCGCCGTATCGAAATCGGTTTACCGACCGCTGAAGAATCGGCGCGTGTAAATGACCGTAACCATTGTCGGGTCGCAGCTCGGCGACGAGGGCAAGGGCGGTGTCGTCGACATCTACGGCGACGGGGCCGACATCGTCGTCCGCTACCAGGGCGGCGACAACGCGGGCCACACCGTCGTCTACGGTGGCACCGAGTACAAGCTCTCGCTCGTCCCCAGCGGGGTCGTCCGCGGCAAGGTGGGCGTCCTCGGCAACGGCTGCGTCGTGAACCCGGCGACGCTGTTCGACGAGATCGATGACCTGCGCGACCGGGGGCTCGACCCCGACGTGCGGGTCGCCGAGCGGGCACACGTCATCCTGCCGTACCACCGCGTGCTCGACGGCATCGAGGAGGAGGTAAAGAGCGAATCGGACCAGGCGGTCGGCACCACGGGCCGCGGCATCGGGCCGGCCTACGAGGACAAGGCGGGCCGACGCGGCGTCCGGGTCGGCGACCTGCTCGACCCCGAGGTGCTCCGCGAGCGACTGGAGTACGTCGTGCCCCAGAAGCGGGCGCTCGTCGAGGACGTGTACGGGCTCGACATCGACGACCTGGAGGACCCGGCGGCGTTCGACGTCGACGCGCTGTTCGAGCAGTACCGCGAGTTCGGTGAGCGGCTCGCCGAACAGGGGATGCCGGTCGTCTGCGGCGACTTCCTCGCCGAGGCCATCGACGACGGCGAGCAGGTCATGTTCGAGGGCGCACAGGGAACGCTCATCGACATCGACCACGGCAGCTACCCGTACGTCACGTCCTCGAACCCGACAGCCGGCGGCGCGACCACCGGCACCGGCCTCAGCCCCGGCGTCGTCGGCGACGGCGAGATCATCGGCATCGTGAAGGGCTACCTCTCCCGCGTCGGGAGCGGCCCGATGCCGACCGAACTGGCCGGCGTCGAGGGACAGACCGCCGGCTACGACGGCGACGCCGGCGACGAGGAGGAAGAGCTCGCCACCTACATCCGCGACGAGGGCGGCGAGTACGGCACCGTCACCGGCCGTCCCCGCCGGGTTGGCTGGCTCGACGTGCCGATGCTCCGCCACGCCACGCGCGTCAGCGGCTTCACCGGCCTCGCCGTCAACCACGTCGACGTGCTCGCCGGCATGGACGAGGTGAAGGTCGGCCACAGCTACACGCTCGACGGCGAGGAGCTGCTGACGATGCCCTCGACGACCGAGCGGTGGGCGCGCTGCGAGGCGAACCTCCGCACGTTCGACGGCTGGCCCGAGGTCGACTGGGACGACGTCGACGACTGGGACGACATCCCCGAGAACGCGCGCACCTACCTGAGCTACCTCTCGGACGAGCTCGACACCGACATCTACGCCGTCGGCACCGGGCCGGACCGCGAGGACACCGTCATCCTGCAGGACCCGTACGACCAGTAACGGGCGGCTTGCGGTGCGGTGATTCTTCCGAACGCGATATCGACGATTGACCAGCCGGCAGGCGCGCGGCAGTCCTCGTCGCCGAGCACCGCGAGGCGGCGAGGACACGTTCGTGCGAGGTCTTCGGGAGCAGAGCGGGACCGGAGGTCCCGCTAGCAGCCGGCGCGGAGCGCCGGCGACGAAGCGACCGAAGGCTTACGAGAGCGTGCTCTCGCAGTGGATGAGAAGCGCAGGGAGCTCGCGACCGAGCATCGGTCACGAAACACGTGCGTTTCGTGAGCCCGCCGGAAATCAGAGATTTCCGGAGATGCAGCCGGCTGGAGAGGCCCGAGGTGCGGTTGCGGTTCTGTGCGTGGGTGGGACTGAAAGGGGCGAGTCGCTGGAGGAAGGCGGCCGAATCAAGCGACACGAGAGCAAAGCTCTCGTTAGTCTGAGCGCGAAGCGCTCAGGCACCGCAGGAACGAGGAGCGCAGCGAGGCCCCCGACTCCAGCGACTCGGGGCTTTCTGGCTGTTCGCGGTCAAAGAGACTCCCACGACTGCTGAAACGTCTGAAACAGCCGTAGACAGCACACAGTCACACCTGCAATCGGACCCGACCACTCTCGGACACGGTTCCCGAAGCCTTTTGCTCTCCCTCTCCGACGCAGTGGGTATGAAAGAATCCATGATGGACATCCTCTGCTGTCCGATGGACAAGGCCGACCTCGAGCTCGAGGTGGACCGCGAGGACGAGGACGAGATCGTCTCGGGTACGCTCACCTGCACGGAGTGCGGGGAGACGTACCCCATCGAGGAGGGCGTCCCGAACATGCTGCCGCCGGACATGCGCGACGACGTGCCGGCGTAGGGCGACGAACCAGCCGTATCGCGCCGAGCGATCACCGACGAACCGCACCACACACCGACTATGGCACCCGAGACCCTCGTCGTCGATCTGAGCCGTGAGGAGCTCCACAGCATCGAGCCAGCGGTCGAGGCGTTCGAGGTCCGGGGGCCGTTCGACGTGGAGCTCCGGAACCACGGCCGCGCGGTGCACGTCCACTGCAACGTCGACGACTCGCTGTCGCAGGTCGCCACGCTCTCCGAGACGAACCACTTCGTCGAGACGGAGTCGAGCACGACGTTCCGCGTCGAGGTACGGGACGGTCCGCGACCGGTGTCGGGTGCGCTCCGGTTCGTGGCGGCCTACGGCGCACAGGAGACCGCCGTGCCGGTGACGGTCAGTGACCCGGCGAGCGTGCCGATGGGCGAGCGAGCGAGCGTGTCGCCGGTCGAGACCGAGGCCGACACAGCGAGCGGTGGCTCGTCGGACGGGCCGGACCTCTCCGGACTCGTTCCCGACCGGGACGACGCACCGGTGCTCGCGATGGCCGGGGTCGCACTCGTGGTCGCCGTCGTGGCGATGGCGCTCGCGAACAGCGCCGTCGTCATGCTCGGCGTCGTCGCGGTCCTGATCGGAATCCTCGTCGCCGTCGCCGTGTTGGTGCGCTGAGCACTCCGGCTCCGGAAAACGGCGGTCTACTCCTCCGTCGGCACGCCACAGAGGCGGCCGTCCTCGTCGAACCGCTTCGCCCGCAGGTAGCGCGCCCGGTAGCGGTTCGCACCCTCGTACACGTCGGCCTCGCGGATCTCGTCGGTGCGACCGTCCGCGACCGCGTCGACGATGGCCTCCAGCTGCTCCTTCTCGCTCGGCGTCAGCTCGAACTCGTAGGTGCGCTCGGCCTCCTCCTCGAGCTTCGTCCACTTCCGGGCGGCGGCGACGACGAGCGAGCAGGGCTCCCGGCAGGGGAACGTCCCGTCGCCACCGGGCGTGTCGAGGTGGTCGTCCTCGTCGTACTGCCACTCGCGCCGTTTGAGACACTGCGAGTCGACGCAGGCGGCCTCGGTGACCCACTCGACGGCCTCGCGGGGGAGCTCGTCGACGACGTCGTAGATGCCGGTCTGGCGCTCGGCGGTCTCCCGCCAGTGGCTCACGTCGAGCGTCCCCTCGTGCTCGCGATGCCAGTTCTCGACGGTCGCGGGGTAGACGAAGCCCAGCGCCTCCTTCAGCTCGCCGCTGGTGAGGTCCCGCAGCATCCAGCCGTCGACGAGCGAGGGCGCGGTCTTCAGCGGCCGGTAGCGTCCGCGGTCGTCGTACTTCGACAGGTCGCGCAGGTCACGGGGCTCGTCGTGGACGGTGAGGTCCGCGGGGTCGGCCTCGCTGTCGTCGACGTGGCGGAGCTCGTACCGCCGGTAGCCGACCTCGCCGAGCTCGACGGTGACGAGTAGCTCTCCCCACTCGTGGTGGATACCGTCCGCCTCCATCGCGTCGTAGCGTGCCTGTACGGTGTGCTCGTCGGCCGCCTCCAGCCAGCGCAGGAAGTCGCGGCGGGCGGTTCCCTCGCCACCCACGACGACGGTCCAGAAGTGCCAGTTGGTGACCCACTCGGCGTTGGCGGCGGCGACGCGTTCGAGCTCCTCGACCGAGAGGTGCTCACGGTGGAGGTCCGGCACCTCGAACACGTAGCCGTCGTCCTCGTACCCCACTGTGAGCCCGTCGAACTCGACCGGGCCCTCCGTCACGGCGTCGACGAGGTCCTCGAACTGGTCGGGGGCGAGTCCGGCTTCGGTGGCAGCCATCGTCAGTCACCCGACGCCGGCACGCCGCCGGTCGCCTCGCGGACCTTCTCGAGCGCGTCGCGCACGTCTGCTCCGGCCTCGGCGGCGCGTTCGAGGATGACGTCGGCCATGAACTCCTCGGTACCGACCGCGCCGGCGTACCAGATGCGGTGGCCGTCGACCTCCGCGGGCGTGTCCCAGCCCTCGCGGTAATCGTCGGTGAGGCCCATGTCCTCGGGGATGTCCTCCTGGGTGTGGTAGCCGTCGGCGACGAACAGCGGGACGACGACGACGTCCTCGCTCTCGAAGTAGTCGGTGACGTCGTCGACCTCCGGCTCCTCGTCCATGTAGAGCGCCTTCACCTCGTCGAAGCGGCCGGTGGCGCGGATGCGGTCGGCGTGGTACTCGATGGCCTTCGCGGAGTTCTCGTTGCGCTCGGTGCCGTGGCCGACGACCGCGAGGCCGAACCCCTCACCGACGTCCGGGTCCCCCGTGACCGTCTCGGCGCGCTTGACGATGACGTCGGACATCGCGTCGTGGGTGCCGACGGGGCCACAGTAGTGGATGGTCTTGTCGACGTCCTCGGCGTACAGCGTCGCCTGCGACGCGCTCGTGCCGTCGGAGTCCCAGAGCTCGGGCTCCCAGTCGTCGAGGCGGAGCTCGCGGGGGATGACCTCCTCGGTGAAGTAGCCCTCGCTGATGAACAGCGGGACGACGAACACCGCCTCGGACTCGACCGTCCGGAGGGCGTCGCGGAAGCTCGGCTCCTCCTTCCAGAACGCCTCGCGCACCTCGTCGAACGCGCCCGACTCTCGGATGGTGTCCGCGTGGGCGTACGTCGGCGCGCTCGACTCGGGATTGAGGTGCGACCCGTGTGCCACGATGACCAGCGCTTGCATATGCGTCGCTCAGGCTGGGATACCCTTAGTGACTTCGTCTGCGGCACCCACCGGCCGACCGCGTCCTGTGGCCACCCCAGGCCCACACGGACGGAAACGCCTAATTGTCATCGGTCGTAACACTCGCGAAAATGTCCCCCCGCCCTCGCTCCCTCGTCGCGTTCGCTCTCCTGCTCGTCGTCGGTGCGGGCTGTCTGGGCCTCGTCGACGACGGCGAAACGGCGACCCCGACGGTCGACGGCGACGAGGCCGTCGATGCCTACGAGTCCATCGACGGCGTCCACGCCGTCGTCGAGACGACCATCACCCACGGGAACAGCACCGAACACCGGCAGTCGGCGGTGTGGATCCGACCCGGGAGCGGTGCCGTCCGCGAGGAGATCCGCGAGCCGGCGTCCCGCGACGGCAACCTCGTGGTCGCGAACGGCTCGCAGCTCTGGGTGTACGACGAGAGCCGGCAGGTCGTCCGGACGCAGTCGTACGAGCGTGGCCAGGGCGACGCGGTCCGGATGGACGCGTTCCTCCGGCAGGTGTTCGACGCGGTCGCGGCGAGCGGGAACGAGACCGTCCGGTCCCCACCGACCGTCGGCATGGGGCCGGCCCCGTCGGTGCCCGTCGAGGGTGAGGCGGGCGACGAGGTCAGGAACGCGACGACGACCGTGGAGAACTACACCGCGACGTACGAGGGCACGGAGACCGTCGCCGGTCGCGAGACCCACGTCGTCGAGCTGGCCCCCAGCGGCGACGTGCCGACGGTCGCGTCGGACCTGCGCATCCGGTACTACCTCGACGCCGAGCGCTACTTCCCGGTGAAGGTGACCCGGTCGATGACGGTCAACGGGGAGGAGTTCCGCGTCGTCACCCGGTACACGGACGTCGAGTTCGACCCGGGCATCGCCGACTCGCGGTTCCGGTTCGACCCGCCCGAGGAGGCGAGCGTGGTCGACCTCGACGAGAGCCAGGAGACGTTCGAGACACGCGCCGCGGCGGCCGCGAACGTCACGATGGCGCTTCCGGAGCCGGACGTGCCCGACGGCTACGAGCTGTTCCGGGTCGGCGTCCTCCGTGGCGAGATCACGACCGTGACCGTGTTCTACCGGAACGACGCCGGGGACGTGCTCTACGTGAGCAAGCACTCCGAACCGCGGTCGACGGGCTCGGCCGACGGTGTCACCGTCGACGTCGCCGGGAGCGAGGGTCGGTACGTCGCGACCGACTCGCTGGGTTCGGTCGTCTGGTCCTGCGCGGACGGGCGGCAGTACGCGGTCGTCTCGGTGGAGGGCTCGCTGTCGCAGTCCGAGGTCGTCGCCATCGCGCGGTCGAGTGGCTGTGCGTGAGCTACGTCGCGGGCTCGAACGCCGGTGCGAAGTCGACCTCGCCCGCGGTGTAGTGCTCGCCGTTCGAGCCGACGTACGTCGACATCAGCGACCCTCCGTCCGGCGTGTTCCGCGGTGGCTGTCTGCGGGCGCTACGGGCCGGTCCTCCCCGGAGTCGTGGTGAATCGAGCGACAGGGGACGGCTCGGCGGGCGGCTCCAAAGGCGTTCCCACGGTTGTGAAACGATGGCACAGCGGGGTGCCGAGCGGTCCGTTCGACGCACTCGACGGTCGGTCGGGTCGCTGCAATCGCTCCGCTATCCGGTCGGATATCGGGAGAAGAACTCAGTCGTCTCGCGGTTCGTCGGGGGACTCGCCGCCTCGCTCCCAGACGTTCGTGACGGACTCCCCGTTCGGTGGTGTGTGGCTCACGTCTTTCATCGTGCGCTTGTCGTTCGTCATCGTGATACTTCGTAGCACAAGACTCGTATAAAACCGTTTCTGACGACTGGTTATAAGACTTAGTAGCATATTAATACCTAATATTCTCCGCCTACCCACGGATGGCGACGGCCACGCCGAAGTGTCAAGGCCTATGCCGACCGCGGTCGAACCCTCGCGCATGGAGTACGAAACGGTCCAGGGCACCTCCGTCCCGAAGATCGGCCTCGGCACCTGGCAGACCGCCGGCCAGGAGACCTACGGCGCGGTCCGGACCGCGCTCGCCGCCGGCTACCGACACATCGACACCGCCCAGGCGTACGACAACGAACGCTACGTCGGCAACGCCATCCACGACTCGGACGTCGACCGCGAGGAGGTCTTCCTCACCACGAAGGTCCGTCCCGACCGGTTCCGCCCCGGCCGCCTCAAGCGCTCGGTCGCCAACAGCCTCCGCGAGCTCGACACCGACTACGTCGACCTGCTGCTGCTGCACTGGCCCAACCCGCTCGCCGACCTCCGCGAGACGATGGAGGCGATGGCCGACCTCGTCGAACGCGGCGACGTCCGCCACGTCGGCGTCTCGAACTTCTCGAAGAGACGGCTGATGAAGGCCCAGCGCGTCTCCCCCGAACCCATCTTCACCAACCAGGTGAAGTTCCACCCGTTCAAGCCCCAGCGCGAGCTGCTGCGCTACTGCCAGGACTCGGACGTGCTGCTGACGGCGTACTCGCCGCTCGGGACCGGCGGCGTCCTCGGCGACGACCTCCTCCGACGCATCGGCGACTACTACGACAAGACCCCCGCGCAGGTCGCGCTCCGCTGGGCAACCCAGCACCAGAACGTCGTCGCCATCCCGAAGTCCACGAGCAAGGACCACATCGAGCAGAACGTCGACGTCTTCGATTTCTCGCTGGACAGGGACGAGCTCGACCGCATCGCCCGCCCCGACCCCGTCAAGAACGGGCTGGCGTTCGCGAAGGGCACCATCGGTATCTGAGGTCGACACCCCCGAATCGGCCGCTGTCGCTCCTGTTGCTGGTCGGACCAGTACCGGCCGGATCGTCCCGACGCCATCGTCTCGCCCGGCACCCACCGGCCGTGCCCGGAACGTTCAACCGACCCACGCCCCAATCCACGCCCAAGCGATGGCGGACTCCGGAGACGGACAGCGCGAACAGGCGGCGAGGCTCCCGGGCGTCGAGCCCGAAGAGGGCCCCGACCGCATCGTCCTGCACGTCGACATGGACTGCTTCTACGCGGCCTGCGAACGGTTGCGGGAGCCCGAACTCGAGGGCGAGCCGGTCGTGGTCGGGATGGGCTACGAGCCGGGCGACGACGCCGGTGCGGTGGCGACGGCGAGCTACGAGGCCCGCGAGTACGGCGTCGAGAGCGCACAGGCCATCACGACCGCGCTGGAGCGCCTGCCCCGCCGTGCCGACGCCGACGCCGACGACCCCGAGGGAACCGGGCTCTACCGCCCCGTCGACCTGGACTACTACGACTCGGTCGCGAGCGACGTGAAGGACATCCTCCACGACTGCGCCGACACTGTCCGCGAGGTGAGCATCGACGAGGCGTATCTCGACGTGACCGACCGGACGGACTGGTCGGTCGCCGAGGGGTTCGCCCGCCACGTCAAACAGCGCATCGAGCGCGAGGTCGGCGTCGTCGCCAGCGTCGGCGTCGCACCGAACATGAGCGCCGCGAAGGTCGCCAGCGACCACGACAAGCCCGACGGCCTCGTAGTGGTGCCGCCCGACGAGCTTCGGCGGTTCCTCGACCCCCTTCCCGTCGAGGAGATCCACGGCGTCGGCCCGGTGACCGCACGGGAGCTCCGCGACGAGTTCGGCGTCGAGACCGCTGGCGACCTCGCCGCGTCGGACCGCCGGGCACTGGCGGACCGGTTCGGCGAGCGCGGCCCGGAGCTCAGGGACCGGGCACGGGGACACGACGACCGGCCGGTGACGCCCCGTGGACTGCCGAAGAGCTTCTCGCGGGAGTCGGCGTTCGGCGAGCCCGTCACGGCACCGGAGCCGAAGGTCGAGCAGGTGCGCACGCTGGCGGAAGCCGTGGCCGACCGTGCCGACCGGCGGGGTGCGCTCTACCGGACCATCGGCATCAAGGCCGTCGAACCACCGTTCGACGTGAACACCCGCGAGCGGTCGCTGCCGGGTCCCGTCGCCGACGAGGAGCTGGTCGTCGACACGGCGCTGGAGCTCGTCGCCGAGTTCGACGACGTGCCCGTACGGAAGGTCGGCGTGCGCGTCTCGAACCTCTCGTTCACCGAGCGCAACCAGGCGAGCCTCGACTCCTGGGAGTCCGACGAGGGCCGGGCGGCCACCGACGGCACCTCTCGGAACCGCTCGCGTGCGTGGCGACCGGACGACTCGGACGGCCAGTCAACGCTGACCGATTTCCAGTAGCGCCGGGCGCGGCCAATGGAACTTATATGGCCCGGCACCCGAGATGGGGTAGACGCACTCTCATCAGCATGGCTGACGACGATATGGACTTCTACGAACTTCTGGAGATAGACGAGGACGCCTCCCAGGACGAGGTGAAGGAGGCGTTCCGCTCGAAGGTACGGGAGTACCACCCGGACCTCAACGACGACCCCGACGCCCCCGCCCAGTTCAACGCCCTGAAGAAGGCCTACGAGACCCTCAACGACTCCTCGGAGCGGAACGCCTACGACCGCCTCGGACACAGGGACTACGTCGCAAAGCGCATCGGCGGGTTCCCCTCCGGCGACATCTGGGGGAACCGCTCCAGCGGCGACGACGACGCCGGTGGACCGACGAGTCGGTCGAGCAGCTCGTCGACCCGGTCCACCTCGACGGGCAGTTCCACCGGCTCGACACGCGCCGGACGGAGTCGGTCCAGCGGTAACCGTTCGGGGAGCGGCAGCCGTTCGGGGAGCGGTAGCCGTTCGACGGCGAGCTCGTCCGCACAGTCGAGCGCGAGGACCACGGGCTCGTCTCAACGGACGAAAACGACCGCCAGCGCGACCGGGAGCGCGTCGTCGTCACGGGGCACCGGGGGGACCGCCACGGGAACCACGACCGGCGGGGGCGGGTCGACCACCGGTACCCGGTCCTCGCCTGCAGCGGGCACCAGCGCCGGCGGCTGGACCGACAACGCGCTGTTCAACTGGTGGAACGACCTGAGCCTCGGCTGGCCGCTCATGCTCTCGGCGGTCCTCCTCTACGTCGGTGGACTCGTCCAGTACGGGCTGGCCCACGAGAGCGGCCTCTCGACGCTCGCGGACCGTCTGCGCGCCGCCGGCACCGACACCGCCGCGCTGCAGGCCGCCCTCGTCGAGTCCCGGTACGGCCTCACCCAGCCTGCGACGTTCATCGTGGAGGACGGGGCACTGGTCGCCGAGCCACCGCTGCCGACACAGCAGTGGTACGGTGCACTCGCCGGGCTCGTCGGCGTCACCGTCCTCGCGTTCGGTCTCAACCGGGCGTTCCGCGCCCGCCGGCCGTACAAGTGGGTGACCATCAACGAGACCGTCGGCGTCTCGCTCGCCGTCGCCATCGCGGCCGGCGCGTACGGCGGCCCCCTGCTGGCCGGCGCGCTCGTCATGCCGCTGGTCTACCTGGTCATCGTCCGTCACACCCGGATGGCGTTCCAGTTCAAGCCGACGTACCTCTACGTCGTCGGGGTCTCCGCGCCGCTGGTCGGGCTCGTGCTCGACGCGGCCGAGGCCGCACCCATGCTCGCGGTCGACCTCGTCGCGATGGTGCTGCCGCTGCTCTCCGTCGTGGTACTCCTCCTGAGTGCCTTCGTGCGCCCGAAGATCGCGGCCCGTCTCTGACCCCCCTCGTCTTCCTTCGCCCGTCTCAGCCGACCAGCGTCGCGACGCCCTTCGTCTGCCGGTAGTCCGAGTCGAGGATGGCCCGGAGTCGCTCGCGTAGCGCCGTCTCCTCCTCGTCGTCCCACGTCTCGGGGTCGGCAACCGGCACCACGAGGAAGCCGCGCCCGCGGACCTCGGTCGCGTGGATCGCCCGGCCGTCGATGGGGTTCGGGAACCGTCGGCGGAGCGTGGTGTACTCCCGCAGTACCCGGTCGATGGCCGTCGGGCCGACCGGGAGGATGATGTGGGCGTTGATGGCCCGGAACTCCGCGTCGAAGAACCGCTCCATCAGCTCGTAGTCCTCGTCGGTGGGCAGCTGTCCGTCGGACAACCGGGGCATGAACAGGTAGCTCAGGAAGAGGTTCGTCGGTTCGGGGCCGTCACTGTACGGTTCCGCGAGGAAGCCGACGTCGTGCAGCACGCGCTGCAGTCGGCGCGCACCTCCGGTCTCGGTGAACGGGACACCCGTCGTCTCGCCGCCGTGGTGGGCGGGCGACGCGCCGACGACGTGGAAGTCGGCGTTGGCGTCGCCGTAGCCGGGGACGGCGGCGGGCCCGTCGTCGACCGGGGGGTACTCCGACGGCGGGCGTATGTCGAACGGGTTCGACACCCGGTCCGTTACGTTCTCCACGCAATCCGGTAGTCAAGGGGGCCGTATCAAGTTCTCGGCTCCGGTCTCCCGGGCGACGATGCTTTGATTGTCCCGGTCGCCGTCGTCCGGCGTATGAGCGACGACACCCCCGCGATGACGCGGTTCCCGGTCCCGGACGTCGACGAACTTCCCGACGACCTGCGCGAGCGCATCGACGAGGAGGAGGAGCGCGCCGGCTTCGTCCCGAACGTCTTCCTCGCCTACGGCTACAAGCCCTCGCACTTCCGCGCGTTCTTCGACTACTACGACGCGCTCGTCGAGGACACCGCGCTCGAACGCGAGGAGGTCGAGATGATCGTCGTCGCGGTCAGCGGCGCGAACGACTGCTACTACTGCAACGTCGCCCACGGGGCGCTTGTCCGCATCTACGCGGACGACCCGCACCTCGCCGACCAGCTCGTCTCAAACCACCGGATCGCGGACGTCGGCGACGGCCACCGCGCCATGCTCGACCTCGCGGTGAAGCTCACCGAGGAGCCCGCCACGGTCGACGAGGCCGACTTCGAGACCCTCCGCGAGCACGGCTTCTCCGAGGAGGCCATCTGGGACATCGGGAGCGTCGCGGCCTTCTTCAACCTCTCGAACAGGATGGCACATCTGGCCGATATGCGCCCGAACGCCGAGTTCCACACGATGGGGCGGTAACCACTCTCACACCGAAATCCCCACGAGCCGGGACAAACGACTGAAGCCGAGAGGCCATCGTGAGCCGGTGTTCGGGCTCGAGCGACGCACCTATCGAACTCGGTTAAATTTACCAACGGGAAAATCTCAAACTATGTCGAAAAGTGTATGGTGCATAATGGACCACAGTCTGACATGCGCCAGCTGGACGACACCGACCTGGAGATCCTCCGCCTGCTCCTCGAGGACGCGAGCAGGACGTACAGCGACATCGCGGAGATCGTCGACGTGTCCCCGCCGACGGTCTCCGACAGAATCGACCGCCTGCGCGAGATGGGCGTCATCCGCCGGTTCACCATCGACCTGGACAGCTCGAAGCTCAACGACGGCGTCTCCGTCCTCGTCGAGGCCGAGCTCTCGCCGACCGTCGACGACGGCGTCCTCGAGCGCTTCGCCGCACTCGAGGACGTCGAGCACGCGTTCCTCACCGCCGACTCGCGTGTGTTCCTCAACGCGAACGTCCCGGAGGGCGACGTTCGCCAACTGCTCGCGGGCGGGGTCGACCTCGACCTCGTCGAGCGGTTCGACGTGAGCCTGCTCGTGCAGTCGGAGTGGCGACCGAAGGTCAAGGACCGCGACGCGGGCACCGAGGGCGGACTCGAACAGACCGTTCGCCAGTAACCGGGCGGTCCGTTCGCGCAACCAACCCTCCCGATGGGAAGGCGGGGGGTCGACCAAAACTGTTCTATGCCCGGGTTACGCACGAGGTGCTATGGCGACGCGCATCCGCGTCAACGGGATGACCTACGAGACACACGCAGCAGTCGTCGAAAAGGCGATCCGGATGGCCGACGGCGTCGACGCAGTCGAGACGGACGTCGACGAGTCCACGGCGACGGTCGAGGGCGACGCCGCCGTCGACGACATCCTCGAGAAGGTGGAGATGGCCGGCTACGACGCGGAACCGCTCTGAAACGGCGCGTTCCCTCTCGGTGACGAGCGGCTGCGCCGGGGGTCCGATGGTCCAGTACCAGAACGCGCTGCAGGTCGCTGCGCTCCCCGCTCGACTACGAGGCCGAGTTCGATAGCGCTCATTCGGCCTCGCCGTTCCCCGCCCACCGCAGCCCGTCCGCCCGGTAGCCGCCGGCGTCGCCCTGCTCGATCTCGTTCTCGACGGCACGCCTCGTCTCCTCGTCGATACGCACGAGGTGGCAGAGCGGGTGGCCCGGCTGGGCGAGCGGGTTCTCGAGGATACCGACGATGAGGCCGGTGAACGGCGCGGTGACGACGCGCTCCTCGGTCTGGAAGTGGTCAGACACGGTGCAGATGGTGTCGCCCTCGTGGACGAGCGGGTACGGTCCCCACTCCATGTCGACGAGGCCGCCGGAGTCCGCCCGGAGCCACGTCTTCTCCTTCGCGGAGTCGATGACCTTCCGCCACCCCGGCCAGGTGACGGGCTGGTCGGGCCGGACGCCGTACTCCGCGAGGACGCTCTCGACGCCCTCCAGCGCGCGGTCGATGAGCGGGCGCTGGAACCGGTGGGCCTTCCCCATCTCGACGGTGATGGTCGGGGTTCCGTCCGCGGTCGCGACGGAGCGGAGCATCCCGGACTCGGACTCGCCGGAGAGGACGACGTTCGCGCCGAAGGCGTGGGCGAGCCGCGAGACCGACTCGTTCCCCATGTCGGCGCGGACGTGGTACATCGTCGTCCGGTTGCGGGTGGAGGTGTGGAAGTCGACGCCGAGGTCGCACTGCGAGACGAACGTCCGGTAGATGGCGCTCGCCATCCGTTCGGCCGTGTTCGAGTGGCTCCTCCCCGGGAACGACCGGTTGAGGTCCTGGTCGTAGATGGGGATGTAGCGCTGCTGGGCGAGGAACCCGGGGACGTTGAGCACGTGCAGACAGACCAGCGTCCCGTGGACGTCACTGGGGTCGTAGCGGTCCGCGATCTCCTGGACGACCTTCACCCCGTTGAGCTCGTCACCGTGGATGGCTGCGGAGAAGAACACCCGCGGACCGTCGTGGGTGCCGTTGACGATGGTGACGGGTATCTCGACCGGGTCGCCGAGGTACGTCTCGCCGACCTCGTGTTTGAAGTGGCGTTTCTCGCCGGGGGAGACCTCCGCGTCGAACCGGAAGGGGCGTGGCCGACCGTCTGACATGGGCCGCGCTTCAGCGGGACCGGGCATGAAGGTTCAGGTTGTGGGTGGCGGAAACGCCAGCGACGGATACCAGCCTTTTTCGTCGTGACGTTGCAACCATCGAACGGTATGGACGCTACCGGACTGTCCCGACGGAAACTGCTCGGTGTCGGTGCATCGGCCCTCACTGTCTCCTTCGCTGGCTGCATGGGCGGTGGCGGCGACGGAGACGACGACATCCCCGAGAACACGGTCATCGTCGGTCCCGACAACCGCTTCGTCTTCGAACCGGACAGCCTCACCGTCTCCCCCGGGACGGAGGTCACCTGGGAGTGGGAGAGCGACACCCACAACATCGTCGTCCAGAGCCAGCCCGACGGTGCCAGCTGGGAGGGGACCGAAGGTGGCGAGACAAACACCTTCAACACGGGCTACGTCTACAGCTACACGTTCGAGACCCCTGGCACCTACGAGTACGACTGTGCACCCCACCGCCAGCAGGGCATGGTCGGCGAGATCATCGTCGAGGAGTGATCAGAGCTCGACCCGGTTCAGCCAGACGAGCACGCCGTAGAACAGGATACCGACCGCGAAGACGGTCGCCGGGATGAGGAACGCGCCGAACGTGTCGTAGAGGACGCCGACGATGCTCGCCATGTCGGAGACGACGGCCCGGACCTACTTCTACGCTGTCCCTTCCTGGTTGTTCAGTCGCCGCCGGATTCGGCGGCCGCGAGGCCGTCCGCGTCGGCGATGACGCTGCGGTCCGCGTCGGCGAACGAGAGCGTCACGTCGCGCTTCGGGAACGGCATCTCGATCCCCTCGTCCAGCAGCCGCCGGTAGATGGTCCGGTTGAGCCGGTGGCGGGCCTTCTGCTCGCGGCTCGGGCTCGACACCCAGCAGAGCAGCTCGTACTCCAGTCCGCTGTCTCCGAACTGCCGGAAGCGCATCCGGGGCTTCGGGGAGTCCTTCACGAGCGACTCGTCCTCGGTCACCCCGACGACCAGGTCCTCGAACACGTCGAGGTCCGTGCCGTAGCCGACGCTGAGCGGGATGCGGATGCGCTTCCGGCGCTGTGGCGCGGACTCGTTGATGATGCGCGCCGAGTTCAGTACGGAGTTCGGCACCGTCACCATCACCTCGTCGCGGGTGAGCAGCGTGGTCGACCGGATGCCGACGCGGACGACGGTGCCGGCGTCGCCGGTGTCGAGCACGACGTAGTCGCCGATCTTGTACGTGTCGTCGAAGTAGAGCGCGAGGCCGCCGAAGAAGTTCGCGACGGTGTCCTTCGCGGCGAAGCCGATGGCGATGCCGGCGACGCCGGCCGCGCCCAGCAGCGGGGTTATCTCGATGTTCCAGATGGTGAGCAGGAAGAACGCCGCGCCGACGAGCACGACGAGCGTCCAGACGTTCGAGAAGACGGGCGCGAAGTCGAACCGTCCGGACTGCTGGACGTTCTCGACGATGCGGTTCACGATGTTGTTCAGCGCCCGTGCCCAGACGACGACGATGAGCGACGCCGAGGGCCGGCCGAAGAAGTTCGTGAGCTGGTCCTGGTAGATGACGTCGGCCGCGCCGAGGTCCGGCTGGGTCAGCACCCAGACACCGACGAGTGCCGCCGTCACGACCATCGGGAGCCGCAGCTCCTCGACGACGATGTTGTCCAGCTCGCTGTCGGTCCCCCTGACGAACCGCCGGGCCAGCCGGAGCACGACCACCTCCAGCAGTACCGCCGAGACGAGCGAGATGCTCAGGACGAGCGCCGTCCGCTCCGCCAGCGGGAAACCGGACAGAAAGTCGGTAAAACCTTCGAACATGACCCTGCTACGGTGGGATGGAGCTTCTAGATTCCGCCCGGGAGACGCGAGCACGCAACGAAACGTTGGAATGGCCCGCCGCCGAAGCAGGTGACAGATGTACCGGTCCGGACACTACGGCGTCTCGTTGCTGCTGTACGCACCCGTCGGGTTCGCGCTGTTGCTCGCGGGCTACCCGGCGGTCGCGCTGCTCGGCGGGGCGGCGATGCTCTCGCTCGCCCGGCTTCCGGACGTGGACCTCCGGGTCCCGTTCGTCGAACACCGCGGGCCGACACACACGCTCGTGTTCGCCCTGCTCGTCGGTGCCGTCCTCGGTGGTGCGGGCTACGTGACGGCTCCCGAGCTCGGCCTCGACCCGCGGGTCGCCGGCGTGGTGGGTGCCGTCGTCGGCACCTACGGGATCGTCGCCCACCTCGTCGGCGACGTACTCACGCCGGCCGGCATCGCGCCGTTCTGGCCGGTCTCCCCGCGGAACTACTCGCTCTCCGTGACCCGCGCCGACAGCACGGTCGCGAACACCGGCCTGCTCGCCCTCGGCGTCCTCGTCACGGTCGTCGCGGCGGTCGTCGGCGGCCGGATCGGCTGAGTCGAACTCCGGTCGGGTTTCCCGTCGTTTATTCTGCCCGGTTTTTTGCCCTCCGCCGTGGGAACTAGGGGCATGGACCCCATCGACTACGGTCGGCTCGAGGCCGGTCGACACGTGAACTACTTCGAACTCGACCACACCCTCAGGCGGGAGGTCGCCCGCGTGTTCGACGACGACGAGCACGACTGGGCGGAGCCACACCTCCGCGAGTTCGGGGAGGTGGTGGGCCACACCGTCGCGGACAACGCCGACACCGTCGACGACCACGGGCCGGAGCTCCACACCTACGACGCCCACGGGGACGTGCAGAACGAGGTCGAGTACCACCCGAAGCAGTACGAGAACGAGCGCATCGCCTACGGCGCGGGTATCGTCGCCGACGCGTTCGAGGGCCCGCCGGGCCGCGACGAGCCGATGCCGCTGACACACCACCTCGCGATGGAGTACCTGCTCTCGTACGCCGACCCGGGCTTCACCTGCCCCGTCTCGATGACCGGCGGCGTCGCGCTCGTGCTGGACAAGTACGGTGAGGGCGAGCTGCTGGAGTCGTACTACGAGCGCCTCGTCGCCCGCGACGGCGAGGAGAACGTCGAGGGCGCGATGTTCCTCACCGAGGAGCAGGGCGGCAGCGACGTGGGCGCGAACGAGACAGTCGCCGAGCACGTCGAGGGACGGGAGTACGAACTGACCGGCGAGAAGTGGTTCTGTTCGAACATCGACGCCGAGGGGACACTCGCGCTCGCCCGGACGCCCGACGCACCGGACGGCACGAAGGGGCTCTCGCTCTTTCTGGTCCCCCACACGAGGGGTGACGCCTACGAGACCGACGAGCTGAACGACCAGCTCTACCGACGGCTGAAGGACAAGCTGGGCACCATCTCCGTGCCGACCGGCGAGGTCGAGCTACGGGGTGCGACGGGCTACCTCGTCGGCGAGGAGGAGCGCGGCTTTGCGTACATGACCGACATGCTGAACCTCGAACGGCTCTCGAACGCGACGGCCTCCATCGCGATCATGGGCCGCTGTCTGCTGGAGGCGAAGGTGCAGGCGGCGAACCGCGAGGCGTTCGGCTCGCCCATCCAGGAGTACCCGTTGATGAAACGGGACCTCGTCGACATGGCCGTCGACCACGAGGCCGCGACGGCGTACACGTTCGACGCGGGCCGCGTCCTCGCGGAACGCGAGGCCGGCGACGACGAGGCGTACCGGCTGATGCGCGCGCTGGTCCCGGTCGCGAAGTACCGCACCGCCCGGATGGCGGTCGACACCGCCTCCTACGCGATGGAGATCCTCGGCGGGAACGGCTACGTGAACGACTTCGTCACCCACCGGATGCTCCGGGACGCACAGGTCCTCCCCATCTGGGAGGGCACGTCCAACATCCTCTCGCTGGACCTGCTCCGGGCACTCGAGAGCGAGGACGCCCACGAGCCGCTGCTCGCCGAGATACAGGCGAACCTCGACGCCGTCGAGCACCCCGCGCTCGCGGAGGCCAAGACCGCCGTCGAGGCGGCCAACGCGGACCTCGGCGCTGCGATGGCCGCACTCGCGACCGAGGACGGCGAGTACGCACAGCTCCAGGCGAAGGAGCTGGCGGACCTCGTCTTCGACGTCTACACCGCCGCGCTCCTCTGTCGGGAGGCCCAGACCGAGATCGACGACGCGGACGACGCCCGCACCGCGCTCGTCGCCGAACGCTTCGTCGACCGTCACCTCCGCGAGTCGGGCGGCGACCGCGGTATCGCGGCCGGCGACCGATTCGCCCTGGAGCACTTCGACTCGGTCGTCCGGTACGGCACGGTCGACCCCCAGTCCCTGATCGACGCCGCACCGGCCGACGACTGAGACGACCTGAACCGGCGACAGCGGACCAGCGGGCACTTCTCACGTCGTCGAGAGATCCACGGGACTCCCCGAAAATCACGATTTCGCACGTTTCGACCACGATACCACGTTGTCACGGCGCAGACAACACGGAACCCTTATACGTCTACCCGGACTCTCTCTATTCGCAATGGCAAACGGCAAGGTTGACTTCTTCAACGACACAGGCGGCTACGGTTTCATCGAGACTGAGGACGCGGACGAGGACGTTTTCTTCCACATGGAGGACGTTGGCGGACCGGACCTCGAGGAGGGACAGGAGATCGAATTCGACATCGAAGACGCGCCGAAGGGCCCCCGGGCCAAGAACGTCGTCCGCTCGTAATTTCGTAAACTACCGCAGTTGATTCTGCGACACTTCTTTCGACGCTACACCGAACAGCCGTGGCTCCGCGACGGCGGCCGGATGTACTGGAGTGCGCCGGGGTACGAGTGGACTCTCGCGGCTCGGCGACACCGGGTTCGACGTCGTGTGGGAGCGCACCGTCACCGACGGGCTCGGTGGGCCCGTGACGGTCGCACTCCTCGCGGCGGGGGTCGCCGGTCCACTGGTCAGCGTACGCCGATGACCGAGCCACAGCCGCCACAGACGTACACGTCGGTGCCCTCCCCCTCGATGGCGTAGCTCTCCGGGTCGAGCTTCGGGACGCCGTCGACCGTCTGCACGTCGCGGTGGTCGAGGTCGCCGCAGTTCTCGCAGGTCAGTGGGTCCGTCTCGATTCGCATACCGGCACGTTGGGGGCGGCGGAGAAGAAGCTACCTCGGACGTGCGTCGACCCCACACGAGAACGTGTGACAGGGCTGGGAAACGCCCTTCAGGGGCTCACGCGTTCGAACGAACGTGAACGCAGACGACCCGGCCGTCGACGAGGACCTCGCCCAGCGGGACCTCGTCCGCCGCGGCTACGACGAACTCGCCGACACCTACGCCGCCGAGCGCGGGTCGAACGAGAACGACGTGCTGCTGGACCGACTCCGGGCCGACGCCCCGCCAGGCCGTGTGTTCGACGCGGGCTGTGGCGACGGCGAGAGCGTCCTCGCCACCCTGGTCGACGACCGGCCGGTCGTCGGGCTCGACGTCTCTCGCGAGCAGGCGACCCGCGCGAACGCGGTCCCACCGGGGACGGTCGTCCAGGGCGACATGACCGCGCTCCCGTTCGCGGACGACACCGTCGCGGCCGTCACGGCGTTCTACTCCATCATCCACGTGCCTGCCGCGGAGACCCCCGACGTGTACGAGGAGTTCGCGCGGGTACTGCGCCCGGGCGGTGTCGCGCTCGTCACCACCGGGACGGAGGACTGGGCCGGCCGGAACGACGATTGGCTGGCGGGTGGCGCACCGATGGAGTGGGACATCCTCGGTCTCGAACGGAGCACCGAACTCCTCGAGGCCGCGGGCTTCGAGGTGTACGAGACCGTCGGGGTCGTCGACGGTCTGGGCGACGACGAGCGGGAGACCAGGCTCGTCGACGCGGATTCCGACGACGCGGAGAAGCTGTTCCTGTTCGCCCGGCTCACGAGCTGACGACCTGCCACGACCTCACCGCGGGGTCTCCGCGCCCCACTTGTCGAGCGCCGTCGCGAGCTCGGGGTTGCCGTCGGCGGCGTACTCCGAGAGCGAGACCCCCTGCATCGACGCCTCGACGGACTGCCGGAGCGCGCGGGCACCGGCCTCGGTGCCGTCGGGGTGGCCGTGGATGCCGCCGCCGGCCTGGATGGCGATGTCGGTGCCCAGCGCGTCGATGAGCGCGTCGACGACACCGGGGTGCAGGCCGCCGGAGGCGACGGGCAGCACGTCGGTCATCCCGTAGAGGTCGGACTTCAGCCAGGCGTTGATGCCCGGCGTGTCCTCGTTCTCGAGTTTGCCGAGGCCGGCGGTGCCGGTGTGGATGTGGTCGACGCCGCAGAGCCGGGCGACCTGTGCGAGGGTGCGCATCGAGACGCCGTGGTGGTCCATCCGGTCGAAGGCGGCGTGCATCGCGCGGTGGGCGTGGATGGCGAGGTCGTGCTTTGCGGCGACCTCGCGGACGGTCTGGACGGCCGACCAGCCCGCGGTGACGACGTCGACCATGATGAAGCCGCCGCCCTGGTCGGCGACGAACTCGGCGCGGCGGACCATCTCGTCGGTCTCGGCGGTGATGTTGACGAGGTAGTCCTTCCGCTCGCCGGTCTCCTCGGTGAGCTCGCGGGCGACCGAGAGCGAGCGCTCGACGCGGTCCTCGAACGGGTTGAAGTACTGGTCGGTGAGGTTCTCGTCGTCCTTCAGGAGGTCGACGCCGCCGCGCCAGGCCTGCTCGGCGATGTCGACGTGGGCGTCCGTCGAGAGTCCGACCTTGGGCTTCGGAACCGTCGCGAGGACGGGTCGGTCGCCGGCGTCCAGCTTCTCGTGGGCGACCGCGGTCCCGAACTGCGGCCCGGGGAAGCCGTCGACGAGCGTCTCCGGCCACTTGCAGTCCTCAAGCCGGATGCTGTCGACCGCCTTCATGCCCATGATGTTGCCGGCGATGCAGGAGAGGATCTGGGCCATCGAGCCGTCCTCGAACAGGTCGGCGGGGTAGGCGACGGTGACGTTGCCGCCGGGGCCGGCGTTCTCGCGGATGTCGCAGGCGACCGCCGAGAGGTCGGTGAGTTCGGCCTCGTCGACGTGGAGCGCGGCCCACGTGCCGTTGGAGGACTCGGAGGCGACCCGCGAGGCGGCCGCCTCCATCGACATGTCGGTAGCGGGAGCGATGCTGAACTCGCAGACGAGGTCCGTCGCGGTCGGTTCGTAGTCGAGGTCGAGGAAGTCGTCGTACTCGATTCCGGTCATTGGAATTCGAGATGTTCGCCGGCCAGCTATTTGGTAGTTGCTATGTGCGAACTACTGTCACACGAGGGCGGGCGAGCGACCGTCTCCCACCGGGGGTCAGAGCAGGTCCGGCACGGCCGCCAGCGAGTCGACGACGTGGTCCGGCTCCACGTCGCTGCGGGCGAGTGCAGCCCGGTCGGTGACGCCCGAGAGCACGAGCACGGTGGTCATCCCGGCGTCCGCGCCGAAGGCGATGTCCGTGTCGGGGCGGTCGCCGACGACCAGACACCGTTCGGCTGGGACGCCGAGCCGGTCGAGGGCGGCACGGCGGGTCGCCGGATGGGGCTTTCCGAGCACGGCCTCGGGCTCGCGCTCGCCGACGTCCGCCACCGCGTTGACGATGGCCCCCGACCCCGGGACGTCGCGCTCGGCGGCGGGCACGACCCGGTCCGGGTCGGTGCCGACGAGTGGGACGTCGCGGTCTTCGAGCGCCCAGAACGCGTCCCGCAGGTCGTCGTAGTGGAACTCGCGGTCCACCGAGGCGACGACCACGTCGGCCGCGTCGGGGTCGTCTGTCAGCCGGAGGTCCCGCGCTCGCAACTGCTCCCTGAGGCCGTCCTCGCCGACGACGAACAGGGCCGCGTCGCCGTGCCGTTCGGAGAGGTAGCCCGCGGTCACCTCGCCCGACGTGAGCACCTGTCCGGCGGTCGCGTCGACGCCAGCGGCGACGAGTCTGTCGGCGTAGCTCGCCGGCGACCGGGTCGGGTTGTTCGTGACGAACAGCGTGGCGAGCCCGGCGTCCCGGAGCGACCGGATCGCCGCTGGCGCGCCCGGAACCGGCCGCTCGCCACGGAGGACAGTCCCATCGACGTCGAGGACGACGCCGTCGAAGCGGGTCATCGCCCGGGAGTCGGGACCGCAGGCTATTGAGTGGTCGCCAGGTCGACGGGCTCGCCGGCCTCGGCGCTCTCGTACAGGGCGTCGATGGCGACCATGTTGGCGACGGCCTCGTCGGCGTCGGTCCGGGGGCGGCGGTCCCGCTCGACGCAGTCGACGAAGTGCCGGACCTGCGCTGCGTACTGGTCGACCGGGTCGAACGTCTCGGTGACCTGCCGGCCGTCGACCTGGTAGGTGATGGACTGCGGCTCGCCGGCGTCGCCGGGGTTGAACGCGCCGTCCACCTCGAGCCAGCCGTTCTCCGCCTCGACTCGGTAGCGCTGTTCGGCCTGCGTGTCGAAGCTGCAGGAGAGCTGTGCGGTCGCGCCGTCGTACTCGAACGTGCCGGCGAGGTGGGTGTCGACGCCGCAGTCGCGGGTGTCGAGCGTCCGGGCGCTGATCCGGTCGGGTTCGCCGAGGAGTGTCCGGAGCACGCTGACGGCGTAGCAGCCGACGTCCATCAGCGAGCCGCCCGCGAGGTCGGGGTCGAGTCTGATGTCGTCCGGGCGGCCCCGGAGCGGGAACTGGAAGGTGGCGAACGCCCCACGGACGTTCTCGAGTTCCTCGGCGACGATCTCGGCGGCACGCTCGGTCTTCGGGTGGTAGCGGTACATGAACGCCTCCATCAGGGTGACGCCCGCGTCGTCGCAGTAGTCGCCGAGGACACGCGCCTCCTCAGCGTCGACCGCGAGCGGCTTCTCGCAGAGCACGTCGAGGCCGGCGTCGGCCGCCTTCCGGGTCCACTCGTCGTGGTGGGCGTTCGGGAGCGGGACGTACACAGCGTCGAGGTCCCCGTCCGCGAGCAGGGCCTCGTACGAGCCGTAGGCGCGGTCGATGTCGAGGTCGGCGGCGACCGCCTCGGCCCGGTCGCCCGAGCGCGAGCCGATGGCGACGACCTCGTGGCCCGCCGTCCTGATACCCGGAATCACCGCCTTCTGTCCGATGTTCGCCGTCGAGAGTACACCGAATCGCATACCTCGCGCTTCAGTCTCCGCGGGTTTTACACCTGCCGGTACGGGAACCGTTGGAGGATCAGGCATCGGATTTAACTTTGCAAATTGGTCCTGGGGCATAGCAAAAATTTAATTGTGTGGAGTCCGAGGTTTCCACATCCCCCGATGACCAACAGGACGATGGACTCGGGGTCGTCTCGCATGGGTGGTGACGAGGCGAACCTCGACATCGACGACCTCTTCGCCTCCTCGAGCGACGGCGGCCGCGAAGACGAACCGACGGACGAGAGCACGACACCGGAGGGCACTGACGGCCGCGACGAGATAGAGGACACGACCGCCGGCGAGCTGTTCCAGCAGCTCAGCGCGGAGGTCGAGGCGGAGGACGATGAGACCGAGGCGGACCCGTTCGACGAGCTGAGCGACGAGTCCCCCGAGGAGATCATCGCGAGCGCGGACGAGGAGGTCGAGCACGTCGACGAGGTGGACGACGCCATCGCCGCCGACGACGAGCTGTTCGACACGCTCCTGCTCCCCGAGCGCGAGGAGGAGGACGGCTTCCTCTGGGTCCAGACCGAGGACGACGACGAGGCGACCACCCGGGACGACCCCGACGTGGCAGATGAGACGACGGCCGCGGATGAGCCGCCCGCCGCGACGGACGACACGGAGTCGGCTTCGCCCGCGGCCGGCTCGACGGAGGGCGACCTCGACGAGGACGGCTTCTCCTTCGACGTGGACGACGACACCGCGTCCTCGGCTGCACCCGCGTGGGGTACCGAGAGTCAGGCGGCGGCAGAGGAGGCCGGCGAGTCGGCCGCGGAGCCCGCCGGGGCCGAGACGGACGACGGCGAGACGCCGGAACTCGACGACGGCTCGACGCTCTCCGCGACGTTCGACGACGACGTCCCGACCGAGGAGGGGACGGAGGCGTCGGATGCGAGCACGGGCGCGGCGGACGACACCGATGCTGAGGCGGAGGATGACTCCGATGCAGCGGCTGAGGCCGACGACGGTGACGACGACGAGGACGAGGGCAGCGGCGGCATCGCGAGCAAGATCCGCTCGATACTCTCGAGCTGAGGCGGCGGCGGGACTACCTTTTTCTCTCCGAGGTTCGTCTGTGACACCATCGCATGAACAGTGACGCATCCAGGTACGTGGCGGTCTGCCGGGGACTCGGGCTGGGCGAGCGCGAGATACGTCGGGGCGTGGACGACGACGGACCCGTCGTGGCGCTGTTCGAGCGTTCCTCGCCGCAGGCCCGGCACGAGCGACTGGTGGCGACGCTCGCCGCCGCCGACCGCGGTGTCGATCTTCCCGGGACCGCCGACGGGACGGCGGTGGCGGCGGCGATCCAGACGGTGCTCCGCGAGCTCGGGCGGAGCGACGCCGCGGCTGCCATCGCGGACGCGGAGGGGAGCCTGTTCGAGCGGCTCGCCGCGGTCGAACGGGCGGTGCTCGACGGAAGCCACCGCGTCGTGAGGCTCGCGGACGACGGACGGTGGCGGTTCGTCGTCGTCGAAGCACGCCGGCTCGCGGGCGTCAGGGAGCAGTTCGGCCAGCACGTCGAGCTCGACGGCCTGGCGACGTTCCACGCGGACCAGCCGGCGGACCGCTCGCTCGATCCGGCCGACCACCTGCCGCCGGTGTACCGCGACGCCGGTGCCGAGCTCTCGACACCGGGCGGCGGGCCGAAGCGCGTCGTCTCGGACCGGAGCGTCGACGACGTGCTCGACGCCATCGCTCGGGAGGCCACCGAAGACGACGAGCCGATGCCGCTCGACGGCGTCACGGAGCAGCACGCACTCGACGCGGCACCGTCCGAGCCGGCGGGGCCACCGCTCGACGAGCCGGCCGTCGTCGCACCCGGCGAGGTGGACGAGGAGCCCATCGTCGCCAGCGGCGAGGTGCTGGAGGAACCCATCGTCGCACCCGGCCACGTGGAAGTCGACCCCGAGACGGACCGCCCGAGCGCGCTCGATGCGCCGGCGGAGCGCCCCGCGTTGGCTGCCCCGCCCACCGAGCCCGCCGGCCCGGCCCTCGACGAGCCACCCATCGTGGCCAGTGGGAACGTCGCGGACGAGCCCATCGTCGCTCGCGGCGAGGTGGACGAGGAGCCCATCGCCGCACCGGGCAGGGTGGACGACGAGCGGGACGAATCTGGGGACAGCCGAGGTACGTAACCTGTAGTTTCACAGTAACTATCTGTCGGGGTGCTGGCCGGTCGGTTGGCCGACACGCCTAAGAACGGTTGACTGGTGACTTGGGACATGGGCAGTCCCGAGGATCTCGTTTCACACCACGTCACCGTACTCCGGCGGTGCGGCCTCTCCGACGAGGCTATCTGCGAGGTGTACGGTGTCTCCGACCCTCCAGACGACGTGTCGGTCGGTCGAATCGTGATGGCGTCGCTCGACGGGGAGCCGACACCGCGGAACCTCTACGACCAGACACATCGCGTGCTGGCGACGGCACCGCGGGGGATCGACGCCCCGCGTGACTACCCGAACCGCGTCGTCCCACAGCAGTTGAACACGGTGATGGGCGCGTTCGGCTTCTCCATGCACTTCCTCGACGGGAACGGCGAGCCACTGGATTCGGGCGCGGAACCCTCCCAGCCGTTCCGCATCGCGCTCGAGGACCCGAACGGCAACGTCCGGACGACCACCTTCGAGTACCCGGACACCGGCCTCGGCGAGCACAACTACCCCGCGCTCGTGGCGGCCATCCAGTCGGACCTGCTCGACGGCGTCCCGCTCACCTTCGCGATGCTGTCGGACTGGGCCGACGAGCGCTGGCGCTTCGTCCTGCTCGAGGCCGACCGGCTCGACGCGCTCGAACAGCACTACGGCGACGGTATCGAGTGCTTCGGCGAGCCGCTCCTCCACGAGCACACGCCCGCTGAGTTCGCCTCGGGGCAGGCCGTCGCGCAGCCGGCCGACGAGGCCGCCGCCGGGAGCGGGACGAGCGACGCGGGCGACGACGGCGACGGCGACATCGGCGTCGACGAGTCCACCGAGGGCTGGCTCGGCAGCGGTGGGTCGGACCTCAGCGACGTCGACCTCGATGGCTCCACCGGCGACGACACCGGGGAGACCGACGACGCGGACGACGTGGCGGTCGAGACCGGTCTCGAGGATATCTTCTCGACCATCGAGGAGGACGCGACCGCCGGCGGCGACAGCGGCGTCGAGATCGAGTCCACGGGGAAGACCGTCGAGGACCTGGTCGGGGCCACGACGGCGGACGCCGACGAGTCACCCGCAGCGACGGAGACGGAACCGACGGCCGCGGAGCCGGCCGAGGCGGACCCCGAACCAGCCACCGAGCCAGGACCCACCGCCGACGAGGCGGACACAGAGCCGGAGCCGGCGACAACGGAGCCCGCCCCCGGTGGCACAGCCGACGCCGACACGCCGGAGCCGGCCGAGGCGGAACCGGCAGCCGCGGAGCCGGCGACGGAACCGGGGGCGACAGCGACGGAGAGCGACCCGCTCGATGCGGGCGAGGACGACGACGGCGGCTTCGTCATGGCGGACCCGGAGCCAGCACGAGCGGAGCCCGAGGAGCCCGCGACGGCGGGCAGTGCGGTCGACACGGCGGACGAACCGGCCGCCGACCCCGAGACGAGTGCAGAGCCGGGCGACGCGGAGCCGGGCGACGCGGAGCCGGCGACGGAACCGGAGCCGGCACAGGCGGAGACGGAGCCGCCCGAGGCGACGACCACGGAGTCGACGCCCGAACCGACACCCTCCGAACCCGCGGAGGTCGAGCCGGAGCCGGCGGGCCCCACTTCGGTCGAGGCGGAGACACCGCAGGAGCCCGCGTCCGGCTCTGCGGGGACGGAAGCGTCCGCGACGGCGGACGAGGAGTCGCCCGTGGCGGACGAGCCGACGGCGAGCGCCGACCCGACCGCAGCGACGAACGAGCCCGCCGCGTCCACCGCGGAGACGGCTGCCGAGACACACACTGCCGAGACGACCGCTGCCGAGGAGACCACGGACCAGTCCACGGAGGACGCTGCAGCCGCGGAGACCAGCGACGACTCGCCGGGATTCGTCGGGCGCATCGTCGCCGCCATCAAGGGCGTCTTCTGACCGGTCCCATTCCGGCTCCCGCCGGGCGGTCGTACCGAACGTTAATATTCGTGAGCCGTGAAACCGTAATCTAACCGATGACCGACCGCGACCGACGCGAGCGGCTGGCCGAGTACGTGGCCGTCCTGCGCGGGTTCGGCCGCTCGGACGCGGAGATCCTGGCGGCCCACGGCGAGGAGACGCTGCCGGACGGGCTCTCCCTCCCCGAGTTCTTCGACCACCGGTTCGACGACGCCGACGAATCGACGCTGTACGGGCGACTCCACGACACGCTCGCGACCGGTGCCGGGGGTATCGACGCCGACCGCGAGTACTGGGCCCACGCCCCCGCCCGCCAGCTCGACGAGGCCTGTCGCGCACACGGCTGGCGCGTCGCCCTGTCCGGTGACGACCCAATCGACATCGTCGTCGAGACACCCGATGGCGAGCGCCGGGAATCGACGTTCAGCTACCCCGACTCGGAGCTCGGACAGCACAACTACCCCGCGCTCGTCGCCGCGGTCGCCGAGCATCTCGACGGTCTGACGTTCGCGCTGCTGACCGACCGCGACGGCCGCTGGCGGTTCGTCTGCGTCGAGACCGACCTGCTGGCCGGGCTCCGCGACCGGTACGGCGAGCGCGTCCGGGTGTTCCGTCGCCCGCTCCTCCGGGCTGAACAGCCCCAGGATTTCGCTGCCGACGACGACAGCGAGCGCGACCGCGGCTCCGAGCTGGCCAGCGTCGCCGGCGACGCCTTCGCGGAGTCCGTGGGGACCGGCCCGCGTGTCCACCGGTCATCGCGGTCCCTGGACACCGGGATGGACGTGGACGCGGGTCCGGAGACGGTCGTGGGTGAGGGCATCGACGAGGTGTTCGAGACCATCGAGGCCGGCGCGGACGACGGGCCGACCGAACCCGCAGCAGCGGGGGCGAACGCAGGCGTCGACGAGGACGTGGCGTCGCTCCTGTCGGACCTCGACGAGCCGACGCACGCGACCGACGAGGACCCCGGTGGTCCGACCGTCACCCGGAGCAGCGCGGACGCGGCCGACGACGACGTACCGCCGACCGACTCCGCCGGACTGGTCGGTGGAGGGCCGAAGACGACCGTCGTCGAGGACGGGCTGGACGACGTGTTCGCCGACATGGCGGAGACCAACCCGCGGGTCCGCGAGGACGACCCCGAGCGCATGACGACGGACGACGTGCTCGACTCCGTCGACGCGGGGCCCGCCGACGCCGGGGTGGCGCAGGACCGGACCGAGGACGCCGAGGTCGGCGACTCGCCCGGAACGGAGCTCGCCGAGACGTCGGACGGTCCGGAACCGGTTCGCGACCCTGACGAACTGACGACGCCCGTCGAATCGAGCAGCCCGAGTGAGACGCCGGGCACCGAAGCACCGACAGGGCCGGCGACCGAAGGCCCCGGCGAGATGGAGGACTCCCGCGACGCCGACGAGCCGGCGGCGACCCCGAGCATCGACGAGCTGGACCTCGACGTCGACGAGGACGACGTCCCCGAGTTCGACGCGGACGCGGAGACGGACACGGCCGGCCCGCTGGCCGGTGGCGTCGGGCCGAGCGCGGCCGCTCCGCCGTCCGATGCGGGGCCAGAGACGGACGAGCAGTCGGACGGGACGGCCGAGTCCCCCGACATCTCGCCCGCGGACCCCATCGACGCCGACCTGCTCGCGGACCCCGACGAGAGCGCGCTCGCCGACGCCGAAGCCGACGACGGGTACGACGACGTCATCGTCGGCCGACTGGACGACGAGAACGGGTCGCGGGGACCGTTCGGCAGGCTGGCGGCGTGGCTGCGGAACCTGTTCTGAAGGAGAACTGCGCGGGAGCTTACAGGAAGCTCTCGATGTGGTCGGCGACCTCCTCCGGGGTGTCACCGACGGGGACGCCCGCGTCGTTCAGCGCGTCGATCTTCGACTGCGCGGTGCCGGTGCCGGAGCCGGAGACGATGGCCCCCGCGTGGCCCATGCGCTTGCCCGGCGGGGCGGTGCGGCCCGCGATGAAGCCGGCGACGGGCGTGTCGACGTAGTCGTCGATGAACGCGGCGGCCTCCTCCTCGTCCTCGCCACCGATCTCACCGCACATGACGATGGCGTCGGTGTCGGGGTCGTCCTCGAACAGGCGCAGCGAGTCGACGAAGTCCGTCCCGATGATGGGGTCGCCGCCGATACCGATGGCGGTCGTCTGACCGATGCCGCGCTCGGTGAGGTTGGAGACGACCTGGTACGTGAGCGTGCCCGAACGGGAGACGAGGCCGACGTTGCCGGCCTCGAAGATGTTGCCCGGCAGGATGCCCAGCTTCGCCTCGCCCGGGGTGATGATGCCCGGGCAGTTCGGACCGATGAGGCGCGTGTCGACCTCGGAGAGCCGCTTGTTCACGCGGGCCATGTCCTGCGTCGGGATGCCCTCCGTAATGGCCACGGCGAGGTCGACCGGCGAGTCGAGCGCCTCGAAGATGGCGTCGGCCGCGAACGCCGGCGGGACGAACACGACGGAGGCGTCGGCGTCCTCCTCGCGCGCCGCCTGGTCGACGGTGTCGTAGACCGGGACGCCGTGGACCTCCTGGCCGCCCTTGCCCGGCACCGCACCGGCGACCACGTTGGTCCCGTACTCGATCATCTGGCCGGCGTGGAACTTGCCCTCGCCGCCGGTGATGCCCTGTACAACCACTCGGGTGTCGTCGTCGACTAGTACGCTCATTGGTCCACCTCCTCCGCGTTCGCGACCGCACGCTGGACCGCGTCCTCGAGTGTCTTCTCGACCGTGACGAGGTCCTCGTTCAGAATCTCCATCCCCTCCTCCCAGTTCGTGCCCGCGAGGCGGACGACGACCGGCTTGGGGATCTCGTCGAAGCCCTCGAGGGCCTCGTTGATGCCGCGGGCGACCTCGTCGCCGCGGGTGATGCCGCCGAAGATGTTGAAGACGACCGAGTCGACGTTCTCGTCGGAGAACACCATGTCCAGCGCGTTGGTGACGCGTTCGGCCTTCGCGCCGCCACCGATGTCGAGGAAGTTGGCCGGCTTGCCGCCGTAGTGGTCGACGAGGTCCAGCGTCGTCATCACGAGGCCGGCACCGTTGCCGATGATGCCGACGTTGCCGTCGAGACGGACGTAGTCGAAGCCGTACTCGTCGGCCTTGGCCTCGAGGTCGTCGCCGCCCGCCGTGGCCTCCGCCTCCATCTCGGCGAGTTCGGGCTGACGGAACAACGCGTCCTCGTCGATGTTCATGACCGCGTCGGCCGCGACGACCTCGCGGTCGCTCGTGACCATCAGGGGATTGATCTCGGCGTCCGCACCGTCCCGGTCGTCCCAGAGCGTGTACAGCGTCTGGAGGACGCTGGCGACGTCGCGGGCGACGTCGCGCTCGACGCCGGCGTCGTAGACGGCCTTCCGGGCCTGGTACGGGTGCATCCCGAACGAGGGGTCGACGTGCTCGCGCACGATGGCGTCGGGGTCCTCCTCGGCGACCTCCTCGATGTTGACGCCGCCGCGGGTCGAGACCATCGCGACGGGCTTGCCCTCGCCGCGGTCCATCGTGACGCCGACGTACAGCTCGTTGACGAAGTCGACGGCCGCCTCGACGAGGACGCGGTCCACGTGGATGCCCTTGAGGTCCATCCCGAGGATTGCGTCCGCGGCCTCGCGGGCCTCGTCGGCGTCGTCGACGAGCTTGATGCCGCCCGCCTTCCCACGTCCGCCCACCTGTACCTGCGCCTTGATCGCGACCGGGTAGCCGATCTCCTCGGCCGCCGCGACGGCGTCGTCGACGTTGTCCGCGAGTGTCGACGACGGCGTCGGGATACCGGCGTCGGCGAAGACCTGCTTCGCCTGGTACTCGTGCAGTTTCATTGTTGGCTCGGTCGGTAGTTTCGCGGACCCGGAGTTAGTAGTGTCGAAACCATCGGTCGCTTGCGGGAGACTGACCGGTGCGGGAGCGTCAGTCCGGGTCCCACACAGCGCCGCAGTCGGGGCAGACGAGCACCGCACCGTCGTCCCTCGTTTCCACCCGCATCACGTCGTGGTCACACTCCGGACAGGCCACATCCCCGAGGTCCGGCGTCCACGAGATGAGCGTCTCGCCGGCCTCCCTCGGCGCACCCAGTGCGAGCACCACGAGGTCCGTCGCGGCGTCGTTGCGACCACGCTGGAACTCGCCCGGGCCGAACCGTATCGCCTCGCGCTCCCCGACGCTCACCTCGCCGTCGCGCGTCTCGAACGTCGCCTCGCCCGTGAGGACGACGAACACCTCCTCCTGTGCGGTGTGTGCGTGCCGGGACAGGCTCAGGCGCTCACCGGGCCTGGCGCGATACCGGTTCAGTGAGAGCCGGTCGGTGCCGAGGGCGTCGGAGAGCGACCGACGCCGCGCACCACCCTCCGTCTCGGTAGCGGGACCATCGTCGACCGAGAGCCGGTCCATGGCTCGATTTCGCCCGGTTCCACCATAACCGTTGGCTGCGCGCGACCGGCCCGTCCCGACCACCGCTAGCCATGGCACATAAGTTCACTCACACGAAGTTCCTGATGATACTAGTGCCGACATTCGTCGCCGTCGAGAGCATGACGGCCACCCACGTCGCGTTCGTCGTGCTGCTGTTCGGTGCAGCGATGCTGTCGGCCGGACTCGGCGTGTACGCGCTGTACGTGGCCCGAAGCCAGCCGACCCATCGCCGACTGCTCTCGCTGTTCGCCATGCTGATGTTCGGTGCCGCGCTCTGGTCGGCGGGCGACGGTACCCAGCTGCTCGTCGTCGACGAGGAGAGCCAGATCGCCATCGAGACGGCGATCAACCTCGTCACGGTCGTGCCACCCCTCGCGTGGCTGCTGTTCGCGATGAGCTACGGCGGACGGGAGCAGTGGCTCTCCCGACGAACGTACGTCCTGCTCGCCGTGGAGCCCGTCCTGTTCGCCGTCCTGCTCGCGACGCATTCGTCCCACGACCTCCTCTGGAGCGCCGCGGCCCTGACAGAGACGCAGTCGGGGAGCCTTCCCCTGCTCCAGCGCGAGCTCGGACCGGCGTACATCGCTCACGCGCTCTACTCGTACGCTCTCGTCATCTTCGGGGCGTACGTGCTGCTGTTCCGGGCGCGCACGCAGGACACGACGTTCCGCGGGCAGGCCACCCTCCTGACCGTCGGCGCGCTCGTCCCGATGCTCTCGAACGTGGGACACCTCTCCGGGGCCGGTACTGCTCTCAACCTCACCGGAGCCGCGTTCACCGTCTCCGGAGTCGCCTTCTGGCTGGCCATCACCCGCTACCGGCTGCTCGACGTGGTCCCGGTCGCTCGCGAGTCCGTCATCGAGGAGATGCGCGACGGCTACGTCGTCCTCGACGAGTCGGACCGGGTCGTCGACGCCAACCCCGCCGCGGAACAGCTCCTCTCGACGTCGCTGTCCGTCGGCCAGCCCGTCGCCGACGTGCTCCCGGCCGATGCCGACGTGCTCGACGACGACGATGCCGACGAGCGCACCGAGTTCGTCGTGGGTGAGGGGGCCGACCGACGGTTCGTCGACGCCACCATCTCCCCCGTCGGCCGGGACGACGCGAGTCGGCTGCTCGTCCTGCGCGACGTGACCGAGACGCGGGAGACCGAACAGCGGTTCCAGGCGCTCATCGAGAACGCCTCCGACATCGTCGCCGTCCTCGACGACGACGGTACCGTCCAGTACCAGAGCCCGTCGACGAAGCAGGTGCTCGGCTACGACCCCGAGGAGATGGTCGGCGGGAACGCCTTCGACTACATCCACCCGGCGGATCAGGCCGACCTCGCCACGGAGTTCGCGAAGGGCATCGAGGAGGATCGTCCCATCGAGCGCGTGGAGTACCGCGTCCAGCACGCCGACGGCTCCTGGCGCGTCCACGAGTCCGTCGCCCGGAACCTCCTCGACGACCCGGCCGTCGAGGGGATCGTCATCAACACCCGCGACGTGACCGAGCACCGGGCGCGCGAGCAGGAGCTGGCGGCGACGAACGAGCGGCTCGACCGGTTCGCGAGCGTCGTCAGCCACGACCTCCGCAACCCGCTGAACGTCGCCGAGGGCTACGTCGAGCTCCTGGAGGACCACGTCGAGGACGAGACGGCCCTCCAGTACCTCAAGGAGGTCTCGACGAGCCACGACCGCATGGACCGCATCGTCGACGACGTGCTCGCACTCGCACGGCAGGGTGGCGAGATAACCGAGACGATGCCGATCGAACTCGAGTCGGCCGCCCGCGCCGCCTGGTCGGGTGTCGACACCGACGGTGGGACCCTCGACGTGGTCGAGTCCACGACGGTCGACGCCGACCGGGACCAGCTCGCACGACTGCTCGAGAACCTCTTCCGCAACGCTATCGAGCACGGAGCCACCGCCGGCCCATCCGCGTCCGAGAACGTCCCACGGGAGACGACAGATGGTGGTGTACACGGCGGTGAGGTCACCGTGACCGTCGGCACGCTCCCCGAGCGGGACGGCTTCTACGTCGCGGACGACGGTCCCGGCCTCCCGCCGGAGCTCAGGGAGCGCGTGTTCGAACCGGGCGTCACCTCACGCGAGGGCGGAACCGGCCTCGGGCTGGCCATCGTCGCCGATATCGCGGAGGCACACGGCTGGACCGTCGAACTCGGCGACACGGACGGCGGTGCTCGCTTCGAATTCGTCACCAAAAACTGAGTGACTGGACCGGGTCAGGCCGACGGCTGGCCCGAATCGTCGGTTCCGTCGCCGGAGGTGTCATCGCTGCTGTCGTCGGTTCCGGTGTCGGAGGTGTCATCGCTGCTGTCGTCGGTTCCGGTGTCGGAGGTGTCATCGCTGCTGTCGTCGGTTCCGGTGTCGGAGGTGTCATCGCTGCTGTCGTCGGAGCCGTCGTCGCTGCTGTCGTCGGTTCCAGTATCGGAGCCGTTGTCAGTCGCGGTGTCGGTCCCGTCGTCAGTTCCCGCGTCAGTCCCGTCGTCAGCACCCTCATCCTCGGTACCGTCGCCGTCACCGACGGAGACGTTGTCGCCGGAGCCGCTGTCGGGGTCGTCGGGCTCCTGGACGGTGCTGTTGTCGCTGCCCTCGCTGACCGGGGTGTCACCCTCGTCGACACTGCCATTCCCGTCGGCGCTGTCGTCGACACCGACGTTCTCGTCACCCGAATCACCGACGCTCGAATTGTCGACGGTAGTGGTCCCGTCCTCGACGCTGACGTTGCCGTCACCCGAGCCGCCGACGCCCGGGTTGTCGGCGGTGCTGTTGTCATCACCGACACTGACGTTCCCGTCGCCGGAATTGTCGACGGTACTGTTGCCGTCGTCGACGCTGACGTTCCCATCACCGGAATCGTCGACGGTGCTGTTGCCGTCGTCGACGGTACTGTTGCCGTCGTCGACGCTGACGTTCCCGTCACCCGAGTCGCCGACGGTCGAGTTGTCGACGGTACTGTTGTCGTCATCGACGCTGACGTTCCAGTCACCCGAATCACCGACGGTCGAGTTGTCGACGGTGTTGTTGCCATCGTCGACGCTGACGTTCCCGTCGCCCGAATCGTCCACCGTCGAGTTGTCGACGGCGGGCGCGACCGACTCGAACCCGACAGAGTGGGTCGAGAACGACGCCATGTGGAACGTCGCCCACGAGTAGCCGTCGACGTCGAGACGGTCGTACGGGGACGACTGTCCGTCGACGAGCAGCTGGAACGCCGTGATGTCCATCCCGACGGCTGCGAGCGCGTCGAGCCGGACCATCACGGTCGCGGGCGAGTCCTCGACCCGGGAGACGGTGAACTCGACCACGCCGCCGGTGTCGGTGACGATGGAGACGACGGCCACGTCGTCGCCGTCGTGGAGGACCCGGATCGAGTCCTCCCAGGCGGGGTCGTCCGAGCCGGTGACCTGGACGGTTCCGGTATCGGGGGCCGGGGCTCCGGAGCCACCGACGGAGACGGCGAGGTTCTCGCGGTCCGCGAACAGCCCCGTGGTGACGCTGCCGCCGGCGACGGCGGCGAGCACGACGAGCACCGTGGCGAGCACGGCCAGCGCCGAGCTGTGTCTACTGCTCATCGGACTCACCTCCGTCGGGCCGCGCGTCGCGAGCCGGGAACGTGTACTCCAGCCCCTCGGCGTCGAACGCGTCGCCGAAGAGCGCGGCCCACGCAGCCTCCTCCGTGTCGACGGCGTCGTCGGTGTCGGCGGCTCCGTCCGTCGTGGGCTCCTCGTCGGCAGCGATGACCGCGGTCTCGACGTCGCCGTCGGTCGGCGCGTCGCAGACGTACAGCATCGTGCCGTCCGAGTAGCTGAGCCGGTCAGCCGCTTCGTCGTGGACGATCCAGCGCCCGGCCGCGGCGGCCATGGCGCGGAGCTCGTCCACGCTGGCGACGGTGACCGACGGCAGCGAGCGGGTCGCCTCGTCGAGCGAGCCCCGGAGCACGCCGCCCCCGGTGGCGGGCGTGTCGGCTGTCGGGCTGACGAACAGCCGCATACCGAGGAGCACCGCGAAGGCGACGGCGAACGCCGCGAACGCGGAGACGCTCAGCTGGAGCAACCGGAAGTAGGTGACGGACCCGTCGTAGACGAGGTAGGCCACCACGCCGGAGTAGACGGCTGCGACGCCGGCGACCGCCATCGTCGCGGTCAGGTCCTGGACGCCGATGCTCCAGCCGTCGGTTTCGTCGTCGTCGACGACGGCCGCCACGGTTCCCACGCCGTCGGTCGCCGACCCGTCCCCGGTCCCGTCGGACTCGTCCTCGTTCTCTTCGCGGGCGCGCTTGACGAGGGCCCACAGTTCGGTGAGGACGAGCAGCGCGATGGGTGCCGCGACGAGCAGCGCGAAGCCGGTCGTCGTCCCGACGAACTCGACCACGTACCCGATGAGCGGGATGGTGAGCATCACGCGGCCGACCAGCCGGTCGGGCGTGACGGTGCTCGCGTCGGGGTCCTCGTTGTTGTCGCCCTGTGTGACGAACTCGGGTCCGGCGGCGGTCTGCTGGATGTCGATGACCCGGTGGGTCGTCGGGACGGAGCGGTCCGCCGTGACGTACGTGATGACGTCGCCGACGCGCACGTCGTCGCCGTCCACCTCCGCGACCACGACCGCGTCGCCGACGGAGATCGCGGGCTCCATGCTGCCGGAGACCACCACGAAGCTCGCGTCACCGCCCGCGACCTGCGGGACGGCGAAGACGACGAACGGGACGACCAGCGCCACCACGAGGAGCAGCGCGACGGCCCGGAGCACACCCCCGCGGGTCAGCTCGGGCGTCATCGGTTGCCACCTCCGTTGCCGGGGCCACCGGTAGCCGGCGGCCCACCCGGACCCTCGTCGTCACCGTCCTTCTCGGGTGCACCGAGCACTCCCAGGGTCCCGTTGCCGTCGAGGTCACCGGGGCCGTAGTAGGCGACGCCACGGCCGCCCTTGATGGCGACCTGACAGAGCGTCGGGTCCGGCGTGTCGCCGTCTCCCTCGACGTGGAAGGCGAGCGCGACGACCTCGTCGCGGCCCCCGTCCTCGCCGGGCTTCGTCGCCGTCTCGGTCACGACGATGTCGTAGCCGGTGTCCTCGCAGTCGTCGTCGACCGGGAGGGTGTAGCGTCCGGGGACGACGTGGTTCTCCCCGAGCGTCGCGGGCGTGCCGATGCCGCAGTCCTCGGGGAGCGTGTCGTCGAGTTCGAGCTTCCCGAGGAGGACGCAGTCACAGCCGGGCGCACCGTCGTCGCAGACGTACACCTCGACGTAGCTGACGCCGTGTCTGTCCGGGCCGCAGTAGCAGTCGACCGGGACGACAGCCACGAACGGGCCGTCGTCGGTCGGGTCCGCGTGCCGGCACGCGACGGCCGCGAACTCGAAGCCGAGGCCGACGGTCTCCTCCCCGACGTAGTCGTCGGCGAGCTCGTAGTCGAGCCGCAGGTGGAGCGGCCCGTCCTCGCCGGCGTTCAGGCAGCCGGGAACGGTCGCGTTCGGGTCCTGGGACGGGTCCAGCGGCAGGCCGGTCTGGTACGTACGCGCCACGTCACAGAGCGTCCCCTCGAACAGGGGGTCGCTCGTGTACGCGCCGGTCCCGTCGACGTACCGGAGGCTGACGGTGAGCGCGCTCGCGAGTCGTCCGGTCGTCGACGGACAGAACGTCCGCAGCCAGGTGTAGGCAGGGTTGTTGACGCCGTCGTCGGACTCGGGCAGGTCCACGGTGAACAGGACGAACCCCCGTCTGCCGGGCGAGAGCGTCCCGAGGTCGATGGACACCTGTCCGTCGCTCGCGCCCGTGTCGCCGTCGTGCTCCCACCCGACCAGCAGGTCGAGCAGGCCGGCCCGCAGCGAGTTCCCGGTGAACCGCTCCAGGTCGGCCAGCGCGCCGTAGGTGCTCGCCGTCGAGATGGCACCTGCGCCGCCGATGACGGAGGCCCCGACGAGGATCTCCCGGCGGGTGAGGCCGCTCATTCCGCACCTCCACAGCCGACGGCCTCGCAGACCAGGTCGAACGTGACGCTGTCGGTCTGGGTGTCGGCGCTGTCCGGGTCGAACCGCCAGGCCAGCCCGAGACAGCGGTTCTCGCCGCCGTCGAGACAGCCGAGGTCGATCCCCTCGGGGCCGTACTCGTCGCTCACACTCTGGAGCGAGCCCGTCGTGAGGGTCGTGTCGCCGAGCCCGCGACGGCCGTCGCAGCCGCCGAACAGGCTGGAGTCGCGCCAGATCTCGACGAGCAGGGCGTCCTGTAGCTCGCCGACGTCGGTCGTCGTGTCTCCCGCGACGGCCTCCGGCTCGACGATTCCGTTCTCGTCGGTCGCGGAGAGCTGCGGGAGAAGGCGGACCTGTGCCGGCGTGTCCACCGCCTGGAAGCCGACGACGAGGGTTCCCTCGTCACCCGGCATCAGGTTGTCGAGCGTCACGACGGGTCCGGAGACGCCGTCGACGTACGCCGGCGATTCGGCCGGGTCGAGGACGGCGGTCCCGTTGGTCACCGTCGAGCCGTTCTGTCCCGCGAGGACGCCACCGTTGTACGTCTCGAACCAGGCGATCCGGACCAGCGAGTTCGGCGCGGCGTACGTGTAGTGCGTGTACGCCGGGGCATCGCCGAGATCGCCCGTCACTCCCGAGAGTGTGGCGATCCCGACGGCACCGGCACCGATGCCGGCGAGCAGGTCGCGTCGATTCAGTTGTTTCTGTGTAGATGTCACGTGTCTCCCCCCTGCCGCCCCCCAGGCGGCGTGTCGGACTCGACGACGTGACCGGGCGACCGACCACTGTCGGTCCACCGGGTCCGTTCGTCGTCGTTTCTCGCCTGTCGGGAGGACAGCGACGGGCTTAGGTATGGGTCGCCCGCCACCGGGATACGGACCACTTCCGACCGCTCGTGGAGCGGTCGGCTGACCCTGCCGGTCCGGTACGGCGACCCTGGAACCGTTCGCCCGAAGCGACGTCGGCGACCTCGGTGGGTCCGCGTCGTCGGTCGTCGGTCGAGAGTTGTCCCCGTCCGCGGGGAGGACCCGGCGACGGAGTCGAACCGTCGTGTGACCGCTCCGGGTCGATGTGTTCGATGACGGCGGCCGCCCCCGTCATCGGGCTACGGGGTCATGGTAGCGGGATGGCCGGCTCGGTCGAGCCGGACGTGGCCGGTTCAGCTCAGGCGGCGGAACCGAACGGGTTCGCGTTCTCGTCGTTGTGCCGGCACTGCACGGCGGCGAAGTCCAGGTCGAACTTCACGGAGTCGGTCTGGATCTCGTTGCCCACCTCGCGCGGGATGCACCACTCCATCGCGACGCAGTGGGTGCCCGGCAGGAAGCAGTACTCGTCGTCGTCGCTGGACTGGGCCAGCAGCGGGAGCGCCTCCAGCTTGAGGCCGCTCGACGCGGCGTCGTTGAACTCCGCCAGGGTGCCCTCGAAGAACACCACCTCGCCCACCACGACGGACTCGATGATGGACTCGTAGATGACCGGAAGGACGACCGCGAGGTCGTCGGCCGAGGTGTTGTAGTAGTCGGTCCCGTCGCCGTCGCCGGGGTTGTTGACGGCCGTCCCGGCCATGTCCCGGAGCAGCTGGGGATCGCCGTCGCCGGGGTCGTTGATGTCGATGACGATGATGCGGGTGCCGCCGGCCTTCGCGTCGTTGGCGGCCTGCAGCTCGTCGACGTTGCTCTCGAACTGCTCGCCGTCGGTGAGCAGGATCATGATCTTCTGTGCGCCCGAGCGAGCGTTCGCGCTCAGGTAGTTGTCGCCCTCCTGCACCGCGAGCCCGAGGGCCGTGCCGGTCACGCCCTCCGGGACCGCGTCGACGCTGGAGATGGCGTTCTGTACGTCGGTCTCGTCGTCGGACGGGCCGAACGCGATACCGGGAGCCTGGTCGTCGCCGATGTAGTCCTCGTTGCCGAACGTGAACACGCCGATCTCGGTGTCGGCGGTCTCGTCGAAGACGATGGTGGCGAAGTCACCCATCGCGTCCTTCGCGACGGCGAGCTTGGTGGTCGTGCCACCCTGGCCGTCGGAGATATCGCCGCCGTACTGGTCGTACTCCATCGAGCCGGAGATGTCCTGCACGACGAGGATGTCGCTCGTGCCGACGCCCTCCGTGATGGTGTTCGAACAGTCCTCGTCGTACCAGAGGGTCACGTCGATGTTCTCCGCGAGTTCGCCCACGTCGGGCGTGTCGTCGACCTCGCCCTCGGGCTCGGTGAGTCCGTTGTCGAGGTCGTCGTAGACGCTCCCGCGCATCCAGAGGTAGGCGGGGTTGTCACAGATGTGGAGGCTGACGGTGACCTCACCGCAGTCGCCGGGCTTGACGTCGTCGAGCTCGAAGACGGGGATCGCCTCGCCGTCGATGAAGCCCTCGGTGTCGCAGGCGAAGCCGAGGTCCGCGCGCTCCTCCCAGGTCATCGGACCCTCGGCCATGTCGATGAGCCCCTGGTCGATGAGCTGCTGCTCGGTCGGTGCCTGGCCGATCATCTCGACGCCGTTCGGGCCGTCGTAGGTGGCCTTGTAGTCGAGCTGGAGATCGAGCCGGCCGGCGGCGAGGCTGTTGCCGACGAAGCCCTCGCGGTCGTTGAACAGTGCGGTCGTGCCGAGGCCCGCGCCCGCGGCAGCGATGCCGGCCGTTCCGAGACCGGCGAGGACCGTCCGCCGGGTGATGTCGTATGTCTGTTTGTCGCTCATTGTATGTGTACTCCCCCCTTTCGGGGAACGACCCACCGACGGAGTCGAACCGTCGTCGTCGGTCCCTGCGACCGATGGGCCACCGTCGCGCCCCCAGGCACGACGGACGAGGCAGTCAGTCTTCGGTCGGTTCAGTTCGCAGCCGTGGTCGTGGGCGGCGTGCTGTTGCCACTGTCGGTGCTGTTGTTCTCACCACCGGGGTTGTCGTTGTGGCGCGACTGTTCGGCGTCGACCACGAGGTCGAACATGATGGAGTCGGTCTGGACCTCGTTGCCGACCTCCGCGGGCAGGCACCATTCGAAGCCGATGCACTGCGTGGTCACGGCCGCGTACGGGTCGCGCTCCTCGGAGGTGCGGTCGCCGTCGAGCGGGACGCCCTCGGCGAGTGCAGCGAACACCTCGGCCATCGTGCCCTCGAGGATCTTCACCTCGCCCTCGAGGACGATCTGTGCGATCTCCTCGTAGATGGTGTCGAGGTCGGCGGCGTCCGGGGCGATGAACGCGTCCCCGGGGTTGCTCGCGATGTTGTTCGCGAGGTACGTCTGGTCGGCACCGGCACCGAGCGCGATGGTGAAGATGCGGATACCGTTGTTCTTCGCGTCGGTCGCGGCCTGCGCCGCGGCCGACGGGTCGTTGACGACGCCGTCGGTCAGGACGATCATGACCTTCGACGCCGAGGGCGTCGCGTTCGTGCCACCCATGAGCTCGTCGTCGGCGATCGAGATGCCGGCGGTCATGTTCGTTGCGCCACCCGCGGTGTAGTTGTTGATGGCGTCCTTGACGGCCTGGTAGTTGGTCGTGAGCTCCTGGTCGAGGCTCCCACTGCCGTTGAACGAGACCGCGGCAACTTCGTCGGGCTGTGCGAGGTTGTCGACGAAGTCGGTGGCCGCGTTCCGGAGTGCGGCGATCTTCGAACCGCTCATCGAGCCGGAGGTGTCGCTGACGAGTGCGACCTCGAGCTCCTGGCCCTCGCCCTCGCCGCCGGGCTCGTAGACGTTGTCGCAGTCCTCGTCGTACCAGACGCATACCTCGATGAGGTCGGCGAGCTCGCCCATGCCGTCCGTGTCCTCGCCCTCGTCGGCGAGCTCGGGCTCGGTCTGGCCGTTCTCGTTGTTGGCGTAGACACTCCCGGAGAGGTCGAGCCACGCCGGGTTGTCACAGATGTGGAAGCTGATGGTGACCTCGCCGCAGTCACCGGGCTTGACGTCCGAGAGGTTGAAGACGGGCAGCTCGTCGCCGTTGACGAGGAACTCGTCGGCCTCGTCCGAACAGAACTGGAACTGCTCGCCCATGACGAGGTCCTCCCACGCCTGCATGTCGGCCGGGCTGGGTGCCTGGTCGAGCAGGTACCGCCCGTCGCCGAGGTCCTCGGCGTCCGGGTAGCCCATGGCGACGACATCGTCGAGGCGGCCCGCACCGCCGAGGTAGGTCGCCTTGTAGTCGAGCTTCAGGTCGAGCGAACCAGCCGTGAGGCTGTTGCCGATGAACCCCTCGCGGTCGTTGAACAGTGCGGTGGTGCCGAGGCCCGCGCCCGCGGCCGCCACGCCGACGGTCCCCAGTCCGGCGAGGACTGTCCGTCGGGAGATGGTGTGTTGTCTGTCGTTGGTCATTGCTGTTTACTCCCCCCTGAGGGGACGACCCGGCGACGGAGTCGAACCGTCGGCCGAACCACTCCGGGTCAGTTGTTTCGGGCCGGAGCCCGGGTTTACTCGAAGGCGAGGTCGAGCGCGACGCCCTCCTCGGCGGAGCTGTCGTAGTCGCCCTGCACCGTTCCAGTCAGGTCGCCCGTCACGGTGAACGGCCCGGAGACCTGTGCTGCGCTCGTGTTGACGACGAGGTGCTGGATGTCGCGGTCAGTGCCGTCGTCGTCGTTCGACGCGGTCATCGTGTTGGGACCGACCAGGCCGATCGAGTCGCCGCCGACGTTGAGTGCGAGGTTGTCGACCGTCACGGTTGCCTCGTCGGCCTTGCCGACGAACGCGAAGCGTCCAGCGGGTGCCGGAATCGAGTCGCTAACGGTCACGCCGTCGACCGAGAAGGCTGCGGAGCCCGCACCATCGTACTCGTAGGTGAACGGGACCGTCGCACCGGAGGTCCAGGTGTAGTCCGCCTCGTCGGCGTTACCGGGTGCGGTACCGACCGCGAGTTCCCAGGTGTTCACGCCGCCGTAGCGGGCCCGTGCGAACGAGGACTTCTGGAACGGTTCGAAGCCCTCGCCCTGGCTGGTCGTCACGACGGGGTTGTGCCGCGACTGCTCGGCGTCGAAGGTCAGGTCGAACTTCACGGAGTCGGTCTGGACCTCGTTGCCCACGTCGATGGGCAGCTCCCAGTAGAAGCCGATGCAGTAGGTGCTCGCGCCGGGGACCGGGTCGAACTCCGGGGTGCTGGCGTCGCCGTCGAGGCCGATGCCGGCCTCGAGCGCGGCGAACGCGTCGGTCATGCTCCCCTCGAAGATGACGACCTCGTCCTCGTCGAGGACGTTGTTGCAGTCCGGGTCGTACCACATGGTGACCTGGATGGCGTCGGCGAGCTCGCCCACGCCGTCGGTGTCCTCGCCCTCGTCGGCGAGTTCGGGCTCCGTCTGGCCGTTCTCTGCGTTCTCGACCAGCTCACCGGACATCGTCACCCACGCGGGGTTGTCGCAGATGTGGAGGCTGACGGTGACTTCGCCGGAGTCGCCTGGCTTGACGTCGTCGAGGTCGAAGACGGGGATCTCGTCGCCGTTGATGAGCATCGCCTTGCCGTCGTCCGAACAGTAGTCGATCTCGCTGCCCTCGCCGAACTGGTCCTCCCACGCCTGTTCCTCGTCCGGGGTGGGGCGCTGTCCGAGGATCTCGACGCCGTTCGGGCCGTCGTAGGTCGCCTTGTAGTCGAGCAGGAGGTCCAGCGAACCCGCGGTGAGGAGGTTCTCGCTGAACCCCTCGCGGTCGTTGAACAGTGCGGTGGTGCCGAGGCCAGCCCCCGCGGCTGCGACGCCGACGGTGCCGAGTCCCGCGAGTACGGTACGCCGAGTGAGGTGTTGTCTTTCGTCTGTCATTGATGTGTTTCCCCCCCTTGGGGAGGACCTGGTGACGGAGTCGAACCGTCTGTCCCACTCCAGGTCGGAGTGCCCGTCTTCGTATGCAGCGCACACGGGTCGGGGGTGCGACGGCGTGTCGCGCCCCGAAGCCCCCGGTGTGTCTGCTCCCCCTTCGACGGGCTATCCTTCCCTCCGCCACGTATCGTATTACTTATGTCCTGCTTTCGTCCTCTCAGTGTGCCGTTGCGTTCCGGTCCGGTCCTGCTACCACCGAAATTGCCGCGACCGGTATGGTGACCCGGCCCGGGTCGTCGGACCCGTTAGCAGGCCGCAGTCTCTCGGTTTCGCCGCGAGAACAGCTCCAGAACGACACGGCGACCGTACTGGCAGTATGAGTACCGGAATGCGACGCCTGCCGGTTCGAACGCCCCGAACTATCCGAGACCCGATAGCTTCAATCCGGCCTTGCGTACTCCGACCCACCGGTGTCCGCTCTCCATACCTATCCCCCCTGCGCGCGATACGTACTTCCGGAGACGCGAATCGCCGCGTCGTGGGGGGACAATGCTAACCAAGACACACACAGTACCGGATTCGGACGTGTTCGCCATTCTCAGCAACCAACGCCGCCGTCACACGCTGGAGTACCTGCGTCGCCACGACGACGGCGTCGCGCTCCGGGACCTCGCGGAGGCCATCGCGACGGTCGAATCGGGCGAGTCGCCTGCACCGCGGGACGTGCGGCACACGGTGTACGTCTCGCTCCACCAGACGCACCTCCCGATGCTCGACGCGGCCGGCGTGCTGGCCTACGACGCGGACCGCAAGCTCGTCGAACTCCTCGACTCCGCCCGCGACGTGGAGCGCTACATGACCATGACGACCGCCTTCGGCGTCAGCTGGGCCGAGTACTACCGGGCCCTCGGCGTCGTCGGACTGTTCCTCGTCGTCGCCGCCCTCGCGAACCTCCCGGTCATCTCCGCGGTCCCGCCGCTGGCCTTGGCCTCCGCCTTCCTCGCGACGTTCGCCGTCTCCTCGGCCTACCAGCTCTGGGGACAGCGTCGCGGCCTGCTGCGTGCGCTGTTCTGACTCAGTTTTCTGTCGAACGCATCTGAAACGACCGTTCGGTGTCGCTGCGTCGTTATCGGTGCGATTCGATCTTGATGCGCGGGTCGCCACGGCGGTCGGCGATGATCGTCACCGTCGTCCCGTCGGCCTCGAACTGGAGGGTCATATTGAGATTGCGTTCCTGGAAGAGTCCGTCGAGTGCGTCCGTGTTGATGTCTTTACTGATGAGCCACTCCTGCTCGATCACATCCTCGTCGTGAGCCTTCGCAACCGCCGTTACGACCTCTGTACTTAGCGATTCGCCTTCGGCTGGCTCGTAGTAGAACTCCTTTGAATCTCCCACCCAAGACAGTTGGACCGGGGTTTGCAAACCAGTTATTACCGTTATACGTCCGAGTAGTTCATCGCGACCCCCGTTCCACGCTGAACACTGCAGTCCCTCCATCGACCAGGTCCGCCAGTCGAACTCGTAGACGGCCCCACCCCTGGTTCGGTTCCCTCCCCCGGAAAACTCTCGGTTCAGACCGGCGTCGCGGCCATCGACTCGTCGAAGGGCAGCTCGAACAGGCGGGCGTCACAGCCCGAACAGTTCGCGGCCACCACGTCGTACGACCGGCAGCAGGACTCCACCACGTCGGTCCCGAAGGTCACGTCGCCGTCGCAGGTCGGACACCGGTCCAGGAACAGCCGGAGTCCGGCCAGCAGTTCGCTCCGGTACGCGACCGGCATGGACTCCCAGTCCTCGAGCCGGGTCGCGAGCACCGGCGCGGCCGCCATGTCCGCGACGAACGCGGCACGGGACTCCCACTGCCCGAGCCACTCGCCGTCGTACCACGCGACGAAGCGACCCGGTCTGGCGTCCAGCCGGATCTCGTCGACGTCGAGGTCCGCGAGCTCGGCCAGCGCCGCACGCTGGCTCGGCTCGTCGTGGACCCGCTCCATCTCGCCGTACCACTCCGTGGCGAACGTCGCGTCGAGCTCTACGTCCGCCTCGCCCGGCACCACCGCGCCGGCCTCGAGGAGCAGCCCCTCGACCGCGAACGACTCCGCGTCGAACGGGACCGGCCCCCTGTCGAACCACGACAGCAGCCAGTCCGGGAAGTACCGCTTGGTCAGCTCGGGCGTGCCCGGCACGAGGTAGCCCCGCAGGTAGATCGCCGTTACCGAGACCAGCGCGACCCCGGCGGCGAGCCACGACGAGAGCAGGAACGCCCCCGCCGAGAGCACCACCGCGATACCGAGGTTCGTCACGGTACACGGTATGCAGCGGTTCTCGCCCGTGTACTCCGGGCGGCGTAGCTGTTCGACGAACGATTCCCCTCCCCTGCGTGCTGTCGTCCCTTCCATCGTCGGTTCTCCCGGAACGGTCGCTCGATGCGCCGATTCCTCGGTATGATTACACCTCTGGCCGGCATAGGTATGACACCAGTACCGGTGGTACGGTCGCGTGACCGGATTCCGGAAAATTACGCACTTGAACGGCTCGAACGCCACGTTTTCGCCTCCTCGTCGCTCGATTCCCGCCCGGTGGCAACGACCTTGTAAACCACCGGCACGGTTATTACTCACAGACGCCCTTTAATATTCAGGGGGAAAATGGATACTGTAGCCGAAGGTGATGGGGGGAGCAGCGCGACGCTCGAATCACCAGACACATCGACGACCGGACGCGAGCCGACCACCGACGTGGTGTACCAGACCCTGAGCAACCAGCGCCGCCGGTCCGTCCTGCGGGCGCTGCTGGTGACGGAGCAGTTGACGGTCCGCGAGCTGACGGCCTACGTCGCTGCGCGGGAGTGTGACGTCCCGGTGCCGTCGCTGGAGTACAAGCAGCGAAAGCGCGTCTACACCTCGCTCGTCCAGACGCACCTGCCGGCGCTGTCGAAGAACGGCGTCGTCGACTACGACAAGTCACGCGGCACCGTCGCGCGGACCGACGCGACCGCGACGTTCGCACCGTACCTGGGCGACAGACCGGTCGAGTCCGACGCGCCCGGCACTGACTGGAGCAAGCGGTACCTCGCGCTCGCCGGGGCCTTCGCGGTCGTCGTCGCTCTTGGCTGGCTGGGCGTGCCGCCGCTCGGGTCGATGCCGGGGTTCGTCTACGGCGGGCTGTTCGCCGGGACGCTCGCGGTCACCGCGGGCGTCCACCTCCGTACCGAGCGACGGACCGGCGAGACGGACCCGGAGATGGAACGGCCGCGGGACTGGGCGTTCTGGCGTCGCGACGGATAGCAGAAAGCGGGCGGCGGGGTTACGCGATGAGTTTCTCCTCGCCGCGCTCGACGACGACGCGACAGGGCGGGGAGATCTTGTTGTAGGCGCGGCGGAAGGCGTCCTTGACCTCGGGGGCCTGTTCGACGGTGCACCAGCAGGTGAACAGTCGCTCACCGTTCGGGACGCGGGCGGCGGTGCCGACGATCTTCCCGAAGGACTGGCGCATGCCGTCGGAGACACGGTCGGCACCCGCGCCGGTGGCCTGCTTGTTCTCGCGGATGACGTGGTGCGGGAACTTCCGGAGGATCATGTAGTAGTTGCCCTCGCCGAGGGTCTTGATGAGGTGGCGGTTGGCCGACAGCCGGGAGGCCTCAAGCGAGCCGTGACGGAGCTGGCACTCCTCTTCGAGGACGAGGCTGATCTGGACGGGCCAGTCGTCGGGGTCGCTGGCGGTGTCGCCCATCTTGTGCTGTGCGATCTTCGAGCCGGGGATGCCGGTGATGTACTCGCGTCGGGTGTACGCGGGTTTGGAGATCTCCCGGTACATCGACGCCGGTTTGTCGGACATGGTCTTGCCGTAGCCTCGCGCCTACGCCGGTAAAGTACTTTCGAGGCCGTCTCGCTACTCCTCGGCCACCCGCTCGAGACGGACGAAGGCTCGGCTCGCGGTCGCAGGCCACGATACCCTGATACCGGTCCGCCCCCTCTCCGTACGGGATGCCCACCGTCCGGACCGACGACATCGAGACGTACTACGTCCAGCAGGGCGACGGACCGCCGGTCGTGTTCGTCCACGGGATGCTCATGAGCTCGACCATGTGGGAGCACCAGCTGGCGGCCCTCGGCGACGAGTTCACCGTCATCGCCCACGACGTGCGTGGGCACGGCCACACCGGCGGTTCGGCGCGGTCGACGTACTCGATCGGGCTGTTCGCGGACGACCTCGCCGCACTGCTGGACGCGCTCGCCGTCGACCGGGCGGTCGTCTGTGGCCTCTCGATGGGCGGGGCCATCGCGCAGGCGTTCGCCGCGGCCCACCCCGAGCGGGTCGCCGGGCTCGTCCTCGCGGACACGTTCCCCGCAGGCCCGCTCCCGCTCGCCGGCAGACTCGCCATGGCGAACGTCCGGTTCCTCGCCCGACTCGGCCGGTTCGTCGACTACCGCACGCTGAACCGGTGGCAGCTCCGCGTCGGCAACCTGCTCCTCCCCGGCATCTCGGGCGACGAGGAGACCGTCCAGCGGCTACTGGAGGAGGCCCCACACATCGCCCACGAGGAGTTCGTCAAGGTCGCCGACGCGACCGCGGGCTTCTCCAGGGAACCCGTCGACCTCTCAGCGGTCACCGCACCGACGCTCGTGCTCCACGGGGAACACCTTCCCACGGCCAACGAGGAGACGACCGAGCGACTGCTGGCCCAGCTCGAGCACAGCGAGACGGCGGTTCACGTCGTCCCGAACAGCGGGCACGCCTCGAACCTCGACAACCCCCCGTTCTTCACGGTGCGGCTCCGCGAACTCCTGACCCAGCGAGCCTACCCCGAGACCATCAGTTCTGGCGGCTAGGCTGGTCGGTCTGACGGTCGTGAAAATGCTCGGTAGGGGATTTGAACCTCACTCGCAAATCGGAGATTTGCTCGCTGGTTCAAATCCCTACGCTGCGCTCCTCTCTCACTGTAGCACGTTCGAGAAGTGCTCGGTAGGGGATTTGAACCCCTGTCCTCGGCTCGAAAGGCCAAGATGATTGGCCGGACTACACCAACCGAGCGCATCAGTTCGTTCCCGGTCGGCAATTTTAAACCTTCCGTTCCCACCGGATTCCGGCGGGGCGACACACGCGGAACTCACCGGGTTCTCAACCCTTAACCGGGCTCCGACCGACGGACCGACTATGAGACGCGTACGCTTCCGCGACCCGGCCGGTGCGGTCCGGTACGGCGAGTGGGACGACGGAACGATCGAGTTCGGCGACCGGACGTTCGACGAGGACGAGGTGGACGTGCTCGCGCCGTGTGAGCCCTCGAAGGTCGTCTGCGTCGGACGGAACTACGTCGCACACGCCGACGAGTTCGGCAACGAGGTGCCGGACCGACCGCTGCTGTTCCTGAAGGGGCCCAACACCGTGGCCAGCCACGGGAGCGAGGTGACGCTCCCGGCGGGCAAGGACCGGCTCGACTTCGAGGCGGAGCTGGGCGTCGTCATCGGCGAGCAGGCGAAGGACGTCGACGAGGCGGACGCGATGGACGTGGTCGCGGGCTTTACCTGCGTGAACGACCTCTCGAACCGCGACGACCAGAACCGGGAGACGAACTGGGTGCGCGGGAAGGCGTTCGACGGGGCCGCACCCATCGGCCCGGTGCTCGCGTCGCCCGACGAGGTCCCCGAGGACGCCGCCGTGCGGTCGTACTGCAACGGCGAGCTCCGCCAGGACTCGACCCGCGAGCTGATGATCTTCTCCGTGCCCGAACTCATCGCGGAGATCACGAGCTACATGACCCTCGAGCCGGGCGACGTCGTCGCGACCGGGACGCCGGAGGGCGTCGGCAAGCTCGAGGACGGCGACGAGGTGGTCATCGAGGTCGAGGGCGTCGGCCGCCTCGAACACACCGTGGAGATTCCCAGCGCTTAAGTTTTAGGTCGGCCTAATCGGCCCAGAGATGGAGCTGACGCGGCGGGACGCGATGGCCGTGCTGACCTCGACCGGCATCGTCGTCGGGGCCGGCGCGGCCGCGCTCTCGCAGGAGCGACTCGACGACCAGCGTGCGGACCCCGACGTGGACGTCGAGACGCTGGTCGCCGTCGCCGAGGTCCTGTATCCGAGCGAGGTCGGGGGCGTCCGAGAGTTCGTCGAGACGTACGTCGCCGGCCGGACCGCGGACAGGCCGGACTACCGCGACGGGATGGCAGACGTGCTCACCGTCGTCGACGAGCGGGCCGAGAGCTGGTTCGACGCCCCCTACGCGGCGCTCGACCGGGCAGACCGGGACGCGACGCTCCGCCAGCTCGGGGCCGACGCCATCGAGCCCGACCCCGAAGGACGGCCGCCGGCGCGGGTCCGCTACTACGTCGTCAACGAACTGCTGTACGCCTTCTACACGTCGCCGACGGGCGGGTCGCTGGTCGGCACCGAGAACCCCATCGGCCACCCCGGTGGAACGGCGAGCTATCGTCGGGGGGCGGACGAATGAGCCGGAGCAGTGCCGGCGACGACGTCGACCGCACCCCGTCGCCACGGGCCGACGTCTGCATCGTCGGAGCCGGGCCCGCCGGGGCGCTCGTCGCGCACCGACTCGCCAGCCAGGGACACGACGTGGTCGTGCTGGAGGCCGGACCGCGGTTCGATCCCGCCGACCGACTCGAACGGATGGAGCGCCACATCCGACCCAGCCACGGTCCGGAGGAGGTGTGGGACATGGGCGGCCCGCGCGACGCGTACACGAACGCAGGGGGACGGTTCTACCCCCTCAACGCGGCGCGGGTGAAGGGCGTCGGCGGGACGACGCTGCACTGGCAGGGGATGGTGTTCCGGCTGCACGAGGACGACTTCGAGCGCCGGAGCAGACACGGCGTCGAGCGCGACTGGCCCATCGGCTACGACGACCTCCAGCCGTACTACGCCGAGGCCGAGGCCGAACTCGGGGTCGCCGGAGCCGACGACAACCCGTTCGCCCCGCCGCGCGAGGAGCCGTTCCCGATGCCGGGCTTCCGCCCGTCGTACTCGGACTCGCTGTTCGCCGGAGCCTGCGAGGAGCTGGGAATCGCGATGCACTCGGCCCCCAACGCGCGGAACTCCGAGGCGTTCGACGGCCGGAGCCCCTGCCAGGGCTACGGCACCTGCAAGCCCGTCTGTCCCTCGGGCGCGAAGTACGACGCGACGGTCCACGTCGCGAAGGCCGAGGACGAGGGGGCCCGCATCGTCGACCGCGTGCCGGTCCAGCGCATCGAGCACGACCGGTCCGGCGAGACGGTCGACGCCGTCGTCTACGCGACGCCCGACGGCGAGGAGCACCGACAGGAGGCCCGCCAGTTCGTGCTCGCCGCGGGCGGCATCGAGACCCCGCGGCTGCTCCTGCTCTCGCGCTCCGAGCAGCACCCCGACGGGCTCGCGAACTCCTCCGGCGCGGTCGGCCGGTACTTCATGGACCACCTGTTCGCCGGGATGGGCGGCGAGCTGGACGAGCCGACCAGACAGAAGCACGTCGGCTTCATCACCAGCGAGTGCCACCAGTTCTACGACGACGTGGACGACTCGGTCGGGCCGTACAAGCTGGAGTTCCTCAACTACGCGGGCCCGTCCCCGGTGGATATCGCGCTCTCGACCGAGAGCGAGGCGGCCTGGGGCGACGCGCTCGCCGACGAGATACGCGGGGCGTACGGCAACCGACTCGCGATGGGCGGGCTCTGCGGGCAGCCGCCACGCGCGGAGAACCGCGTGACGCTGAACCCGGACGTGACAGACGACCACGGCAATCCCGTCCCGGAGATACACTGGTCGCTCGGCGCGCGCGAGCGGCGGACGATCGAGGCGGCGAACGAGCGACAGGCGGCCATCATGGACGAGCTCGGCGTCGACGTGGACTGGGTGACCGGCCCCGACGCGACCGGGCCGGCGTTCCACCACATGGGAACGACGCGGATGGGGACCGATCCCGCCGAGAGCGTCGTCCGGCCCGACCTGCGGACCCACGACCTCGACAACTGCTGGATCGCCTCCTCCTCGACGTTCGTCACCGGCGGCGCGCTGAACCCCACGCTCACCATCGCCGCGCTGGCGCTCCGGGCGGCCGACGCGGTGTCGGAGACGCTCTAGCCCTCCGCGTGCTGTGCGAACTCACGCCAATATAAGTCCATAAAATCCGATTATATTCTGGGAGGTTCCTTTCCCACCGGACTGGAATCGCCTGCCCTTTATACGTACTACCCGGCCGCACGTCGGAGTATGAGCGAAAATCAGATAGGCGCTCCCGGTACCGGAATCTCGAGGCGGCGGTTCATGGCAGCGACGGGAACCACGGGACTCGCGGCTGCTGCAGGCTGTTTGACGACGACGACCTCCCCCTCCACCCGGCAGGTGAACCCCGGCGCGGCGACGCAGAACCGGGCGATGCAGGACCTCCCGACGACGAGCAAGCCGGAGGTCGTCGACCTGGACGAGCGGGGCCACGAGGTCACGCTGAAGCCCGTGCAGGCACGCCACGACATGCACCCGCTTGAGACGATGGGCGGCCCCGTCGGGCTCCCGACGACGTGGGCGTTCGCCGCCGACGACGGCGACCCGAGCGTCCCGGCACCCATCCTCCGCTGTACGGAGGGTGCGGAGCTCGAGGTCACGCTCGACAACACCGACGCCGACGCCCCGCACACGCTGCACTTCCACGGCGTGACGAAGGCCTGGGAGGACGACGGCGTGCCGACGACGACCGGCATCACGGTGATGCCCGGCGAGACGCACACGTACACCATCCCCGCGAACGTGGCCGGCACGCACCTCTACCACTGCCACTACCAGACCCCCATGCACATGGAGATGGGGATGTTCGGCATCCTCCGGGTCGACCCCGAGGGCTACGAGGAAGCGGACAAGGAGTACTTCATGACCGTCAAGGAGTGGGACACCCGCCTCGCCCGACAGCACGCCGGCGAGGACGTCCAGTTCGACCTGACGAACCGCCGCCCCGACGCGTTCACGGTCAACGGGAAGTGCGCGCCCCGGACGCTCCACCCCGAGGAGGGGTCGCCGATGATCGTCGACCGGGGCGACACCGTCCGTGTCCACTGGGTCAACGGCGGGTTCATGAGCCACCCGCTGCACATCCACAACCACCGGTTCAAGGTGGTCGAGAAAGATGGCGCGGAGTACCCCGAGGGGATGCAGTTCAAGCAGGACGTGCTGAACGTCGCACCCGCCGAACGCTACACCATCGAGTTCGAGGCGGACGCCGACCCCGGCATCTACCTGATGCACTGCCACAAGGTCGACCACGTCCGCAACGGGAACAGCTACCCGGGCGGGATGCTCTCGGGCATCGTCTACACGGAGGCGATGGACACGGAGATCTTCGCGAACCTGATGGACTACGCGGGCTACGAGGGCTGAGACCATGCGTAGACGACAGTTCATGACCGCGGCCGGCACCGTCGCCCTCGGGACGGCGGCATCGGGGCTGGCCGCCGGCCAGCAGGACGAGGAGGTATCGCTCGCCGACTGGTTCGACGGCGTCGGTAACCTCGACGGCCTGGTCGACCGCACCGGCGAGTCGGAGGTGACCATCACGGTCGGCTCCGAAGGCAACGGCGGCGCGTTCGCCTTCGATCCGCCGGCCGTCCGCATCGATCCCGGGACGACCGTCGTCTGGGAGTGGTCCGGCAACGGCGGCGTCCACGACGTCGCCGCCGAGGACGGTAGCTTCGCGTCCGAGATGAAAAGCGAGGATGGCGCGACCTTCGAGCGCACGTTCGAGGAGACCGGTGTCGTCCGGTACGCCTGCAACCCGCACAAGAGCATGGGGATGCGGGCCGCGCTCGTCGTCGGCGACGTCTCGGTCACGCTGACCGACGGCACCGCGACCGAGACCAGCACCGGGACCGAGGAGTCCGAGTCGACCGGCCCGACGTTCGACGGCTGGCTCGAGGGCGTCGAGAACTACGAGGGCGTCGTCGACAAGCGCGGGCAGGACACCGTGACGGTCACCGTCGGTGCGGACGGTAACGGCGGCCCGTACGCCTTCGACCCGCCCGCCATGCGGGTCGACCCCGAGACGACCGTCGTCTGGGAGTGGGCCGGTACGGAGGGCCCCTACAGCGTGGTCGACGATACGCTCGGCTTCGCGAGCGAGCACACGACCGACGTCGGGAACAGGTACGCGATGGAGTTCTCGGGCTCCGGCCTGAGCAAGTACTACTGCGAGGACTATCGGGACCGCGGCATGCGCGGGGTCGTCCTCGTCGGTGACGGCCCGCAGGAGGTGATGTCGAAGTCCGCGCTGGCGGCCGGTGGCGGCCTGCTCGCGCTCGTCTCGGCACCGATGCTGTTCGGCCTGCGCGAGCACCTGCGGGACACCAAAGAGGACTGAGCGCCCCCACCGATTTCGTATAGTGGATTAAGGTTTATTTGTCCCGCATCGGGCGAGCGCCCGGGCACACAACTGTCGGTCTATCGACCATTTTTCCCGCCGAGCCACCAGTTTTCGTCCCCAGCTCGACCACCGCGCCGAGCGTGTCAACCGGTCTCTCCCCGACCGAAGCTTGAAGTGCCAGCACAGCGACATCCCGTCACGGCCACGATGGAGACCCTATCCACTTTCTGAGGCGACCTCGGACGCCGGTTCCGTGAGAGCCGGGTCACGAGCCCGCAGGCTGCTGGACCGCCAGCGGCGTCTCCGTCGTGCGATTGCGTCGACCAGCTGTCACCCGTGACGTGCGACGCCGCAGAACCGCCATCCCCAGATACACATCACATGTCACGACGGACAGTACTCGCAGCACGAACCGCAGACGACCGACCCGACACGACCGAGATCCGTGCCCTCGCAGAATCCGCGGGCCACGAGGTCGTCGCAGAACACACACAGACACGCGCAGCGGACGCCACGTTCAACCTCGGCCGCGGAAAGGTCGAGCAGGTCGCCGAGAGCGTCCGCGACCACGACGCGGGCTACGTGGTCGTGGACAACGAGCTCACGCCGTCACAGTTCTTCGCGTGGACCGACCGGCTGCCCGACGGCGTCGAGGTCCGGGACCGCTTCCGGCTCGTCCTCGACATCTTCGAGGCGCGTGCGAGCACCCGGCGGGCGACGCTCCAAGTCGAGCTCGCGCGTCTCCAGCACGAGCTCCACCGTCGTCGCGAGGTGCAGAGCCACGATGACGAGTACAACTGGTTCCCCACGCACGACCCCGAGGGCGAGTGGATCCGCGAGGTCAAACTGCGCATCGACCGGGTGCAGAACCGGCTGAAGGAGCTCCCGGAGGAGGGCGACGGGAACCGCGAGCGCAGGCACGACGCCGGCTTCGACTTCGTCGCGCTCGCGGGCTACACGAACGCCGGCAAGTCGACCCTGCTGCACCGGCTGGCCGACGAGCTGTCGCTCGAAGATCTCGGGGCGGGGCCGAACGACCTCGCCGAGACCGCCACCGTCGAGGACCGGCTGTTCGAGACGCTCGACACGACGACGCGCCGGTGTACAGTCGACGGCCGCCGGCTCCTCGTCTCCGACACGGTCGGGTTCATCCGCGACCTGCCCCACGACCTCGTCGAGGCGTTCCGTTCCACGCTGGTCGAGGCACGCGAGGCCGACGTGGTCGTCCTCGTCGTCGACGCGAGCAAGCCCGTGGACGCGCTGTGCGAGCGGGTCACGACCGTGCTCGACGAGGTCGGTGACGGACCCGTCGTCCCGGCGTTCAACAAGGCCGACTGCGTCGACGAGGACGAACTCCGCCGCAAGTCCGCGGTACTCCCCGACGACCTCGGCGAGCCGGTCCCCATCAGCGCGACCGAGGGGACCGGACTGAAGGACCTGCAAACGCGCGTCCTCGCGGAACTCCCGGCGACGACCGAGACGTTCGAGCTTCCGCAGGGCGACGACACGATGGGCTTCGTCGCGTGGTGCCACGACCACGGTACCGTCGAGGCCGTCGAGTACGGGGAGCACGTCCGGCTCCAACTGAGGGCACGACCGACGGTCGTCGAGCAGGCCCACGCCCGGGCGGCGACGCTCACGGAGGGCACCACGGACACCGCCGGGTCGTCCTCCGACAGCAGTGCTTGACTACGCTTAAGGGCTCACGGCCCGGGCTTTCGAGCATGAAACCACGCGACCTCTCGGCTCACGTCGCCTACGAGGCGGGGCGCGGCATCGAGGAGGTCGCCAGGGACCTCGGCGTGGACCCGGCGGCACTCACGAAGCTCGCGTCGAACGAGAACCCCCACGGCACCTCGCCGGCGGCGGTCGAGGCCATCCGGGGGACCGCCCCGGGCGTCTCCTCGTATCCGAAGGCGGCCCACGCCGACCTGCGGGACGCCCTGGCCGACCGCTGGGACTGCGACGCAGCGCAGGTCTGGCTCGCCAACGGCGGCGACGGCGCGCTCGACTACCTCGCCCGGGCGATGCTCGACCCGGGCGACACCGTCCTCGTCCCGGATCCGGGCTTCGCCTACTACGGGATGAGCGCCCGCTACCACCACGGCGAGGTCGAGACGTACGAGCTGGCGTGCCCGGAGCTCGCACTGACGCCCGAGACGGTGCTCTCCGACTACGACGGCGAGCGCATCGTCTACCTCACCAGCCCGCACAACCCCACCGGTGGGACGTTCACGCTCGACGCCATCGAGCACATCGCCGACGAGACCGCCGAGGAGACGCTCGTCCTCGTCGACGAGGCCTACGGCGAGTACGCCGACGTCGAGAGCGCACGGGGCCTGCTCGAGGAGCGCGACGACGTGGCCATCCTCCGGACGTTCTCGAAGGCCTACGGACTGGCCGGCGTGCGGCTGGGCTACGCGCTGGTCCCCCGGGACTGGGCCGACGCCTACGCACGCGTGAACACGCCGTTCGCGGCGAGCGAGCTGGCCTGCCGCGCCGGACTCGCCGCCCTCGAAGACGACGCACACGTCGAGAAATCGGTCGAGACGGCCCGCTGGGCGCGCGAGTACATGCGCGAGGAGATCGACGCGCCGGTGTGGCCCTCGGAGGGCAACTTCGTCCTCGTCGACGTGAGCGAGGCTCGCGGTCCCGAGAGTGCCGGTGCCGTCGCCGACGAGATGCAACGCGCGGGCGTCATCGTCCGTGACTGCACGAGCTTCGGGCTGCCCGGCTGCGTGCGGATCACGTGCGGTACCGAGGACGGGACCCGCGAGGCGGTCGAGACGCTGAACGAGGTGCTCGGGAAGTGAGGGTCGCCGTGACCGGCACGCCCGGGACGGGTAAGACGACCGCCACGGAGCTGCTCGCCGAGGCCCGGGACGACGTGGACGTGGTCCACCTGAACGAGATCATCGAGCGGGAGGAGCTGTACGAGACGGTCGACGAGGAGCGCGACAGCGTCGTCGCGGACCTCGACGCGCTCGCGGCGTGGGTGGAGGAGTACGAGGCAGCCGGCGACGCCGGAGCGGCCATCCTGGTGCTCGACTCCCACCTCGCGCACCACCTCGACGCGGACCGCGTGGCCGTCCTGCGCTGTGCGCCCGAAGCACTCGCGACACGGCTGCGCGACCGGGGCGAGTCCGACGCGAAGGCCGCCGAGAACGCCGAGAGCGAGGCGCTCGACGTCGTGCTCTCGGAGGCTGTCGAGACCCACGGGCTGGACTCGGTGTACGAGATCGAGACGACCCGGTCGAGCCCCGAGGCGGTCGCCGACGCCCTCGCGGCTGTCGTCGACGGAACGCGAGAACCGAGTGCGGGCGACGTGGACTACCTCGACTACCTATGACGCTCGACCAGCTCAGACCACGCATCCAGGCGCTGCTCGACCCGTTCGTCAGGCTCGCCGACCGGCTCGGGCTGACCCCCAACGCCGTCAGCGTCATCGCGTTCGGGCTCGCTGGCGCGGCCGCCGTCGCGTTCGCCCTCGGCGGCCCTGCCGTCGAGGCCCCCGCCGGGAGCCGTGCCGTCTGGTACGCCCTCGGCGCGGTCTGTGTCGGCCTCAACGGCTGGCTGGACGTCATCGACGGCGAGCTGGCCCGGGCGCAGGACGTGGCCAGCGAGGCGGGCGACGTGCTCGACCACGTGCTCGACCGGTACGCCGACCTCGTCATCATCGCCGGCTTCGCCGCCGGTATCGGCCGCTACGACCTCGGGCTCGCGGCCGTCACGGGCGTCCTGATGACCTCCTACCTCGGCACGCAGGCACAGGCGGTCGGCGTCGGCCGGCTCTACGCGGGCGTGCTCGGCCGTGCGGACCGGCTCGCGCTCTCCGGCCTCGTCGGCTTTGCGGCGGCCGGCGTCTCCCGGACCGTATACGGGCTCGATGTCGTCGGCTGGCTGCTCGTCGTCTTCGCCGTCGTCGGGCACCTCACCGCGCTCCAGCGGTTCCACGAGGTCTGGGGCCAGCTGGACTGAGCCGTCGTATCTTTTATCACTGCACGCGACGAACGGCCGCGTATGGTTCAGTGTGAGATGTGTGGTGCCGAGACGGCGTCGCCGAAGACGGTGAAGGTCGAGGGCGCAGAGCTGGACGTCTGCGACGACTGTGCCGACTTCGGAACCGAAGTGAAGACCCAGCAGTCCTCGAGCACTTCCACGAAGTACTCGACCAGCAGCTCGAGTTCTTCCTCGTCCTCCTCGAGCTCGTCCAGCTCGTCCGGCGGTTCTGGCGGCGGCGGCTCCTCCCGGCGTCGGTCGGACATGTTCGACGACATGGACGAGCTCGCCCAGGACTACGACGAACGCATCCGACGGGCGCGCGAGGACCGCGGGCTGAGCCAGTCCGACCTCGCGAACGAACTCAACGAGAAGGCCAGCCTCATCCGCAAGCTCGAACGCGGCGACACGCTGCCGAGCGACAAGGTGCAGTCCAAGCTGGAGCGGTTCCTCGAGATCAACCTCGATATGGGTGGCGGCAGCGACGAGGACAGCGACTGGGACTCCGGTTCCTCGACGACCACGACGCTCGGCGACGTGGTCAAGCGCAAGGACTGACGGGAGCGGACCTGTCACCGCCGTTCTCCCCGTCCGTCAGACGGGCGTCATGCGCGCGTACGACCGTCTTTTTTCAGGATGAATACGCTTAACCAAACAGTCATGAGAGATGACGCTGTATTGGGCGACAATGGCCGACGAGGAATCACCGACTGCGGCGACAGGACCGGAGGAGTCGCCACCGGACAACCCGTTATACAATCTGTACCGCGAGTACATCGGCGAACCGGAGGAGGAGACGGACGTCTACCTGGGCTTCGGGCTGTTCTTCGGGGGCATCGCCGTCGGTATCATCGCGCTGCTGTTGACCGTGGTCAGCTTCACGAGCTTCGAGGCGGGGACGGACCCGTTCTGGAACTGGACGCGCATCGCGTACGCCCTCGGAATGCTCTCGCTCCCCGCGACCATCACCGGTATCGTGGTCCTGCTCCCGGTCGAACGCCGGGCGGTCTACGCGTCCGCGGCGGGCGGCGTCATCGACCTGGCCGCCGTCGTCTGGTTCGTCTCCGTCTACCCCGGGCAGTGGAACGAGTACGGCGTCGGGGCGACCCTCGGCGTCATCGGCCTCTACGCGCTCGGGCTGGTCCTCGTCGTCGGCTCGACCGGCGCGGCGCTGGTCGCGGACCAGCTCGAACGCTACCGCAAGCCCGGGCCGGCCGACATCGAGCCGATGGAGGAGGAGGAGGCCGAGCCCGAGGAGTCCTACTCCGACGCCGAGATCCAGGCGGACATCGACCAGGCGATGTCGGGCGTCGACCTCTCGTGGGGCGGCGTCGAGAAGAGCGACAACCGTCGCCTCCAGTTCAGCGTCGACGAGGAGATGGACACCTCGGCGTTCAGCCAGCAGAGCGCGAAGGTGACGCGCTCGCAGGGCGTCGACTCGCAGATACAGAACCTCAAGGCGATGAAGGGCGGCGAGAAGAAGACCGCCACCTCGAACACCACGGTCGACGACCAGACCCAGAAGCTCAAGGAACTCCGCGAGCGTCGACAGCGCGAGGAGCAGCGCAAGACCGAGGAGTCCACGAGCATCGCCGCGGCGACCGGCGGTAGTGGTGGGTTATTCGCCCGCATCAAGCGGGCACTCGGCCTCAGCTGACCTGCGTCGGACGATTCGGTAACGCCTTGCTAATATCATGTCCGATAGTGATGAAATAATTTCACATAGTTTTATTATTCGGTGGGTTAGAATGGGCAAATATGGCTAAAGGCCTGGACGTTGGGACGATGAACATTCTGTCGGCCCAACAAGATGGGAACGACACGGTGTTCGTACAGCAGCGGAACTCCTTCGTGGAGATCGAGTACTCGGACATGGCCGAGCAGATGCTCTCTCGCTCGGAAGTGCTCCACATCCGGAAGGACGACAAGGTGTACGTCGTCGGTGACGACGCCCTGAACTTCGCGAACATCTTCAACAAGGAGACACGCCGCCCGATGAAGCACGGCATCCTCTCCTCCTCGGAGAAGTCCGCGATCCCGATGATGAAGCTCATCATCGAGCAGGTCGTCGGCGAGCCGAACCACCCCGACGAGAAGCTCTACTTCTCGGTGCCGGCCGACCCGATCGACTCCGAACTGTCGACGCTCTACCACCAGAAGACCATCGAGAGCTTCCTCGGCAACATGGGCTACGACGCCGAACCCATCAACGAGGGGATGGCCGTCATCTACAGCGAGCTCGCGGACAACAACTTCACCGGGCTGGGCATCAGCTTCGGCGCGGGCATGACGAACGTCTGTCTCGCGTACTACGCGGTGCCGGTCATGAAGTTCTCCGTCGCCCGCGGTGGCGACTGGATCGACGAGCAGGCCGCACAGGCCACGGGCACGCCCGTCGACAAGGTCACCTCCATCAAGGAGAACGACTTCGAGCTCGACTTCACCACCGACGTCGGTGGCGTCGAGGGTGCACTCAGCATCTACTACGAGAACCTGCTCGACTACGTCATCGAGAACGTCGTCCGCGAGGTCGACGAGGAGGACGTCGAGGAAGGGCTGGACGTGCCCGTCGTCGTCACCGGCGGCACCTCCAGCCCGGACGGCTTCGAGGCGCTGTTCCGCGACCACCTCGAGGACGCGAACATTCCGTTCTCCATCAGTGGCGTCCAGCACGCCAACGAGCCGCTGTACTCCGTCGCACGTGGCTCGCTCGTCGCCGCCCGCTCCGACGAGGACGTCGACGAGCGCGAGGCCGGGGCAGAGGCCGAAGCACCCGCCGCCGACGAGTAGAGTCCACACACACCACTTCTTTCGCTCGCTCACGACCGACCAGTGGGAGCGCTCGCTAACGGTGAGCAGAACAGAGTACCGTCGGTGGGCTCCCTACTGGCCGGAGCCGTCCGCAGCGACCTCGACCTCTTCGTCGGTCTCCTCGTGGGTGCCGTCGCCGGCCGGTGCGTCTTCGGCGTCGTCCTCCACGTCCTCTTCGGCCTCGGTGCCGTCTCCCTGGGCCTCGTCCCCCTCGGTGTTGGAGTCGGCTTCGGCCCCGTCGCCGGCCTCGCTCTCGACCGCTTCGTCGTCCGCAACCTCGGTCTCCTCCACCGCTTCGTCGTCCGCGTCCTCCGCTGCATCGTCGCTCGCGTCCGCTGGTTCGTCGGTCTCTCCAGACGCGGTCTCTGCGCTCTCGGACTCGCCAGCCTCCGCAGCCGAGTCGTCAGCGCCCTCGACGTCGGCGCGCTCGTCGTCCGGCTCGGGCTCCTCCTCGACGTCGCCGTTCACCGCATCGCGTCGGGCCTGCTCGATCCGCTCCAGCCGCTCGGCGTGTTCGTCGAGTCCGTCGGCGGCGAACTTCTGCTGGAACCGCTGGATGGCGTCCTGCCAGGACTCGAGTCGCTTCGGTTCGCTCTGGTGGTCGACCGGCACGCCGACCCACCCACACGAGTCACAGCCGTAGGCTTCCACGTCGCTCAGGGAGTACGCGCTGAGCGAGGAACCACACCGCGGGCACTCTTTCATACAGGAACGTGAACGACCGGAATAATAAGCGTGTTCCATCCTCTCACGGTTCCGGTACGTGTACCATACCGAACCGGGTATTACTACTGGACATTTACAAACCTTTTTGTATTCCCATAATGTATGTGGCGTCAATGAGTGCGACCCCGTCCGCGAACGTCGAACGAACCATCGAACAGTGTCGCCCGGAGGACCTCCAGCCCGTATCGCTGGACGCTCAGGCGCTCGACTCGACGGCACCGGAGTACCTGCGCGACCTCAAGCACGAGCTCACCGAGTCCGGCTACGTCCCGTCCGTCCTGACGGTGCGGGCCTGCTTCGACGAGGACTGCTCGCTCGAGACCCAGCGCGAGGTCGACCGCGTGCGCGGGTTCGTCCGCGCGGCGGCGTTCCTCGGCGCGGCCCGGATCACCGTCGAATGCGGCGACGTGGCCGACGCGGACAAGGTCGAGCCCGCGCTCTCGGCGTGTGCAGAACGCGCACGTCGCGAGGGGGTCGGCTTCGAACTCGACGGGCCTATCAGCCTCGACGACTGATTCTTCGCCGATGAGCACACGGCGCGCGCTGGCCCAGCAACTCGGCGTGGTCGCCGGCTTCGACTCGCCGCGGACCGACCTCGAACAGTACCCGACACCGCCCGAGGTAGCCGCCTCCATCGTCCACGTCGCCGACACGCAGGGCGACATCGCCGGTGCGACGGTGCTGGACCTCGGCACCGGGACGGGGATGCTCGCACTCGGGACCGCACTCAGGGGCGCAGAGCGGGTCGTCGGCGTCGACCTCGACCGGGACGCACTCGCGACCGCCCTGGAGAACGAACGACGCGTGGGCGCACGCACAACCGTCGAGTGGTGCTGTGGCGACGCGACGAACCCGCCGCTGTGTCCCTCGGGGGCGACGACGGTGCTGATGAACCCCCCGTTCGGTGCACAGGACGGCAACGAGCACGCGGACCGGGCGTTCCTGACCGCAGCAGCATCGCTCGCGGAGGTCTCCTACTCCGTCCACAACGAGGGTAGCCGGACGTTCGTCGAGTCCTTCGCGGCCGACAACGCGGGCGAGGTCACCCACGCCTTCGCGGCGGAGCTCGACCTCGACCGGCAGTTCCCCTTCCACGAGTCAGCGACCCACACCGTCGACGCGGAGGTGTTCAGGATCGAGTGGCACCGCGACGACTGAGCGACGGGCGGGCCGCACCGGCTGCCCGCTACCGGTACGTCTCCTCGGCGAACACGCGGACCCGTGTATCGCCGACGACCGCGTAGATGCGGTCCCCGTCGCCGCGTTCCTCGCGGACGAACTCGATGCCGCCGACGGTCACCGAGTCGTTCACCCGCGGCACCGCATCGCGCCCGACGACAGAACCGTTCTGGCTGACGACGAGCTGGTACGGCGCACCACCAGCAGGCATGATGGAGACGTTCTTCCCGTCCAGCCTAGGCTCGGCCGTCACCGCGTTGCTCTCGTGGACCAGCGTCCAGTCGCCGTCGGGCGGCCGGAGGAACACCCGGTACGACGTGCCGCCGCCGACGGCAGACCAGCCGTCGCGGTCGACGCCGACGTCGGCGCTCCAGCCGACGCCGCCGACCCGGACCCGGGTGTAGCCAGTATAGGCGAGCCGTCCGGCCGAGACGCTCTCGTACCAGATGCTCCGGTCCTGGTTGACGACGATGACACCCGAGGAACTCACGTTCGTCTGCTGGGAGAGCGGCCCCACATCGATGACCGGGATGAGCTCGTTGCGGACGTCCTCGGCGTAGGTCACCTGGTAGCCCTCCACCTCGACGGCTCCCTCGCCCGGCACGGAGTCGTCCGACACCGTGGTCAGGTTGCTGTACACCGCCGGTCCGGTCATCACCGCCGCGACGACCACGAGCACCGTCACCGCGCCGGTCCGGAGCGTGAAGGCGTCGAAGTCCCGCTCGGTCACGTCGAGCGCCAGCGCGACCACCACCGCGAGCCCGACGACGAGCACCAGCCCCACGCCGCGGTAGAGGACGTACTCGTCGTTGCCGAGGTACCAGTACACCGCCCAGAGGTTCTTCGCGACCGCGAAGAACAGTACACCCAGCCAGAGCCGTAGCGCGCTCGGTCGGTCGCTCCGCCGGTAGAACACAGCCACGCCGAGCAGGAAGCCCACGAACAGCCCGAACGCGTGGCCCTGGATGGCGATGCCGGCCCACCACGGCGGCGACGGCGGGCTCGGCGACGCCCCCTGCACCAGCACGGGGTCCCGGAGCACGTCGTACAGCAGCGAGAGGAACCGCTGGCCGCCCAGCACCGCCACGACGGTCGTCAGCGGGTACCGGACCAGCGCGAAGCCCGCGAACGCGAACACGACACCCGAGAAGCCGATGACCGCGCCGATGGAGAACAGCGCCGTCAGCAGCCCCACGGCGACGACCACGGTGGGATAGACGACGAGTGCCCGGATCCAGGGGTTCGTCCGCCACGACGCGAACGACTCCGACCCGCGGTTCTCGGGAAAGTGGCCCCACGCGTACTCCGCCAGCGGGCTCAACACGAGCGTACCGATGAGGTTGCCCGTCAGGTGCCCCGGACTGGCGTGCGAGAACCCCGCGGTCAGCAGCCCCGTCGGGTAGAGGTACGACCACGCCCGGAACGGGAGCACCACCGGGTCCCGCCAGTGGTCCCAGCCGCCCTGCACGAACAGGTACACCGCCAGCACGAAGCCGACGACCACGAGCGTCCCCCACGGCACGCCCATCACCCAGCGCGAACGGAGCCGCGCCCCCCACTCCCCGCCCGGCCGGTCGATCCGGGCGACGATGCCCACCGAGACGGCGAGCGAAACCAGCACGAAGCCGACGAGGGCGGTCGACAGCAGATCCATATCCGCCGGGAGGGACGGCTCGTACTAATGCGTTCGTGCCGTGGTCGGGGTCGTCGTACGGTGGGGCGGCCGCTGCAACGAACTGCCGGTTCTCGCCCCTCGCGTGGTGTCTCGACGTCCTCGCTTCGCTCTCCCAGTCTCGACAGATGCGTGCCGGTGGTGGGGACGTGAACCTCCGAGAACGAGCGGAGCGCCGGTTACACGTCGACGCGGTCGCCGATCTCACCGATCTCGAGCCGTTCGGGGTACGCGAAGCTCTTGGCGTGGTGGTGCAGCACCTTCGGGTCGCTCGTCAGGCCCTTCCACATGTCCCAGTGGCTCGGCAGGAGCCGGTCGAACTGGAGGTCGCTGGCGGCCTCGACGACCTGGTTCTCGTCGTTGTACCAGCGCGTGCGCTTCGGTTCGCGGGTCTCCTTGTCCGGAATCTGGCCGACGGTGCCGAAGGCGAGGATGCCGAGGTCGATATCGTAGCGCTCGCCGAGGGCGGCGAACTCGTCGCTGGGTTTGGTGTCGCCCCCGTGGAACACGGTGTGGCCGTCGTGCTCGAACACGTAGCTGACGGGGTGGGTGGCGTCGGGGTCGTTCGCGGGCTCGACGTGGACGGTGAAGCCGCCGACCTCGACGGTGTCGCCCTCCCTGACCTCGTGGAACTGGTGCTCGTCGATGTCGTGGTCGTCGGTCCAGACCTCCGCCTCGCGGGCGACGACGAGGCTGTCGTCGGGCGCGTAGAACGTCGCGCCGGTCCGTTCGAGGATTGGGGCCTGGCTCGGCCCGTGGACGTGGTCGGTGTGCTCGTGGGTGGCGAACACCGCGTCGGCCTCGGTCACGTCCTCGGGGTCGAACGGCACCGGGATCATACGGACGGTGCGCGGCGGGTCGCCGAGTCCGACGTAGGGGTCGACGAACAGGGTCGTCCCGTCGCTGGCTTTCAGTACGAAGCCGTTACAGCCCAGATACCAGACCGCGATTCCATCCGGCGACGCGTCCTCGACGGCACGGGGCAGCCAGTCGCCCCAGTCGCTCACTGTCATACCCGACCGTGTGCGAGCCGCCGCCCTAAGGATTGTCACTCCGGCCGCCAGCGGTCGTGCCCGTTTCCTTTATGTTCGTGGTGCAGGTACGTGGCTGTATGAGTAGCGAGGTCGACGAGGAGACAACAATCGAGGTCGACGCGGACGGGGTCTCGGTCGCGAAGTCGTTCGAGGCCGACGAGTTCCCGGTCCCCGCCATCCGGTTCGGCATCACGTCCGACCGGGCGGAGACCGTCACCATCAGGATCCACGAGGAGATACCCGAGGAGTTCCCGATGGACGGTGTCGGCTTCCACCCCGACTACGAGAGCGAGAACTGGACAGCCTTCCAGGACCACCACGTCGAGTACGAGCGCACGCTCGACCCCGGCGAGGAGGTGACCACCGTCTACGGCATCCGTATCGACGACGGGGCGGAGGCCGCCAAGTTCCTCACGGAGCCACAGCTCACCGAGGTCGACGCCGAGGGCGCGGCAGCCGACGCGGGAGAGGGCGAAGAGGAGGTCGAGGACGACAACACCATCGACGACATCGTCTCCAACGACTCGAACCAGGTCGTCAAGGACATGCTCGCCGGCGAGGACGAGATGCCCGGCCTCGAGGACGACGAGCCCGCCGCGGCAGCGGCGGAGGCCGACACCACCGAAGCGTCGGGCGACGGCGGCTCCATCGACCTCGACCTCGGCGACGCGGACGCCGCCGAGGCCGACGAAGCCGCTGACGAGGACACGCCGGAGATCGAACTCGACCTCGAGGCCGCCGAGGAGGAGGTCGGGGCGACCGAGAGCGAGGCCGACGACGAACCCGAGATCGATCTCGATATCGACGACCCCGGCGCGGAGACCGACGAGACCGCGGAGGCCGAAGCCGACGCAGAGGCGGCCGAATCGGAGATGGAAACCGCGACCGACGCGGAAGCCGACGCAGAGACCGAAGCGGAGGTAGCGCCGGCTGAGGACGTCGAGCTGGACGCGGAGGTCGAGACCGAGGCCGACGACGAGGCCGACGCGGAACCCGAAGTCGCCGGCGAAACGGCCGACACGGAACCCGAGGCAGTCGACGACGCGGACGACACGGAACCCGAGGCAGTCGACGACACGGACGACGCTCCGTCCGCACCTGCCGTCGATGGGAGCGTCGCCACCGCACTCGTCGAGGAGCTCCGGAACGGCACGCTGACCGAGAACGAGCGCCGCGAGCTCCGGCAGGCCCTCGACGTGGAGGCCGCCGGCACCGACATCGCGAAGGTAGAGCACCTCCAGTCCCGCGTCGAGGAGGTCGCCGCCTACACCGACGCGCTGGCGGAGTTCCTCGACGAGGAGGGCACCGCCCAGCAGCTCCTCGAGGAGTACGAGCGCGAGGTCAGCTCCCTGCGCGACGAGGTCTCGACACTCACGGAGGACATCGACGGGCATGACGAGGAGATCACCTCGCTGTACGGCGACGTCGACGACGTGCGTTCGTCCGTCGAGAGCGTCGAGGCCGACGTGACCGGGCTCGAGGACGACCTCGAATCGGTCTCCAGTGACGTCTCCGGACTCCGCACCGACCTCGACGAGTCGACCGACTCCCTGGAGAACGACATCGCCGACGCCACCGACAGCATCGACGACGTGCAGGCCGACGTGACCGGGCTCGAGGACGACCTCGACGCGGTCGAGTCCCGCGTCGACGAGGTCGAGGAGGAGGTCACCGAGGTCCAGGAGTGGCGCGACCAGCTCGGCGAGATGTTCAGCTGAGAACGAACACGTTTTCTTCCCCGAAGCCGTTCGTCCGGGAAATGGCCGAGACGACAGCCGTCGCAGTCCCACGGAAGGGACGTCCGCTCGAAGCCGTCCTCGAGCGGGTCGCATCACGCGCCGACGCGACCGAACTCGCCGACTCGATCATCTCCACGCTCCGGTACGAGAAGGCGATCACGAAGGGGAACACGGACGACCCCCGAGACGTGTACGAACGGCTCGCGGACTACAGCGACCTCGGCCATCCCCATCGACCGGAGTTCACCCTGCTCCGGGACGACCGCGACGGGCTGCCCCGCCGGGTCGTCTTCGACAGCGTCACCGTCGAGACCGGCTCCGGGCGCATCCAGCTCGTCGGCCGCGAGGAGCCGTTCCGCTCGCTTCGGACCCACTCGTTCGCGTTCGGCTTCGACAGTGCGGACCTCGTCCTCGAGGAGGTCGTCGCGCTCCGTCCGGACCCCCTCGACACCATCGCCGACGTGAACGCCCGCATCGACCCGCACGACACGGACGTCCGCGTCGTCACCGGCCTGGGCGATACGGTGTACCACACGCTGATGGCGACGCCGGAGCTCCTCGACAGCTACCGTGCCGACGGTGCGACCCGCGAGTTCGTCGCCGAGTACGAGGGCGAGCTCTGCATCTCGCCCCGGTACGAGCGACTGGTCGAGGCCGTCCTCGGCACGGATGCGATGCGGGACGTCGAGTTCTGCTACCCGGACGACGGCCAGGAGGAGGAGGCCGGCATCGCCGACACGGGCGTCGGTGTGTACCTCACGATGACCGGCGGCACCGCCCGGGACCACGGGCTCGAACTCGGCACGCAGCTGTTCCCCAGCGAGACCGTCCTGATGGAGAACGTCGCGGAATCGACAGACGGCGACGAGGACGTGCGGGAGCTGTTCGGCGAGGTCGAGACGGAACTGGCAGTGAGATGAGTTCGCTCCCGACCGCCAATTGGATATAGCGATATTAGATTTATCAGCTGGTGCTCGAACGGACCTTCTGAACCGCGAGTTCCCCGGCGAGCGCCCTCGGCAGCGGATAGAGCCACCGAATCCGAGCCTCGTGCAACTCGATGACGGGGTTCGGATCGTGCATCGAACATCGGCTTTACGAGTCCAGTGCCGACTACGCCAGTACCGGGCCACTTCGATGCAGTAGAGACCGTCTCGGTTCAGCCACCAGCTCCAGCCACCTCATCGAACTGATGCCCACTCAGTTGCCAGTGCCAACCTGCCAGGTTGATGCACCTCGGCAGTACACCGAAGCAACCACCGTTGACCACTCAAATTCCGTCCGCCCAGAAAGGACAGGATATGGTTTTAGTATCAACTATTATGGCCCTACAAAATGCAAATAGTGCTACCAGATAATTGGATATTGCGTTCGACCGCCGGATATTACAGACATACATAGGAAGATAAGGGCTCTTATCCCAGATTGTAGGGGTAGATTGATTACCGGGGCGCGAGTCGCCCCGAACGGATGAGTGGACCACTCGATCCGACGTTCGGTCACAGGTTCGAACCGTCCGGACGGCGACCCGGAACCAGTCGTTTGGAAGGCAACGGATTTCCGCTGGAACCCCGTTTCGGCGAACCCCGTCCTGAGCACGTAACCCCGGGGGTTCGTCCCTCCAGAACAGGGTTGCAGACGCCCGGGGACTCCTGTCGCCCGGCGGAGGTGTTCGAGGTATGAGCGAGGACGAGACGGCTCGCACCGCAGTCCGGACCTACGTTCCGACCTACCAGAAGCAACAGTGGGCCGAGGAGGCCGACGCGCTGGACATGAGCCACAGCGAGTTCGTCCGGACGATGGTCCAGGCCGGCCGCCGGTCGTTCGACCTCGACGAGTCACCCGATAGCGACGACAGCGGGGACACGAACGAGTCGATAGCGGACGACACCGACGGGGCCGAGCTGGCCGACCGGGTGCTGACCATCCTAGACGACCGCGACGACCCCCAGACGTGGGACGACCTCGTCGCCGCAGTGACCAACGACGTCGAGGAACGACTGGACGAGGCGCTGGGAGACCTCCAGGAGGCGGGGGAGCTCCGGTACAGCGGCCGTGACGGTGGCTACGTTCCAACTGGTGACCGATGACCGACGCGGTCTCGTACTACCTCGAGGACCAGGAGTACCACGGGAAGTCAGAGCGGACGCGAGAGGCCTACGAGCGGGTCCTCAGGCGGTTCGAGTCGTTCCTGGCCGACGAGGGCAGCGGCCCCAGCGGACGGTCGCTCACGCCCGAGGAGGCGGGGCGCAGGGCGTGCATGGCGTGGGTCCACTCCCTCAGAGGCGAGCACGCACCCAGCACTGTCGCGTCCTACGCCTCCTACGTCCATCGGTTCTACGCCTACATGACCCAGGTCGGGGAGTTCGATTCGAACCCGATGGCGCTCGTCGTCGAGGAGATGGACGAGTCCATCGACAAGGACCCGACGCGACGGGAGATCTCGGTGCCGAAGATGCGGGGGTTCGTCGGGGCGATATCGCACCCGCTGGAGCGGGCGCTCGTCATCACGCTGCTGAAGACCGGCGTGCGTGTCGGCGAGCTGTGCAACCTCGACCTGCGAGACCTCTCGCTCTCTGACCCCGAGTTGGTGGCCGAGTTCGATCTCGGTGGGCGCGTCCAGCTGGACGGTCGGCCCGAATCGCTGTACGTGGCTGCCGAACCCGCCCGTGGCTATTCCTACAACGGCGAGGAGCGGACGGCCTCGAACAAGCGAAAGCGGGCGACCGTCATCCCCGTCGACGGCGAGCTGGCAGCGGTGTTGAAGTCGTGGCTGGCCATCCGGCCGGACGCCAGATCGCCCGCAGAGCCGCTCTTCCTCTCCACGAGCGGTGACTGGGGCGGGCGGCTCAGTCCACAGGCGGTCAGGAACGTCGTCGAGCGACACGCCAGGGCCCACGGGTGGTATACGGACGGTGGTGGGGCGACGGAGAACGTCACCCCCCATTACTTCCGGCACTTCTTCACGACCCACCTCAGGGACAGGACGGGCGACCGTGGTATCGTCAAGTACCTCCGGGGAGACGTTGCGAGCGACATCATCGACACGTACACCCACAACTGGGGCGGCCAGGTGCGGGACGTCTACGAATCGAACGTCTATCGGCTGCTCTGAGCCGTTCTGGCGGCCTCTCTTGAAGTATTTCCGACATCTGCTGACGTGTGGTGCCGAACAGATAAATTGCATATCGCTATATCAAATCCGGGGGTCGGCCGGTAGTGAAATGCAGGAACGAGAGCCTGTACTCACGTCTCACGCGAGGGGCCGGCTCGTCGGTCGGGCCGGCCCGGCGGTAGACTGATTCCTCGCCGCGCGCTATCGGCCGTATGCCACTCGAATCGCCGGACGATCTCCGGCGAGTACTCGCCTACGACCGCGTCGCCGTAGTCGGTGCGTCCACATCGTTCGAGAAGGCAGCCCACATCGTCCCGGCGTACCTGCAGCGTCACGGCTACGAACTGTGGCCCGTCAATCCGACAGCCGACGAGATATTCGGTCGGCGAGCGTTCGACTCGCTGACCGACGTTCCGGCTTCCGTGGACATCGTCGAGATATTCCGCCCGAGCGAGGAGGTTCCGGGGATCGTCGGCGAGGCTCTCGACCGGGACGACGTGAGGGCAATCTGGATGCAGCCGGGTGTCGGAGACGACGACGCGGCGCGAAAGGCCGAGGCGGCCGGAATCGACGTCGTACAGGACCGGTGCATGAAGGTCGAACACGGCCAGCTCGTCCGCAACCCGATGGACTGAGACGCTGCGGCCAACGTTCTTACGTCGTGACCGCCAACGGTCCCATCTGTATGAGTGACAACGACCCCTTCGAGGGTCTCGACGTCTCCGACGACCCGACGGCCGACCTCGACCGCGCGACCCAGACACTGGCGGTTCGGACCGAGGAACGTCGGTACGGCAAGAAGATGGTGGTCATCGAGGGATTCGAGGGCGACGGCGACCTCGGCGACCTCGCCAGCGACCTCAAGTCCGCGCTCGGGACCGGTGGCACGGTCAAGGAGAATCACATCGAGGTCCAGGGCGACCACGCCCAGCGCGTCGAGGAACTGCTCCGGGAGCGCGGCTACTCCATCGAATCGTAGGGGTGATTAGCGAACGGCCGTCGTCGTGTTGTTCGTGCCCCACGTCGACGGCACGGCTACGGTCGTCGTCCCCACGTTGCGGTAGATGAGTCGCCGGGAGACGGTGAGGTGCGTTCCGTCCTCCCGCACGACGGTGTACTCGATCCTGTACTCGTAGACGAAGCCATCGCTGGCGACGATCGCTTCCAGCGTCGCGTTCTCGACGCCGGCGTCGTCCCCGCCGGTGAACGCGTTGTTGACGAGGGTGTCCGGCTGCGTGACCTCCGTGGCGCGGACGTAGAACAGCTGGTCGCTGACGCCCGCGGGGACCCTGTCGAGCTCACGCACGACGGTCACGTTCATCGACGAGAAGCCGTTGTAGAGGAACTCGGGACGGAGCGCCCGGAGCGTCACGCCTTCCCCGGGCGGGACCGGCGTCCCGTCGGCGGTCCGGGCGATCGAGAAGTTCGCGGCCGATGGTGAGAGGCCAGCCGGCCCGCGCGCGGCGTACAGGCGGCTCCCGTTGACGTACGCGAGCCTGGTCACGTTCAGTGCCCGGCCGCGCTGGGTCACGTTCGAGACGTAGATGCTCTGGTTCCGGGCGAACCGGGCGTCGACCACGACGTTGTTCCACCTCGTCCCGTTGTCGTACCTGACGTCGAGTTCGTAGTCCAGACTGTAGCTCGTCCCCTCGAGGCGGCGCGCCTGGGAGTCCAGGAACACGGCCGGGTCACCGAGGGTGTCCGTCTCCGGGTCGGGCGAGAACGGTGGGGTGGCCCGCATCGACTCCGTCTCCGAGGGGTCGGGTACGGACGTCTCTGGCACCGAGAACGGGTCCCGTGTCTGGACGCCAGCGGTGCCACCACAGCCGGCGAGCACCATCGAGAGCACCAGTACGAGCGCGAGCCACGGCCCCCTGTCCATCGTTCGCGGTTAGGACGGCCGGCGCTTGAACGTTGGGACGCCCTCAGTCGTCCGTCGCTTCCACGAGCCGTTTCGCGCGTGCAATCGCGTCGGCGACCCCGCGTACGTCGGTCACCTCGCCCCGTCGTCGGAGCGTTTCGGCGCGTGACGCGGCGCGCCTGGGTGGCTGCTGCTCTCCACCCGATTCATCGACGACGACCAGCGGCGAGCGGCCGTCCAGGAGCCCGTACACCTGGTCGTCGCCGGCGACGAGCGCGGGGTTCGCGACGGCGACCACGGCAGCACGGTCGACGGCCTCGCGGGTGGCCGACAGGGTCGCGTCGTCGAGGGGTTCGTGGGGGTAGCGCTCGATGGTCTCGACGTCGAGGAGAGCCGCCGTCTCGGCCAGCGCATCGCCCTGGGTGACGGGCCCGACTGAGACGCTCGCGTCCGCGCCGACGAGTCGTTCCAGCGTCCGGGCGGCGACCGAGCCGGAGCCGACGAGGTGGACCGAGCGGTCGACGGCCCCGGGCTGGCGTGCGAGCGTGGTCACACCGAGGCTCTCGGTGACCGGGTCGCGCCGGAGCACCGTGCGGGCGTCGAACGAGTCGGCGAGACGGTCGCGTGTCAGCACCGACTCCGGTAAACCAGTAGCCACGATATCTCCGTCGGCGAGCAGCGCCAGTTCGTCGCAGTACCTGGCCGCGAGCGAGAGGTCGTGGATGGCCGCGACGACGGTCTTCCCGTCGGCGACGAGGTCCGCGACCAGTTCCAGCGTCTCGACCTGGTGGTTCACGTCGAGGCTCGCCGTCGGCTCGTCGAGCAGGAGGATCGGTGTCTCCTGTGCGAGTGCACGGGCGATGGTCACGGTCTGTCGTTCCCCGCCGCTCAGCTCGTCGATCCGGCGGTCCGCGAGGTGCTCGGCGTCGACGCGGGCGAGTGCGTCGTCGACCGCCTGTCGGTCCGTCCGGGTGGAGGGCTCGAACCGTCCCCGGTGCGGTGTGCGTCCCATCGCGACCACATCGCGCGCGGTGAACCCGAAGGAGACCGTGGTGTCCTGCGGGACGACGGCGACCCGCCGGCTGGCGGCTTTCGAGCCCAGTTTGTCGAGCCGGTCGTCGTCGAGAGAGACGGTGCCGCCGTCGGGGTCGAGCGCGCCGCTGACGGTCCGGAGGAGCGTCGTCTTCCCCGCCCCGTTCGGGCCGACGAGTCCGAGGAAGGTGCCGGGTTCGACGGCGAGCGATACGTCATCGAGGACGGTCGCGTTGCCGAACGAGACGGTGACGCCGTCGATGTCGATCACAGTGCGTGCACCTCCCGGCGGCTGAGCAGGAACAGGAAGAACGGCGCACCGACGGCGGCGGTGACGACGCCGACGGGGAGCACCTCAGCGGTCGAGCGCGCGAGCGTGTCCGCGACGACGAGGAACGTCGCCCCGGCGAGCGCGCTCGTCGGCAGGAGCACCCGGTGGTCGGGGCCGACGACGAGGCGCATCGCGTGCGGGACGACGAGCCCGACGAAGCCGATGACCCCTGCGACGGCGACGCCGGCGGCCGTGATGGCGCTGGACACCGCGAGCAGGATCTGTTTCGTGCGTTCGACCTCGATGCCGAGGTGGTGGGCGTCCTCCTCGCCGAGCATCAGGACGTTCAGGTCCCGCGTGAACGGCAGGAGCAGGAGGAAGCAGGCGGCGACGGCGACGAACGCGACGCCGACCGGCTCCCAGGCGGCGTTCATGCCGAGGTCGCCGAGCAGCCAGTAGTACGCCCGCTGGAGCGTGCCCTCGGGGCTGGTGACCATGAGGAACGAGACGACCGCCCCGAGGAACGTCTGGACGGCGACCCCGGCGAGCAGCAGGGTCGCGACGGGGGTGCGGCCGCCCTCGGTCGCGATGGTGTAGACGAGGAACGCGGCGGCGACCGCGCCGACGAACGCTGCGCCCTCGATGCCGAACGGGACGGCGGTCCCGACCAGCGGGATGGCACCGCCGAGCGTGATGAACGCGACCGCACCGACCGCCGCACCGGAGGAGACGCCGACGATGGAGGGGTCGGCCATCGGGTTCCGGAAGAACCCCTGCATGACGGTGCCGGCGGCGGCGAGCGCGAAGCCGACGACGGCGGCGAGTGCGATGCGCGGCAGCCGCAACGAGATGACGATGACCCGGGTGGTCTCGGCCACGTGGAACGAGAACGGGTGTGTCGTCTCGACCCCGACGCCGAACGGGAGGAGCGTCACGCCGAGGAGGCCAGTCGAGCCCTCCGTCGCGTGCACGCCCGTCGGAATCCAGAGCGCGTTGAGGATGGCCGCGGCGACGGCGGTCGGTGCGATGTCGACGGGGCCGACGGTCGTACAGACAGCGACGGTGGCGAACAGCAGGGCTACGAGGCCGCAGGACCACACGACTGCTCTGAGGTCGGTACGCATCGCTGGCGCTTGTTCACAATTCTACTTGCTTTAGGTAAATACTTATTGCATACGTCGCGAGTTGGGTGTGATGACAGGTACACGGACGACGCTCGTGGTGGCACTGTTGCTGGTCGGTTCACTCGCGGCCGTCGTGGCCCCCGTCGGTGGGGCCACGGCAGCCATGGAACCGACCAGTGCGACGGCCGCCACCGCACAGGAGGACTGCTCGTTCCCGTTCTCCGCGACGGACGCGACGGGAACCGAAGTGACGGTCGAGGAAGCACCTGACTCGGTGGTGACGCTCGGACCCGCCGCCGCACAGACGATGGTCGAGATCGGTGCCGGCTCGAAGGTCGTCGGGGCGACCCAGTACGCGAGCTATCTGGACGGCTCCGACGCGTGGGCGAACATCTCCGGCTCCGGTCGGGCGTTCGTCAGCGTCGAGCGCGTCGTCGCCCAGCAGCCCAAGCTCGTGCTCGCGGAGAACATCGTGAGCGACGACACCGTCGAACGCCTCCGCGACGCCGGCATCACGGTGTACAAGTTCCGGAGCGCGAGCAGCATGGACGCCGTCCTCGAGAAGGTCGAGGTGACCGGTCAGCTCGTCGGTGCCTGCGAGGGTGCGAGCGAGACGCGCGACTGGATGGAGACCGAACTCGAGGTCGTCCAGCGCGCCGCCGAGGGACAGGAGTCCCCGCAGGCGCTGTACGTCTTCTACGGGACGACGCCCGGCCCGGACACGTACATCAACGACCTGATGACGACCGCTGGCGCGGAGAACCTGGCGGCATCGGCCGACCTGGAGTACAGCCAGGCGGGCTACGCCCGCATCAATCCCGAGGTTGTCGCGAACATGACCGTCGAGTGGTTGCTGCTGAACGGCGGCCAGCCCGAACCCCGGATTCCAGAGTCCGAGGCCTACCAGAACACCATCGCAGTGCAGGAGGACCAGACGATCGTCCTGAACGAGAACTACGTGAGCCAGCCCGCCCCCCGCAGCGTCTACGTGATGCGGAACCTCTCGCAGGCGTGGTTCCCGGAGGCGTACGCGGAGGCCAACGCGAGCATCCGCGGTGAGGCCTCGACTGGGACGACCGCGACGTCCGGTGGCCCCACCGCGACGGCAACCGACGGCAGTCAGACGGACGCGGACACGAACACACCGACCGCATCGACCGACGGCAGTGACGACGGCGGCTCGCCCGGCTTCGGCGTCGTGGCGGCACTCGTCGCCGCGCTCTCGCTCGCCGGCATCGCCCGCCGGACGTAACGCGACTCCGAAAGGCCGATACGACCCCCGCCCCTCGGTCGGGGCATGGTCGAGAACGTCATCTACCCCGCGTACTTCGACGCGGGCCTCACGCGGTCGAAGGGACGACGTGTCCCGGACGACCTCGCGGTCGAGGAGCCGGACGTCGAGGAGATCGCGAAGGCCGTCCAGCAGGTCGGCTACGACGCGGTCATCGAGCGCGAGAAGAGCTACTCCCGCGAGGGCCACCGCCAGCGCGGCCGCGTCCTCGTGAAGAACCCCGACGACGACTCGAAGAACGACATCGTCCAGGCCGTCGCGGCGTACGTCAACGCCCTCCGCGAATGAAGCGCGTCGGCGAGGTCGTCCGCGTCGCACAGGGGCTCGCGGTCGCACGGAGCGAGGGCGACGAGTACCCCGACATCGGCACCGAGGCGGTCGACGAATCGCTCAACGCGGTCGGCCGTGTTGTCGACGTCTTCGGCCCGGTCTCGAAGCCGTACGTCGCCGTCACCACCGACGACGACCCCGCGCTGTTGCTCGGACAGACCCTGTACGCCCGGTAGCGGCGGGGGCGTCCAGCGAACGGAAAGCCGATAAACCGCCGGCCGGAACGGACGGCCATGAACGACCGGACGCGCGTCCTCGGGGCCGTCGGCCTCGTCGTCGCCATCTTCCTCCTCGTCCAGCTCGGGGCGCTCTCCCTGGTCCAGCCCTTCGAGGCGCAGGACCGGCAGGTCGTCGAGAACCCGAACGACCCGACGAACAGCATCGTCTACGTCGCCGCCATCCTCGTCGCGACCGCGCTGATGCTGCTCGCCTTCCGGTACGACCTCCAGTGGCTCATCCGCGGGTTCATTATCCTCACGAGCGGGATGCTCTCGTGGTACGTCTTCGCGGCGTTCCTCGCCCCGCTCGTCGCCGCGGTCCCCGCTGCGCTCATCGCGGTCGGCCTGCTCGTCTACCCCGAATGGTGGGTCATCGACGCAGCCGGCGTGGTGATGGGTGCGGCCGCCGCCGGCCTGTTCGGCATCTCGTTCGGCCTGTTCCCCGCCATCCTCCTGCTGACGGTGCTCGCGGTGTACGACGCCATCTCGGTGTACGGCACCGAACACATGCTCACGCTCGCGGAGGGCGTCATGGACATGAAGGTGCCCGTCGTGCTCGTCGCACCGACGACGCTCTCGTTCTCCTTCCGGAAGCTGGGGAGCGGCCAGGACGGGGGGGAGGCCGGCGGGCCCGACGAGACAGCCACCGGCGACGGTGGGCGGCCCGACACGGCCGAGACGGACAGCCCGGAGGACGACGACGAGGGCGTGACCGACCAGTCGCCGATGGAGCGCGACGCGTTCTTCATCGGCCTCGGCGACGCCGTCATGCCGAGCATCATCGTCGTCTCCGCGGTGCACTTCCACACCGCCGTCCCCGGTGGGACCGTCGACGCGCTGGTCACCGACCCCATCCTGCTCAACCTGCCCGGGCTGACCGCGATGGTCGGCACCATCCTGGGCCTGCTCGTGCTGATGTGGATGGTGCTGAAGGGTCGCGCCCACGCCGGCCTCCCGCTGCTCAACGGCGGTGCCATCGGCGGCTACCTCGTCGGCGCGCTCGCCAGCGGTGTCCCCCTGATGGCCGCGCTCGGGCTCTGAACCGGCCCGGACTGCCGCGGTCCGAACGTGTTTTGACTGTTCGCTCCTCTCTCCCCCATGACCGAACGGGTAGCAGTCGTGACCGCGGCGGGCCGTGGCATCGGCGCAGCGTGCGCCCGACAGCTCGCCGAGGACGGGTACACACCGGTACTGCTGTCGAAATCTGGCGCGGCGAAGGAGGTGGCCGAGGAACTCGGCGGCGTCGGCTTCGAGGGCTCGGTGACCGGCCCGGCAGACCTCGAGGCGCTGGTCGACGCGGCGCTCGACCGGTACGGACGCATCGACGTCGTGGTGAACAACACCGGCCACCCGGCGACGGGCGACCTGCTCGACATCGACGACGGGGACTGGCACGACGGACTCGACCTCGTGCTGCTCAACGTCGTCCGGATGGCCCGGCTCGTCACACCCGTCTTCGAGGAGCAGGGTGGCGGGAGCGTCGTCAACATCTCGACGTTCTCCGCGTACGAGCCGTCGCTCGACTTCCCCGTCTCGTCGGTGCTGCGGGCGGGCCTCGGCGCGTTCACGAAGCTCTACGCCGACCGGTACGCCGACGCCGGCATCCGGATGAACTGCGTCCTGCCCGGTTTCGCCGACAGCTACGAGGTCGACGACGGGACGCTGGCGGAGATCCCGATGGGTCGGCCCGCTGCGGTCGAGGAGATAGCCGACGCGGTCGCGTACCTCGCCTCGGACGACGCGAGCTACGTGACCGGACAGAACCTGCGGGTGGACGGCGGGCTGACGGACTCGGTCTGAACGGAGGGGGCCGCCCGAGAAGTGGACGCCGAACGGACGGACCGAGGGTCGGCTACTCGCCGGGATCGTGCCCGGTGACGTTGCGGTAGTCGGCCGCGATCTCCTGCCGGCCGAGGTGGGTGATCTCGTAGAACGTCCGCCGGCCGTCCGCGCCTTCGGGCGCGCCGGTGCGGGCGACGAGCCCGGCGTCGACCAGTTCTCCGAGGTGGTGGGTCAGGTCGAACGTGGGGTCGTCCACCGCGTCGGCGAGCTCGCTCCGGGGCACCTCGTCGCGTTCGTACAGCAGGAACACGATGGCGTAGCGCCGGGCGTCCCCCAGCGCGGCCTTGCGGGCGGCGTGGTCCGCGAGCGTGCCCATGCTGTCGTCGAACAGCCGGTCGTCGACGTAGCTCTCAAGGTCGCGCTCGTCGGGCGGGGTCGGTTGGTCGTCGGTTTCGGCGGCCATGGTACACCTGGTGCTACGACGTGACGGAACAAGTATCCACCGATTAGAGAGAAATATTTCTTCCTTTTCTGCTGACTGCTCTGCTGGCGTTCCCCCTCGTCTTATTTCCTCCTCCCGTGAACGCAATCAACAGATGTTCGACGGACAGACGACCTTCCGCTACGGCGGCCGCCCCATCGCCGACATCCTCGCCGAGCAGGCCCCGGAGCCGCCGCGGTTCAGCCGGCAGAACGATTTCACCGTGTACGTGATGGGCCCGTACACCGCCTTCAGTGCGGCCTACGCCTACGACGACGGCGACCGGCTCGCGACACCGTTCCAGTCGGACCCGCTGTTCGACCCGGAGCGACACGTCACCGAGAGCGGCCGCGGAGACATGGAGCGGGCACTCCGTGACTTCTGCGCCGAGCTCCGGGACCGCCACAGCTGCCGGGCATTCATCGCCAGCGACATCGGCATCCCGACCTACCGGCAGGCTCGGGAGCTGAACGAGAAGCGGGACGACGACGAGCCCGATGTCCAGGGCATGGCCCCGCTCGACCAGTCCATCGCCTTCGCCGCCCACAGCGACGCCGTGCTGTTCCTGTTCACGCAGGGCGGGCTGACCACCGGCGTCGGCACCGAGACGGGCGGCATCCTCGGCGAGTTCCACCTCCGACGGGGGAACCCCGCGACGACGCACAAGCCCGGCCAGCGCGTCGCCATCTACCAGGACGCCGAGTTCGGCAGCGCGACGGTCGACGAACTCCCCTACGGCTTCGACGTGCGCTACGACGAGTTCCGCCGGCGGGACGACCTCCACGACAAGGTCCGGAACTGGTTCGACGCGCTGACTCGCGAGGCACGGGACACCGACCTCCCGGTGTTCGTCCCCGGTGAGACGTACGCGCCGGAGGAGTGAACGACCCGTTCCCTCGGACTGTCAGCCCTGCAGCGCCTCGCTCGCGGGGGCGAACTCGATCTCGCTCCCAAGGTCCCGCTCCACCGCCTTCTCGTACAGCAGGTACGCACCGGCGGTCGTCTCGATGCCGGTGCCGCCGGAGTCGAACACCGTGATCTCGTCGTCGCTCGTCCGGCCGTCGACCTCGCCTGCGACGACCTCCCCGAGTTCGGCGTGGACGTCGTCCTCGCCGACCAGCCCGGCCTCCATCGCGGAGATGAACGACCCGGCGTCCTGGGTGACGCGCTCGCGGAGGTCGGGGACGTACGTCGCCCGGCGGACCGTCGTGTGGTCGAGTTCGCGCTTCTCGGGGTGGTACTGGCCCATCGCGGTGACGTGCGTGCCGGGTTCGAGCAGGTCACCGTCGAACACGGGCTCCGAGGCGGTCGTCGCGGTGATGACCACGTCGGCGTTCTCGACCGCGGCGGCCGAGGACGCGACCGCGCCGACCGCGGCGTCGTCGTACCGGCGGTTCATCTCGGCCGCGAAGGACTCGCGGTTGTCCTTCGTCGGGGAGTAGACGTTCACCGTCTCGAACTCCCGCACCGTCATCGTCGCCTTGAGCTGCCCCTGGGCCTGCGGGCCGGAGCCGATGACCGCGAGCTTCGTCGCGTCCTCGCGGGCGAGCTCGTCGACGGCGACCGCCCCCGCCGCGCCGGTCTTGAACGGGTTCATGTGTGCGCCGTCCACGAGTGCCAGCGGCGCGCCGCTCTCGGCGTCGAACAGCGGCGTCACGAACCAGGCGTCGACCTCGCCGAAGCCGGCGGAGTACATGTAGCCGCCCATCGCTCCCGTGTCGGGGAGGATTGCGGCGTAGCTGAACAGCATCCCGGGTGGGTCGCCGTTGCGGAGGGTCGAGCGGGGTTTCGCGGCCGCACCCTCGCCGCGCTGGCGGTAGCCCTCGCGGACGGCTGCGACGTACTCGGCGGGCGAGGCGAGGTCGGCGACATCGCTACTCGTCAGGAAACGGGCGGTCGTCATACGCTGAGAATCGAGGGCCGGCACCAAAAAGAGCGGTGCTGGGTACGTTGGTCTCAGTCCGCCTGCGGCGGCGCGGCCGTGCTGGGCGTGGACTTCGCGGGCTCTGCCTCCTCGGCCACCACGTCGACAGGTGCGTTCACGAACATCGCGTGGCCGATGAGCAGCACCGAGAGGACGGCGGCGACCGGGATGGCCGTGCTCAAGGCCATGTCCGCGACGGTCGTCAGCGCGGCGGTTCCTCCGATGAACGAGACGGGAATCAGGCCAAGAACGATGTCGTAGTACCCAGTCATAATCTGTCGATATCTATGCGTACCGTACATAAAAAACTTTGGGAGATATCCCTGCGGTAGTTCATCGGTTGGGAACCCATATTTACTACCCAGGATTCTCATAAGTTATGAGTATCCTATCACCCGGTAATCGTACTGCAGTACTGCGTTTCTGCTCTCGCTAACCTCTCGTTTTGAGCATCACATAAATAAGTACTCAGAGTCGTGGTACCGCTACGCACGGACGACTGCCGGAACCGGAGCGTTGAACGGGCGACCAGCCGACACTGTAGCTGTGAACCGTAACGACCGTGCCATCGTCGCGCTCGTCACGCTCGGTCACGCGATGGTGCACACCTACGAGCTCTCGATCCCCATCTTCGTGAGCGTCTGGCTCACCAGCCCGGCGTTCTCGGTCGACGCGGCGACGCTCGGAGTCGTCACGACGGTGGGGTACGGCCTGTTCGGGCTCGGCGCGCTCCCGGGTGGGGTGCTCGCCGACACCGTCGGCTCGAAGCGACTCATCGTGGGCTGCCTCCTGGGGATGGCCGGCTCGTTCGCGCTGCTGTCGGTCGCCTCGTCCATCTGGCTCGTCGCCGTCGCGCTCTGCTTTTGGGGCGTCGCGGCCAGCGTCTACCACCCCTCCGGCCTCTCGCTCATCAGCCGCGGCGTCGAGGCCCGCGGCTCCGCCTTTGCCTACCACGGGATGGCCGGCAACGTCGGCATCGCGCTCGGCCCGCTCGCCGCGACGCTGCTCCTGCTGGTACTCGACTGGCGCGGCGTCGCGCTCGTGCTCGCGGTTCCCGCCGTCCTCGGCGCTGCGCTCGCGCTCCGGTTCGACGTGGACGAGCGCGCGGCCGTCGCCGACGGCGGAACGGACGCGGGTGACTCGAAGGCCGACGCGGTGGAGTCGTGGCCGGAGTTCGTCGCCGGCTCGAAGCGCCTGTTCGCCGGCGGCTTCCTCGTCATCCTCGCCATCGTCGTCTGCTCCGGGCTGTACTACCGTGGCGTCCTGACGTTCCTGCCGGACATCCTCGGCGACTTCCAGTCGCTCCAGCCCGTCGAGTTCGCCGGCGAGGACCTCGAGCCCGGTCGGTACGTCTACAGTGGCCTGCTGATGGTCGGCGTCGTCGGCCAGTACGTCGGCGGGCGACTCACCGACCGCGTGGCACCGAGCCGCGCCCTCCCGTTCGCGTTCGGCCTCCTCGGCCTGCTCGCGCTGGTGTTCGTCCCCGTCTCCGGACTCGGCCTCCTGCCGGTGCTCGCGCTCTGTGGCGTCCTCGGCGTCGCCCTGTTCGTCGTCCAGCCGCTGTACCAGGCCGCCGTCGCGGAGCACACGCCAGCCGGCACCCGCGGACTCTCCTACGGCTACACCTACCTCGGCGTCTTCGGCGTCGGCGCGCTCGGCGGCACGCTCGCGGGCGGCATCCTGACCTACGCGGACGTGGACGTCCTGTTCCTGGTGCTCGCGGGGATCGGGTTGCTCGGCGCGACGGCGAGCCTGGTTCTGGGCCGACGGGGCTGAGAGACCGCGCTACCGCGTCGAGGAGAGCAGCGTCACCGCGACGAACCGGACGAGTGCGAGCGCGACAGTTCCCAGTCCCGCCATCACGGCGAGAAACGTCCACGGGATGGCACCGGCGAAGTACGGGGAGCCGCGGAGGATGGCCCCGATGGCGACCGCGCCGAGCCAACCACCCACGGCGGTGCGGACGGACCAGATACGGTCGGCGAGTGCGCGCTCCCCGTACGCGCCGACGAGCGTGGCCACGACCGCCCAGCCGAGCAGGAACGGCACGGCGGTCTCGGCCAGCACGAGGGGCTGTTCGACCGGGTTGATCTGGTGGCGAAGCTCGCCCGCGACGATGAGCGCACAGAGCACCACGACGTCGGCCACGACGACCCGCAGGCGGTCGCCGGCCGTGCTCCCGCCGGCTGCCACCGTGCGGAGGCGATCGAGCGCGTGCATGCGCCGAGCTTGGAACGGGAGGGCCTTCGCTCTCCCGGTTTCCGAGCCAACGCTTTTCCCGTCGCCGTCAGAGGGAGTACCATGGAGCGAACGTTCGTGCTCGGGGTCGTGCTGACACTCGCCGGGCTCGTCGGCTACGGCGTTGGCGTGTCGACGCCGTACCCCGGCCGGGAGCTCTCGCTGGTCGGCATCATGGTCGGCATCACCCTCGCCGCCGTCGGGCTCGGAGGTGGCGGCTCGTGACGGTCCAGAGCCACGTGTTCCAATCCGCGGGTGTCGACGAGCACGACGACCTCGCCGCGGCAAAGGAGGCCCCCGGGACGACGTGGACCCGCGTCTCCGATGGCACGAGCGAGGAGCTGGAGGCGGTCGCGGAGACGTTCGACATCCACGCGCTCGAGCTCGATGACGTGCGCAACGACGTGCGGCCGAAGGTCGAGCAGTTCGAGAACCACCTGTTCGTCCTGCTGAAGACCGCGACACTCCGTGAGGGCGAGACCACCTTCGCCGAGGAGGTGAAGACCCGGAGCGTCGGCATCTTCGTCGGGCCGGACTGGCTCGTCACGCTGTCGACGCACACCATCCCGGCCGTCGGGGTCGTCTGGGACGCCGTCACCCGCGAGGAGCGACGACTGCTCGCCCGCGGGCCGGACTTCACCGCCTACCGCATCATCGACGCCATCGTCGACGGCTACTTCCACGTGCTCGACGAGATCGAATCCGACATCGAGGCGGTCGAGGAGGAGGTCGTCGGCGCGACGGGTCTCGACCTGCTCGAGGACATCAACGAGCTCCGACGGGACCTGCTCTCCGTGCGGCGCGTGCTCTGGCCGACCCGCGACGCCGTCGGCGTGCTCGCCCGAGGCGACCTCGACTTCGTCGACGAGACGACGGAGAAGTACTTCCGCGACGTGTACGACCACGTCGTCCAGCTCGTCGAGCTCAACGAGACGTACCGCGACCTCGTCACCGGCGCACGCGATATCTATCTCAACTCGCTGTCGATGTCGACCAACGAGGTGATGAAGACGCTGACGGTCGTCGCGACCATCGTCCTGCCGCTGACGTTCGTCGTCGGCGTCTACGGCATGAACTTCGAGCGGATGCCGGAGCTGGCGTGGCCGTACGCCTACCACGCCGTCGTCCTCGGGATGGCCGGCATCGCCGGTGTGATGGTGCTGTACTTCCGACGCGAGGGCTGGCTGTAGGGACTCAGTCCCCGGCGTGTTCGCGCTTCAGGGAGAGCACGGTCCGGTCGAACTCACAGACCAGCACCTCGCCCTCGCCGCGGTCGTCATCGTCGTCGAGGTCCACGACGAACGCCTCGACGTGCATCGTGACGACGCCGCGTTCGCCGTCGCTCGTCTCGCGTTTGTCCGTCACGGTCGACTGCACGCGGAGCGTGTCGCCGTGGAACACCGGGGCGGGGTGCTCGACCTCGTCGTAGGAGAGGTTCGCGACGATGGTGCCGTCGGTCGTCTCGGGGATGGAGACACCGACCGCGAGCGCCAGCGTGTAGATGCCGTTGACGAGCCGCTGGCCGAACTGCGTGTCGCTCGCGAAGGACTCGTCCAGGTGGAGCGGCTGCTGGTTCATCGTCATGTCGCAGAACCGCTGGTTGTCGCTCTCGGAGACGGTGCGGCGTCGCTCGTGTTCGATGGTCTCGCCGACCTCGAACGCCTCGTAGTAGCGGCCGGTCATACCCGAAGGGACTCGCGGCCCGGTCTTAGTCGGTACGCTTCGGTGTCCGTTCCCGCCGGTTCGGTTCACTCGCGACCGGATTGTAACTTCTGCCCCGACCGAAACCGTTTTGTTTAAATTCGTCTGCGGGGTACGGCCCGTAGATGCACCGGCAGTCCCACCACGTGGGGGTTCTCACTGCCGGTCGAACTTCGCCAGATGCCGTGCCACCGTCTCACACGACAACGCCGCCGTCGACGACCAGCGGGAACAGACGACGGACGGTGACACGCATCGGTGGGAGGTCACAGTCATGGTCACAGCCACAACATCGGAAGACGAGACGGAACAGCACGAGGAGAGCGCACTCGAGACCGCTCGACGACAGCTCGCCGGCGCGGCCGAACTGGTCGACGTCGACGAGGGCGTCATCGAGCGCCTGAACCACCCCGACCGCGTCCAGCGGGTCTCCATCCCGCTGAAGCGCGACGACGGCACGACCGAGGTGTACACCGGCTACCGCGCCCAGCACGACAGCGTCCGCGGCCCGTTCAAGGGCGGCCTGCGCTACCACCCCGGCGTCTCCGAGCAGGAGTGCATCGGGCTCTCGATGTGGATGACCTGGAAGTGCGCCGTGATGGACCTCCCCTTCGGCGGCGCGAAGGGCGGCATCGTCGTGGACCCCAAGACCCTCAGCGAGGGCGAGAAGGAGCGCCTCACCCGCCGGTTCGCACAGGAGCTGCGCGACGTCATCGGTCCGAAACGCGACATCCCGGCCCCCGACATGGGCACCGGCCCGCAGGAGATGGCGTGGTTCATGGACGCCTACTCGATGCAGGAGGGCGAGACCACCCCCGGCGTCGTCACCGGCAAGCCACCCGTCATCGGCGGCTCGTTCGGACGCGAGGGCGCACCCGGCCGCTCGGTCGGCATCATCGCCGAGCAGGCCATCGACTACTACGACTGGGACATCGACGGGACGACGGTCGCCGTGCAGGGCTTCGGCTCGGTCGGCGCGTACGCCGCCCGCTACCTCGACGACCTCGGCGCGACCGTCGTCGCCGTGAGCGACGTCGACGGGGCCATCTACGACCCCGACGGCCTCGACACACGCGACGTCGAGGACCACGACGAGCGCCCCGGCATGGTGTCGGGCTACGACGCCCCGCGGAGCCTCGCCAACGAGGAACTCCTCGAACTCGACGTGGACGTGCTCATCCCGGCCGCCATCGGCAACGTCCTCACCGCCGACAACGCCGACGACGTGCAGGCCGATATGATCGTCGAGGGCGCGAACGGTCCGACGACCTCCGCCGCGGACGCCGTCTTCGACGAGCGCGACATCCCCGTCGTCCCCGACATCCTCGCCAACGCCGGCGGTGTCACCGTCTCCTACTTCGAGTGGCTGCAGGACATCAACCGCCGCCAGTGGTCGCTCGACCGCGTCAACGAGGAGCTGCGCACCGAGATGCTGAAGGCGTGGGACGCGGTCCGCGACCAGGTCGACCGCCGCGACGTCAGCTGGCGCGACGCCACCTACGCGGTCGCACTGAACCGCGTCGCCGAGGCCCACGAGGCCCGCGGGCTCTGGCCGTAGGGCGGACGGCCGCCCGGTCACCGAGTCGGCGGCCCCGGACCCGGGAGTTTCAACAACACGCCCGCCGTCGGTCCGGATATGCTCAGACGTAGCGTGCTGTTCTCGCCCGGCGACCGACCGGAACTGATGCGCAAGGCTCCCGGAACCGGTGCGGACACCATCGTCTTCGACCTGGAGGACGCCGTCGCACCGGCCCGCAAGGACGAGGCTCGTGCGGCCGTCCGCGACGTGCTCTCGGACCCGGCGTTCGACCCCGACGCCGAGGTCTGCGTGCGGGTCAACCCGGTCGAGGACTCCGCGACGACGGCTGCCGACGACCTCACGGTGGTGTACGACGGCGACGCCCGGCCGGACGCGCTGATGCTCCCGAAGTGCACCGACGGCGACGACGTCGACGCGCTGGACTCGCTGGTTCCCGGCGAGACGCCGCCGGTGCTCGCGCTGGTCGAAAGTGCAGCGGGCGTGCTCCACGCGGAGTCCGTGGCGGCCGCCGACGCGACGGACGCGCTGGTGTTCGGCGCGGAGGACCTCTCGGCCGACATCGGGGCGACCCGGACCGACGAGGGCACGGAGGTGCTCTACGCGCGCGAGCACGTCGTGCTCGCGGCCGCCACGGCCGACGTCGACGCCATCGACACCGTCCACACCGACTTCTCCGACGGCGAGGGGCTGCGCGAGGAGACAGAGTTCGCCATCGAACTGGGCTACGACGGCAAGATGGCCATCCATCCGTCACAGGTGGCGGTCATCAACGAGGCGTTCACGCCCGATGCCGAGGCCGTCGAGTGGGCCGAGCGCGTGCTGGCTGCGAGGGCCGAAGCCGACGAGGAGGGCCGCGGCGTCTTCCAGGTGGACGGTCAGATGATCGATGCGCCGCTGATCGCACAGGCCGAGCGCGTCGTCGCACGTGCCGAGGCGGCAGACGGCGTATAAGGGTGTTTAGACGGCTTTAATATCACGAAATAGTTTATATTCCGCCACGCTTAACCCCCACCCCCGAGATTTTTCGGCTGATGACAGACGAGGCCAACCCGTTCGAGAGTCTCCAGGAGCAGGTCGACGACGCAGCCGCGTACCTCGACGTCCGGGACGACGTACTCGACCGGCTGAAACACCCCGAACGAGTACTCGAGACGAACCTCACCGTCGACATGGACGACGGGAGCATCGGCCGGTTCAAGGCGTTCCGCTCGCAGTTCAACGGCGACCGCGGCCCCTACAAGGGGGGCATCCGCTACCACCCGGGCGTCAGCCGGGACGAGGTCAAGGCGCTCTCCGGCTGGATGGTCTACAAGTGCGCGACCGTCGGCATCCCCTACGGCGGCGGCAAGGGCGGGATCGTCATCGACCCGTCCGAGCACTCCGCGGACGAACTGGAGCGTGTCACCCGGTCGTTCGCGAAGGAACTCCGGCCGCTCGTCGGCGAGGACAGGGACATCCCCGCGCCCGACGTGAACACCGGCCAGCGCGAGATGAACTGGATCAAGGACACCTACGAGACCCTCGAGAACAAGACCGAGCCCGGCGTCGTCACGGGCAAGGCCATCGAGTCCGGCGGCAGCGAGGGTCGTGTCGAGGCGACCGGACGCTCGACCATGCTGGCCTCCCGCGAGGTGTTCGACTACCTCGACCGCGACATCTCTGAGGCGACCGTCGCCGTGCAGGGCTACGGGAACGCCGGCTGGATCGCGGCAAAGCTCGTCGACGAACTCGGCGCGGACGTCGTCGCCGTCTCCGACTCCTCCGGTGCCATCCACAGGGCCGACGGCTTCGACCCCGTCGCGGTCAAGGACTTCAAGCGCGAGACGGGCTCCGTCACGGGCTACGAGGACGCCGACGAGGAGGTCTCGAACGAGGACCTGCTGACGATGGACGTCGACCTCCTCATCCCGGCGGCTCTGGAGAACGCCATCGACGAGGAGCTCGCCCACGACGTGCAGGCCGACGTCATCGTCGAGGCTGCGAACGGCCCGCTCACGCCCGACGCCGACGACGTACTCACCGAGTCCGACGTGTGGGTCGTCCCCGACATCCTCGCCAACGCGGGCGGCGTCACCGTCTCGTACTTCGAGTGGGTTCAGAACCGACAGCGGTTCTACTGGTCCGAGGAGCGCGTCAACGACGAGCTGGAGACCATCATCGTCGACGCCTTCGACCGCATGACCGAGGCCCACGAGTCCTTCGACACGCCGAGCCTCCGCACCGCCTGCTACGTCAACGCCGTCCAGCGCGTCGTCGACGCGTACATGGATTCGGGCAACTGGCCCTGAGCCCCGGTCGAACGTCCCGCAGTCAGTCGAGCCGTTTTCCGTACCACCGTTCCCCGTCAGTCTCCGCCAGCGTCGCGTAGCCCCGGTGCTCGTAGAACCGACACGCCTGCTCCATGGACGCCTCCGTGTGGAGTATCGTGTCCCCGAAGCCTCGTTCGGCAGCCCGTCGTTCGAGCCGGTCGAGCAACGCGGTGCCGACGCCCACACCCTGCAGGTCGGGGGCGACCGCGACGCTCCGGATCCGGCACGTCTCGTCGACGGCCGCCGGGAGCCACGACGGCGGGTCCGACTCCTCGCGCACGTACGCGAGCGGCTGGAACCCGCCGATCGCGACGATGGCCGGCTCGGCGGCGTGGTCGCGGGTGGTCGCTGCTGTGCCGGGGTCGGCCGCCTCGACGACGGTGAACCAGCCGCCTGTTTCGAAGAACTCGCGCTCGACGTGACGGAGATAGCGGTTGTACTCGGGGTCGTACGCCATCGCGGACGCACGCAACGCCCGGTCGTGGACACGCCAGACTGCGTCGGTGTCGCTGGCTTCGAACCGACGAACCACGAGGTCGTCCATGCGGGACGGTCCTCGCGTGGACACGGAGAAACTTGCGGCGTCGGTGTTGCGGTGGGGGTGCCGCGGCGTCAGTAGTTCGACGAACTGTCGCTCGAACTCGTCAGATCCGTGATCGTCTCCTCCAGTTCGTCGACCAGTTCGTGGCCTTTGCTCGCCGCCTTCTCCTTCTTGCCGCCGTCGCCACCGAACTCGTCGAGCTTCGACCGGAGGCTGGCCAGTGCGTCGTCGACCGCGTCGCCTGCCGATTCGCTCTGTGTCTGGTGGTCGGTCATGGCTACACCCGAAAACGGGTGCGCGAAGCAGTTCAAACGTCGGCCAAACCGGATTGGCTCCGGTGGATTCTTGCCCGCTGGACCGATAGTGTCGGGGGATGCCAGACTCCGACCGGTCGCTCAGGGACTCGCTCACGGGCTTCTTCAAGGAGTACAACAACCTCTACGTCATCGTCCTCTTCGGCTACGGGCTGGTGGTGTTCCCGTGGCTGCGCGCGGAGGGGTTCTACGGGCTGGGCGTCCTCATCGGCGTCCTGCTGCTGGTCGGGATGGTGTTCGCGCTCCGGGCGAACGTCGAACGGGCGAAGGACCGACTCGGCGGCAACGACGAGGAGTACGAACGGCGCGGTTTCTGACTACAGTCCGAGTTCGCGGCCGATGACGAGGTGCTGTATCTCGCTGGTCCCCTCGCCGATCTCCATGAGCTTCGCGTCGCGGTAGAACCGCTGCGGGGCGAAGTCCTCGGTGTAGCCGTAGCCGCCGAGGGTCTGGACCGCCTCCTCGGCGACCTCGCGGGCGGCCTCGCTCGCGTCGAGCTTGGCGAGCGACGAGGACTTCGTGACGGACTGGCCCTGGTCGTACTGCCACGCGGACTTGTGGGTGAGCAGCCGGGCGCGCTCTATCTTGCGGTCCATGTCGACGACCTTGTCACGGATGGCGTCGAACTTCGAGATGGGCTGGCCGAACTGCTCGCGCTCCTTGGAGTACTCCTTCGCGGCCTCGTACGCACCCTGTGCGAGCCCGGTCGAGATGGCCGCGATGGAGATGCGGCCGCCGTCGAGCGTCTTCTTCGTCTGCTCCCAGCCGTCGCCACGCTCGCCGAGCATCCGGTCCTCGGACAGGCGCACGTCGGTGAGCTTGATCTCGCAGGTGGGCGATGCGTTCAGGCCCATCTTGTCCCAGAGCGTCGTGACCTCGAAGCCGTCGTCCGCCTCGGGGTCGACGATGAACGTCGAGATGCCGCCGTAGCCCTCGCCGGGGTCGGTGACGGCCTTCACGAGGACGCTGCCGGCCTCGCTCGCGTTCGTGATGAACTGCTTCGTGCCGTTGAGCACCCACTCGTCGCCCTCCTTCTCGGCGGTCGTGTCCATGTCGGAGGCGTCGGAGCCGCTGCTCGGCTCGGTGAGCGCCCACCCGCCGAGGTACTCGCCGGAGGCGAGCGGCGTGAGCCAGCGTTCCTTCTGTGCCTCGGTGCCGAACAGTTCGAGGGGCTTCGAGGCGAGCGAGGTGTGGGCGACGTACGAGAGCGCGACAGAGCCGGAGACGCGACCCAGCTCCTCGGCGACGACGGCGTACATCAGCGTGTCGCCGCCGAGGCCGCCGTACTCCTCGGAGATGGGGACGCCCATCACGTCGAGTTCGGCGAGCTGGTCGAATATCTCCTCGGGGAACCGGTGCTCGTCCTCGATCTCCTGTGCGACGGGTTCGATCTCCTCGTCGCAGAAGCGCCGCACCTCCTCGCGGATCATCCGGTGCTCGTCCGGCAGCGTGAAGTCCATACGCAACACTTGCCGAGGGTCGAAATAAAAATGCCGAAGGTCGACCCCACCGGGACGCCCGTCCGGGAGACCGAGAGACAGGTATCTTCGGCTCGTTCGTACAGATATAGTCCCTTATAATACTATATACTCTATATCTTTAATCTGAAAAACAGACCAGTGTATTTATATCGGTTTCTACGAGTTGGTTCGGTGTGCAACGACGTGATTTCATGGCCACACTCGCCGCGACCTCGCTGGGGAGCGTCGTGTCGGCCACGGGAGCGGGAGCATCGTTCGGTCAGAGCGCAGCACTCGACGTCGGCCAACTCCGGTTCTACTCGACCGGCAGCCTGCTGAACGCGTCCGGTGAACCGCTCACCGACGGCTCGAACGTGCTCGTCTGGGCGGAGCCGACGGCGTACAACGCCGACGAGGACGGCAACGGCGACGCGGTCAGCTACCCCGACGGCACCGACATCCCGCTCGCCGGCATCGACGGGACCGTCGTCGGCATCGGCAACGACCTCGTCAACAACCAGGAGTCGTTCAGCGACGCCGGCAACGAGGAGTTCCTCCTGAACGTGTGGGACGACCTCACCGGCGGCGACGCGACGGTCCTCGTCGACGAGGGCCACGACAACGCGATCACGCGGTCCGACATCTCGACGTTCGCCGGCTACGCGGAGGACAACGGCTACACCGTGAACGCGACGACCGACCTCGCGGCCGACCTCGGGAGCGCCGACGGGCTGGTGCTCGCCCGCCCGACGACGGCACTCTCCGACAGCGAGCTCTCGGCCGTCGCCTCGTTCGTCGACGGCGGTGGCGCGCTGTTCCTCCACGACGCCTCGGACTTCCAGGACCAGGACCAGACCGCGAACCTGAACGCCGTCGCCGAGACCGTCGGCGCGGCGTTCCGGTTCAACGACGACCAGGTGTACGACGACGAGAACAGCGGCTTCGAGAACTTCGTCATCCTCACCGAGAACGGCAACACCGAGCAGTACCCCGAGCTGTTCGCGGCCCGTGAGGGCATCGGCGGCGGCGGTGAACTCCCGTTCGAACCGGGCGAGAGCTACCCCGGCACCGTGACGAGCGTCGCCGACGGCGACACCTTCACCGTGGAGTTCGAGAACCAGGACGTGGGCGCACAGTCCATCCGCGTCCTCGGCGTCGACACGCCGGAGAGCCCGGAGAACGCGAGCGCCGAACGCCCCGAGGAGTGGGAGGGCCTCGCCTACGAGACGGCCAGCGACGCCCGTCCCGTCGACACACTCTCGCACTACAGCGGCACCTGCTTCCTGGACGACGCGATGGAGCCGCTCACCGACGCCGCGACGGTCCTCTACTGGGCACCGTCGAACGCCACCGTCACCGACCAGAACGGCGGCGACGCGGTCAGCTACCCCGACGCCGACATCCCGCTCGCCGTGAAGGACGGCAACCTCGTGGGGCTCAGCGCCAACATGGTCAACGACCAGGGCGGGTGGGACGGCGACAACTGCGACTTCGTGCTGAACGTCTGGGACGCCCAGCTCGGTGGCGAGGGCACCGTCGTCTGGCTCGACAACGGCCAGTTCGACAACCTGGGCGACGTGTTCGGCAACTTCGAGGGGCGTGCGGAGGACGCGGGCTACACGCTCGAGTCCGCCAGCGACCTCGCGGCGGCCGCAGGCGACGCGGACGCGTTCGTGCTCTCGTCGCCGAACGCGCTCTCGGACGCGAACCTAGCCGCCGTCGCCAGCTTCGCGGCTGACGGTAACCCGGTGACCTTCATCGGCAAGTCGGACTACAACGACTTCGACCGGACCGAGGCGCTGAACACCGTCCTCTCCGAGATCGGTGCAGCGTTCCGCTACAACGACGCGCAGGTCGTCGTCGACGGCGACTTCTCGTTCGGCACCGAGCAGTTCAACACGGACAGCTACGCGCCGTACTTCGGCGGCGACAGCGAGGACCCGCTCGCGCACCTCCAGGAGTGGGCCGGCGAGGCGACGGAGTTCGCGGCCCAGGAGCTCTCCGGCGCGGACGTCGTCGTCAGCTTCGACGAGAACGAGGGCGTCACCGACCCGTTCGACCGGCTGCTCGGCTACGTCGCGTACGACGCCACCGGCGACGGTAGCAAGGACACGCTGTACAACGCCCGGCTCATCGAGGAGGGGTACGCCCGCGTCTACGGCTCCGGCCTCTCGAAGCACGACGAGTTCTGGAGCTACGAACACGACGCCCGCACCGCCGGCACCGGCCTCTGGGCCGAGAGCGACGTCGTGTCCGCCCCGAGCTACCGGAACCGGCCCGTCGAGGACCTGTTCGTCCCGACGCCCGCGGCCGTCGGCTCCGCGAACGGCGCGCTCGGCCAGGGTCGCGTCCCCGTCAACGCCGAGTCGAGCGCCAGCGAGAGCGAGGCCCCGCTCGTCGGCGTCGACCAGGGCAAGAGCGTCGCGATGCTCGGCGGTCTCCTCGTCGACGAGTCCCACGAGGAGGCCGAGGGCTCGGGCTACGACGTCTCCGGCTTCGAGAACTTCACGTTCGTCTCCAACCTCGCGGACTCGCTCTCCGGACGCGAGGGCGACGTGCTCGTCGACGGCGGTCACGGCCAGTTCAGCGCGGAGTTCGCCCTCTCGAACGAGGACGCGGCCTACTACCAGCGGTTCCTCGAGGGCGCGGGCCTGCACTTCGAGCAGGTGAACGAGCCGACCGCCGAGAAGCTCTCGCGTGGTCGTGCGCTGCTCGTCACGAGCCCCACCGAGGCGTTCTCCGACGCGGAGGTCGATGCCCTGCGGAGCTTCCGCGACGACGGCGGTGCCATCGTCCTGCTCGGCGACGCCGACGCGACCGACGCGGCACGCGAGAACCTGAACTCCCTCGCGAGCGCCCTCGGCTCCGACCTGCGTCTCACCGGCGACGCCGTCACCGACGGCTCGAACAACGTGAACGGCGACGCCGGACTCGTCACGACGACGAACTTCCACGACGACTTCGACCTGTTCGACGTCTACGAGCCGGGCACGGGCGGCGGAGAGCCGGGCCAGCCGACGCTCTCTGTCAGCTTCCCCGAGCGCAACGGTGCCGGCAGCGCCGTCCCGGCCGACCTCTCCCTGTCGAACGCGCCCGACGGACTCGCCGGCTTCGACGTGACCATCAGCATCGCCGACACCGGTGTCGCCGCCGTGACGGACGTGGGCTTCGACGACGTCTTCCCGGACTCGACCACCGAGGCGTCCATCAGCGCCGACGGCTCGACGGTCTCCCTCGAGGCCGCGGACATCGAGGAAAACGTCGGCACCGGGGCGTCGGACGTGCCGCTCGCCACGGTCTCCCTCGAACCGCAGTCGGCCGGCACCACCGGCATCGACCTCGAGATTGGGGCGCTCGACGCCGACGACGGATCGGTCATCGACGCCGGAACCAGCACCGGCGACCTGACCATCGCCCCCGTCGAACGCATCGGCGACAACGACCTGCCGACGGACCCGGACGACGACGGCGTCTACGAGGACCTGAACGGCAACGGCCAGCTCGACTTCGAGGACGTCGTCGTCTTCTTCGAGAACCGCGAGTCGGACGCCATCCAGGACTACGTCGACTCCTTCGACTTCAACGACAACGGTCGCATCGACTTCGACGACATCACGACCCTGTTCGAGGAGATATAGAGCGATGGACCGCCGCGACTGGACGACCGACCACCGGTCGGCGTTCGCCACGCATGCGTCCGTCATCGTGCTCGTACTGGCGCTCGCGCTCGCGCCCGCACTCGCCGGCACGACCGGTGCCGCCGGCGAGAGCGCACAGGCGGACGACCCGACGCTCGTCGTCGCAGACGAGAGCGTCGACCCCGGCGGGACCACCGAGACGACGCTGACGCTGTCCGCCGTGCCCGCGGGGCTCTCCGGGTTCAACGTCACGGTCGCCGTCGCCGACACGGAGACGGCGACGGTCACCGACGCGGCGCTCGCCGAGCCGTTCCCGGCCATCGGCGACGGCTCGGTCGTCGTCGCCGACGACGGTAGCTCGGTCCGCCTGAAGTCCGCCGACCTCGACGACGAGGTCGGCCCGGGTGACGGCCCCGTCACCCTCGGAACTGTCACGCTCGCCGGCGAGACAGCCGGACAGGTCGGCCTCGTGCTGTCGGTGGAGCAGGTCGACGACGACGACGGCGCGCGGGTCGACCCGACGGCCGACGACGGCCTGCTGACCGTCGGCGACGCGACGACCGCGACGCCGACGGCCACCCCGACGCCGGCACCGACGACCGACCAGCAGGGCACGCCGAGCGCGACGGACCAGCCCGGGACGGGGCCGGCCCCGACGACGACGGACGACGATGACGGCTCGGTCGGGCTCGGGTTCGGTGCGGCCGGCGGGCTGCTCACCGTCGCTGCGCTGGCACTGGTGCTCGTCGCAGGTCCTCGCCTGCACTGAGAACTGGGTTCAGCGTCTCCTCCTATCCGTCCTGACAGGGTAACGCCGTGTCGACGCTCACGTCGCCGACGACGACCGCGCCGCACATCGCCTCGCGCCCGTGGATGCTGCACCGGTAGGCGTACAGTCCGTGCTCCTCGAACACGCGGTCGAGCGGCTCGCCCGCCGCGACGGTCTCGGCGTCGAACGACCAGTCGGTGGCACCGCCGACATCGGTGTCGGGCGTGACGTCGTGTGCGGTCGCGTCGACGTTCCCCCAGCGGACGCGGTCGCCCGGGTCGACGGAGACGCACAGCGGTTCGAAGCCCGCGGCGTCGACCTCGACGGTCGCGTCGGCGGGGGATGGGCTGGTGGTCGGCGGTGCGGTCGTCGCTGGGTCGCTGCTGCCACCGTCGTTGCAGCCGGACACCCCCACTGCCAGGCACGTGCCGGTCGCGGCGAGCAGCTCGCGGCGCGAGGTGTTCATACCCAGAGACACCCACGTCCAGTCGATAAAATTACATTTCTGCGTGTGAAACCAACACCGGATTTGAACGTGTATCCGACCATGGGCGGGACGCGCAGTCCCGCACATAGCAGCCTTTTTGACGGGTGGCAGCGAAAATTTTACCTGATTCGTTATGAGCCAGCAGGACATCGACACCTACCAGCACTACATCGACGGTGAGTGGACCGACGGTCACGGCGACGAGACCTTCGAGAGCAAGAACCCGGCGACGGGCGGGACCCTCGGCGAGTTCCACCGTGGAACACCCGAGGACGTACAGGAGGCCCTGGAGGCCGCCGACGAGGCCGCCGAGATGTGGCAGGCCATGTCCCACATCGACCGCGCGGAGTACCTCTGGGACATCTACCACGAGCTGCGCGAGCGCACCGACGAGCTCGGCGCGGTCGTGACCAAGGAGTGCGGCAAGGAGATCAGCGAGGGCAAGGCCGACGTGGTCGAGGCCGCGCACATGGTCGAGTGGGCCGCGGGCGACGCCCGCCACCCGAAGGGTGACGTGGTCCCCTCCGAGATCCCGAGCAAGGACGCCTACATGCGGCGGAAACCGCGCGGCGTCGTCGGCTGCATCACGCCGTGGAACTTCCCGGTCGCCATCCCGTTCTGGCACATGGCCGTCGCGCTCGTCGAGGGCAACACCGTCGTGTTCAAGCCCGCCGAGCAGACGCCGTGGTGCGCCCAGATCATCGCCGAGATGTTCGTCGACGCGGGCATCCCCGACGGCGTGTTCAACATGGTCCAGGGCTTCGGCGACGCGGGTGCGGAGATCGTCGACAGCGACATCACCGACACGGTGCTGTTCACGGGCTCAGCGGAGGTCGGCCACGAGGTCGCGAGCAAGGTCGGCGGTCAGCCCGGCAAGCTCGCAGCCTGTGAGATGGGTGGCAAGAACGGCATCGTCGTCACCGAGGAGGCCGACCTCGACGTCGCCGTCCACTCCGCCGTGATGTCCAGCTTCAAGACGACCGGCCAGCGCTGTGTCTCCTCCGAGCGCCTCATCGTCCACGAGGACGTCTACGACGAGTTCAAGGAGCGCTACGTCGAGGTCGCACAGAACATCGCCGTCGGCGACCCGCTCGACGAGGACACGTTCATGGGCCCGGCCATCGAGGAGGGCCACGTCGAGAAGATCCGCCGCCACAACGAGATGGCCCGCGAGGAGGGCGCGAACGTGCTCGTCGACCGCTTCGAGCTCAACGACGACGAGATCCCCGACGGCCACGAGGACGGCCACTGGGTCGGCCCGTTCGTCTACGAGATAGAGTACGACACCGACCTGCGCTGCATCAAGGAGGAGTGCTTCGGCCCGCACGTCGCCCTGCTGGAGTACTCGGGTGACATCGAGCGCGCCGTCGAGATCCACAACGACACGCCGTACGGGCTCGCCGGTGCCATCATCTCCGAGGACTACCGTCAGATCAACTACTACCGCGACAACGCCGAGATCGGCCTCGCCTACGGCAACCTACCCTGCATCGGTGCCGAGGTCCAGCTGCCCTTCGGCGGCGTCAAGAAGTCCGGCAACGGCTACCCGAGCGCACGCGAGGTCATCGAGGCCGTCACCGAGCGCACCGCCTGGACGCTCAACAACTCGAAGGACATCGAGATGGCACAGGGCCTGAGCGCGGACATCAAGACGCAGACGGACGACTGAGGACCCGGCGACGCTACGTACTCGCTCTCTTCTTTAAGCTGGGTAGTCACGGGGGACGGCTCAGAGCTGGACGACCGAGAGGAACGTCGAGATACGACTGCCGCCGATTCGGAGCTCGCTCCCCTCGTACTGCTCGACCTCCAGTTGGAACGTATCGCCGGTCTGGACGCCGAGCACCGGCCTGGTCGCCTGCAGCGTCGAGTCCGCGGTTCCCCTGTCGAAGTCCTGTAGGACGCCCAGGTTCCCGTTCCGTCTGACCGTGAACCAGTGGTTCGTGCCCTCGCTGGGGGTGTCGTACCAGGAGACCCCCGCGGAGACGAGGTAGTTCCCGGGCTCGGTGACCTCGATGCGGTGGTTCGCGTCGTCCCACTGGCTACGCTGGTCGGTCTCGACGCTCTCGAACTCGACGGTCGTCGTGGTTCCCGACGGGACCGGATGCTGGTAGGCCCCCCAGACCGTCGTGCCGGCGTCGGACGCGACCACCGTGGTCGCCTCGATTCGGTCCGCGGTCACGGTCTCCGGCGAGATGTCGTCCCCGGAGTGGGTGTGTGCCGTGTCCGCCTTCCCGTCGAGTTCGGCCTTGCGCGCGACGTCCGTGTTCGCGGCGGGCGGGTCCGTGACGCTCACGTTCTGGTAGGTCGGAGCCTCGCCGGTCGTCGCGAGCCGGTTCCAGTTCGAGCCGTCACCGATGAACGTCGCACCGGTGTCCGTCGCGAAGAACTTCGCGCCGGCCTTCGCGGCGTAGTCGTCGCGGTTCGACTCGCGGTCTCTCACCTCGACGTCGGCGTCGAGTCGCTCGAAGTTGTCGTTCAGCGGGACGTGCCAGTCGGTCGCCCCTCTCGTGGGCGTGTTGTAGGAGTGATTGTCGGTCATCGTATCAGCGGGTCCCCCCGTAGCCGTACTGCCCGTAGCCCTGCTCGCCGTAATCGTCCTCGGGAGTGGTCGTCGTCGTTCTGGTCGTCGTCGGCGTGGACGTCTCGGTCGCGGTCCGCGTCGCCGTCGGCGTGGACGTCTCGGTCGCGGTCCGCGTCGGAGTGGCCGTCGTCGTGCTCGAGCCGGCCGCGGTCGTGGCGACCGTGGTCGCCACCGACGTGGCGGTCGGCGTCGGGGTGCCGCCGTACCCGAACGTCGTGGTCTGCTCGTCCGACTCGTCCGACCCGTCATCTCCCCCGACGAAGGCCTCTATCGTCGCACACCCCGCGAGACCGACGCCCCCGACGAGCGACATCGTCTGAAGGAGTGTCCGCCTGTTCACCACGCCGTCACGTGCTCCGCCGGGTTCGTCGCCCGACCTGTCGGGCAGTCGGCCACCCGAAGATTTCGGTGATTCGTGTCGAACCATGGGGAGCGTCTCCCCCGAGGGGGTATAAATCGGGACCCGACGTACTTCGTGAACCTGAACAGTCGGGGAGTCAGTTACGTTCTGCGGCAGTCCTCGGCGCTGTCGGGCGCCCTCGCGGAGCAAATGTATGAGAATTGACCAGTGCGCATCGTCGATAGCTGGTGGGAATGCCTCGGCTGACGGGACACGGAAACAGCGATGGCTCCTCACGGCAACGGATGGCTGTCGGTCGCCGCGAACGACGGCCCGCGAGGGACAGGAGTGCGGGCCACGAGAGTGGCGGGTTCGAAGCGACGCCGCCGCCGCTTCGGGCAAGGTAGAGGCGAGAGTTCCGTTCCGCGATAGGCTCCTAGGTAGCCCCGCGGAACGGAAGTGGGCGCGGGCGTAGGTGCGACGGGCGTTTGCCGGAATCGACGTGAAAAGCGTCTCTCCGGCAACCACTGCTTTGGAGCGCGAACGTATAAACTCCGCGACTTTGACAGCGCTCAGAGACGAGCGTCGTCGAGGGCGGGGAACTCCTCGCGGACGCGGTCGACCTCGCCCGGGTCCACCGCTGTCACGACGAGGTCGGGGCGGTCGTCCGTCGTCGCGACGGGCGTGCCCCACGGGTCGTAGACGGTCGAACGGCCGAGCAGGGTGGCGTCGTCGAACGCGCCGCTGCCGTTGATGGTGGCGACGTAGGAGAGGTTCTCGATGGCCCGGGAACGGGGGAGTGTCTGCCAGTGCTCGACGCGGGGGTAGGGCCACGCGCTCGGCACGAGGGTCAGGGTCGCGCCCCGGTCTTTGAGCTCGCGGTAGAGTTCGGGGAACCGCAGGTCGTAGCAGGTCGTGACGGCCACGGTGAAACCGCCGAGCTCCGTGGTCGGGATGCGCTCGCCGGGCACCAGCAGCTCGGTTTCGGCGGAGCCGTAGCCGAACAGGTGGTGCTTGCGGTAGACGAGCTGGCGCTCGCCGTCGGCGTCGAACAGCACCGCGGTGTTCGCCAGCCCGTCCTCGGCGGGCGTCGGGACCGCGCTGGAGGCGGCGGTCTCCGCGAGGTCCTCGACGACGGTGCCGGCGAGCAGCGCGACGTCGTTGTCGGCGGCGACGTCGGCGAGCCGGGTGAGCGTCTCCCCGTCGAGTCCCTCGGCGGCGCGCTGGTAGACGTCGAACGAGAAGTAGCCGACGTTGAACAGCTCCGGCAGCGCGACGAGGTCCGCACCACGGTCGGCGGCGGACTCGACGGCCGCGGCCGCGCGGTCGACGTTGGCGTCGACGGCGGCGGGCTCGACCTCGAGCTGGGCGAGTGCGAGCTTCATGCCGGCAGCTCCAGATACTCGCGCAGTGCGGCTTCGAGGTTGTCCAGTTCGCCGTCCAGATTCCGTTCGAAGAACCGTTCCACGCCGGGGAGCTTGCCGTCCACGATGAACCGGTTCGTGAGGGTACAGCCCTCCTCCGTCTCCCGGATCTCGTGTTCACCGGTGACCCGCATCACCTTCGAACGGCCCTCGAACCGGACGAACTCGGGCTCGCGACGGTCGACGTCGCGGGTCCGGATGGCGACGGTACGCCGGATGAGCGGGATCGGCAGTTCGACGTGCCACGTCGCCTCGGTGCCGTCCTCGTTGCGGAGCTCGAAGCGGTCCACCACGCTGATGGGGCGAGCGCGGAGCTCCGGGTCCGCGATGAACGCCCAGACCCGCTCGGGGGTAACCGGGAACTCGAACGTGCGCTCGACCCGGACTGTCATACGATATCTGGTTCCCTCGTGGCCAAAAACGCAGCGGAATCGGGTTAACTGACCGTTACCTTCCAGGTCGTCGACCGGGAGCGACCCCATTTCTCGATGTCCACGTCCTCGGACTTCTCCGAGAGGTGTGGGAGCCGCGAGCCGACCTGCTTCGAGGAGAGGTCGATGGCGTCGGCGATGTTCTTCGCACGGAAGTACTGTTGCCCCTTCGAGACGCTGTCTCGCAGGTAGGCGAGTATCCGCTGCTCCTCGTCGGAGTAATCGCTCATCGTCTAACTGGAGGTAGGGGCCTCACGCTAATAACGATTTTTGCTCCACCGTGTCAGCGGTCCCACCACTGCAGCGCGAAGACCGAGAGCATCGCGAAGACCATCGCGCCCGCGAACGCCGCGCTGCCGGCCACCTGTGCGCTGGACGTCCCACCGAGATACTGGATGCCGAAGACGGCCATCGCGACGGCGCTCAGGACGGCGGCGATGCCGAAGGCGGTGGAGAAGCCGATCGCCTTGTCGCTCGACCCGGACGTGTGTTGACTCATGGGCGTGACTATCGAGGGGAGGGTCTTAATCCCTGCTGTCGACGGTGCGACCCACCATCCTACGGACGTTGGCTCAAGAGCTTTTACCGGTGGGGCACTTCGGTCAAGCGGAATGACAGAGGGAACGGACGGCGGTGACGGGTCGGCAAGTGCGAAGACGGGCAGTGGTGGTGGGCCCGCGACGGTGAAGCGCCTCCTGTTCGGGAGCAAACTCCGGGTCGGTGCCGTCGTCGTGGTCGGCCTCGTGGGGATGGTCGTCGCGGCGTACCTGCTTGGCCTCCTCGGTGTCCCGTCGGTGACGGGCGTCGAGAACCGTTTCGGCGAGACGAACGAGTCGACGACGGTCATCGAGACCGAGCTCGGGGTACAGAACCCGAACCCGGTCGGGACGGGCTTCCTCGACGTCTCCGCGAACTACGAGGTGAACATGAACGACATCACGATGGCGACCGGCGGGCGGGACGACATCGACGTCCAGCCGGGGCAGTCGACGGTGACGACCCGGAGCTACCTCCAGAACGAGGAGATACCGCGCTGGTGGGCCAGCCACATCCGTCGTGGTGAGCAGACCCAGGTGCGCATCGACGCGACGGTCCGCTCGGGGCTCGTCGGTCGCTCGTTCGCGGTGCCACAGGAGCGGACCATCCGGACCGACCTGCTCTCGTCGTTCAACTCCACCGAGACGCGCGAGGTGAACGCGGACCGGCCGCTGGTGTCCGACCCGGTGCTGTACGTCAACCGGACCGCCGGCCAGTGGGGCGACGTGACCAACGAGTCGACGCCCATCGTGCTCGACTTCTACGTCTACAACCCGAAGTCCTACGCGATCCCCATCTCCCAGATCGAGTACGCGGTGAACATGAACGACATCACCGTCGGCGAGGGGACGAACGACCGCGAGTACATCCTCGAACCCGGCGAGGTGACCCAGGTCAGGACCGTGACGACCATCGACAACACGAACCTCGACGAGTGGTGGGTGAGCCACCTCCAGCGGGATCAGGTCACCGACCTCCGCATCGACTTCAGCGTGACCACCCGGATCGGCGGGACGAGCATCCAGATCCCGATGGACCGGTTCACCTACACCGAGACCATCGAGACGGACATCTTCGGCACGAAGAACGCGACCGACGCGGGCGGTGAGAATGGGACGGATGGGTCCGAGACCGACGACGGGACCACCGGGAGTGGTGACGACACCGCGACGGACGGCGGGACCACGACCGACGACGGCTCCGGTGACGACGGCACGACGAGCGGTGGCGGGACGACCACCGACGGCGGCGGCATCCTCGGTGCCCGCACGGCTGGTGCGGCACCGACAGATGCGGCAAGACTCGCGTGAACGGGTGCGGCGAGTGCTGACGCCGGCAACACGCTTATTATCCCGGCACGCTCACAGTAGCGTACATGAACCGGAGTACCCAGTCTCCTGGTCGAGTTCTCCGACGGTAACGAGATCACCGTCGAATCCACTCCAGAGTCCATCGTCGTTTCTATCGGTGAATCGAACCGCACGCTCACGCGCCGAGAAGCCATGGCGCTGCAGGACCAGATCGGCGACGCGCTGGTCGAACGCCGCGAGTTCTTCCGCACCACGGGCGTCCACCGCGAGGACGGCTCCTACGAGGTGACCCGTCGTGGGGCCGACTCCGCGGGCAACGCGAAGGTGTTCGAGAGCTTCGAGACCGTCCGCCGGCTGTACGACCGCCTGCCCGACGAGTTCGGGGCCGACGCGGTCGGTCGGACCGGTATCACGGGCTCGCGCCGGCACATGCTGGTGCGACACTTCGCGGAGCATCCGGCCTTCGACTGCGAGATCACGAGCCGGAGTCCGCTGACGGTCGCGAAGACCGACTCCGAGTCCGCGGACGCGAACGAGGAGGAGCCGATGCCGGAGGCGACGGCCGACTGAGGCCGACGCCGTCCGGGTTCCAACAGCCTCGACGAGCGGTAGCTCCGGACGGAGAACGAGAGTACTGCGCGCTCAGTTGATCTCGACGTGCTCGGACTCCTCGTTGAGCGCGAGGTTGACCGCGATCTCGGCGTTCCGCATGGCGTACTGGGCGGTCTGCTGGAGGCTGACGAGCACCTCCCGTACCTGCAGGAGGTCCTTGTTGTCCATCTCGGGGAGGTCGTCGAGGATCTCGCGCTCGCGGTCGCTGATCTCGTGGAACAGCCGGCGCACCTCGATGGTCTTGTCGTAGTCGCGCTCGACGGCCGCCTCGACCGCGAGTGCGGTGATCTCGTCGACCTTCTCCGTGAACTCGCGGATGCGGCGCATCACGGGCTGGTCGACGTTGAGGGTGTGATTCTCCGTCTCCATGACGATCTCGGCGATGTCCTCGGCGTTGTCCGCGGTCAGCTCCAGGTTCTTCGCGATGGAGCGGTAGCCGATGAGCGGGAAGCCCTCGTCCAGCCCGACCGCGCGGGCGAGGTTCGGGTTCTGGTAGGCCGTGAAGATGAGCCGCAGCATCAGCACGAAGATCTTGTTCGCCTGGCGCTCGCGGTTGAGCGCGCGCTGGGCCATGTCGGGGTTGCCGTGGGCGAGCGCCTTGATGGCCTCGCCGCGCATCGTCGAGCCCGTGGACTCGAGGCGCTCGAGCAGGTTGTCGAGCGTGAAGTCCTCGGGGTCGACGGAGCAGCGGATGGCGATGCTCTCGGGCGTCTCCTCGATGACGCCGAGACCCATCAGCTGCGTCTCGGCCTGGTAGACCGCGTTGATGTGCTCCGAGGGGAGCGTGCCGCCCTCGTGGACGACGCGGATGACCCGCCGCCCGAGCACGTACTGCGCGACGATGGCGCGCTCGACGGCGTCCGCGTCGAGGTTGTCCGCGTGGATGATGGCCTCGGACTCCTCGGTGCTCGCCGACTCCGGCATCACCGTCAGCGTTCCCTTGCCACCCATCCGCAGCGACACCTCGTCGCCCTTCTCGACGTCCTGCTCCTTCGCCCACTCTGCCGGCAGCGTCATCGCCAGCGTGGACGGTCCGAGCCGCTGGACCTTTCGCGTTTCCATGCCCTCCCGTAGCCATGGGGAGACCTTATATTTGACTCCCTCGGGATTATATCCCGTAGTACCTGATAATACCACCCCTTACGAAACTCCGGGTGTGGCAGGATTAGCCGCCTCTGGGGGCCGACGACTCAGGCGACCTTGAGCAGCCGTCGCTCGTATCGGCCGACCCGGACCTGCTGCCAGCCCCGCAGCGACTCGTTGACGGCCTCGTCGTCGGTGTCGACCCTGAGGACGCCAACGTCGTCGAGCTTGTCCCGGGAAGCGACGACCTCGACCTCGCTGCGTTCGATGACCGCCGGCGAGATCTGATGGTTGCCCCGGCCGAAGATGAACCCCTGCCCGCCGATGGGCGAGACGACGATGACGTTCCGCTCGCCGAGCACGTCCAGTATCTCGTCCTCGGTCGCGTCGTACGCCAGCACCTCGCCGTCGCGCCAGACGTCCACACCCAGCGGCGACGGCTCGAAGCCGAGCTCGCGCTTGATGGCACCGACGGTGCTCCCCGGTGCGAGGATGTACGTCACGTCGGGGTCGACCTCCTCGGCGAACCCCTCCGCCAGCGAGTCGACGGTGCCGCCACCGACCTGCTTCGAGGACTGCACCGCCTCCGCGACCGGCACCGGGACGACCGCGTGGAGCGTCGTCCGTACCTCGCCGCCGCGGTAGGCGTCCTCGTCGATGTCGTTCACCTCCCGGTCCGCGACGCGGTCGAACGTCGCCGCGACGCGCCCCGCGTCCCTGGGCGTCACGCCGAACACAGAGGAGTATATCTTGACGCCGGCGGGCACGCCGAGCATCGGCGTGTCCACGCCGGCCGCCTGGAGCGTCTTCGCCACGTCGACAGCGGTCCCATCGCCGCCGACGAACAGCACGAGGTCGACGTCGGCGTCGAGGAAGGCTTCGACCGCCGCGCGCGTGTCCCCAGCATCGGTCTCGTCGCCGGTCTCGGTGACGACGGTCGGCTCGAACCCGGCCTCGCGGGCCTCCTGCTCGCCCATCGCACCGCCGGCCGTGAACAGCTCGACGGGCTCGCCCGCGGCCCCGCGGAGCGTCGTCAGTGCCTCGACCGCACGCTCGGGTGCGCGCTGCTCCGCGCCGCGCTCGCGTGCCTCGGCGACCTTCCCGTCGGTCCCTTTCAGTCCGACGCGTCCGCCCATCCCGGCGATGGGATTGACGACGACCCCGATTCGCATTTGCCGTCCCTTGGTCGGTCCGGTGGAAAAAGGACGCGTTTCCGGTACCCGAATCGCCCTGCACGACGCCACCCCGACGTTGCAGCACCCGAAAGCCCGGTCCCCGCATTGCCCGACATGTGAACGTTTAAGCTATCGGGGACGCAAGCGCGAGCCATGATGAACTTCGTCCTGCAGAGCGCGCTGCCGTTCCCGGGCACCGGGTGGGTCGTCCTCGTCGCGAGCCTGGCACTGACCGTCGGCTGGCTGCTCCACATCTACCGGTAGACCGCTATCCGTGCGCCCGTTTTAACCCACCAAGGCCCCTAGAGGGGGGTATGCGAAATCTCACCGTCCTCAGAGTCTGGGGCATCCCAATCCGCATCAACATCTCGCTCGTGGTGTTCCTGCCGATACTCGCCTGGCTGCTCGGCAGCGGCACACAGATCGGCCTCTACGCGGGCTGGATAGAGAGTGCGTTCGGCGTCGCGGTCGACACCGAGGCACTCAGTACCGGCTCGACGCCGTGGGTCGTCGGCACCGCAGCCGCGGTCGGGCTGTTCGTCAGCGTGACGCTGCACGAGCTCGGCCACGCCTGGGTCGCGCTCCGGTACGGGCTCGGCATCGAGTCCATCACGCTCTGGATTCTGGGCGGACTGGCCGCGCTCTCGGAGATCCCCCGCGAGTGGAACAAGGAGTTCTGGATCGCCATCGCCGGGCCGATAACGAGCGTGGTCACCGCCGCCGTCGCCGCCGGGCTGTTGCTCGTGACGCCGTCGTCGCTGCCGGTCGTCCAGTTCGTCTTCGGGTGGCTGGCGGTCGCGAACGTCATCCTCGCGGTGTTCAACATGCTGCCCGCCTTCCCGATGGACGGCGGCCGCATCCTCCGGGCGCTGCTCGCACGCAACCGGCCGTACGGGAGCGCGACGCGCATCGCGGCTCGGATCGGGATCGTGTTCGCGATGCTCTTCGCGGTCGTCGGCGCCATCAACTTCGACCCCATCCTGCTGCTGCTCGCGCTGTTCATCTACGGCGCGGCGACCTCCGAGTCCCGGACCGTGCTGCTCGACGAGCTGCTGGAGGGCATCACCGTCGGGGACGTCATGAGCCGGGACGTGCCGACGGTCCCCGCCGACGAGACCGTCGCCGCGTTCACCGACCGGATGTTTCGCGAGCGACGGACGACCTACCCGGTGACCGACGAGGCCGGGACCGTCGTCGGTATCGTCACGCTCGCCGACATGCGCTCCGTCGATCCGGACGACAGGGAGACCACCACGGTCGGCAGTGTCGCAAAGGAGGTACCCCAGTTCGAGGCCAGCGGTGACGCCTTCGAGACGCTGGCGGCGTTGAACAGCACGCGAGCGAAGAACGCGCTGGTGACGCGGGACGGCTCCGTCATCGGCGTGCTCTCCGAGGCCGACTTCGCCCACGCGCTCTCGATGCAGCGCGAGTTCGGCTCCGGGCTACCCGACGACCGGGTTGCCTGACCGGGCCTACGTTCCGGGTTCGTCGACCCGCTCGCGCAGCCAGGTCGCCGCCGCCCGTACCTCGTCCTCGTCGACCCCGGAGAGCTTCACCGACACCGTCTCGCCCGGGTAGCTGCCGACCCGTACGTCGAAGCGCTCGCGCAGCTCGGCGACCCGCTCGACGAGCGCCGATTCGGGTTCGTCGGCGTCGACGACCTCGACGTGGCGTATCGTCCCGCTGAACTCCGGGGCGACCTGCTCGAACATCGCCTCCATCTCCTCGGGAACGCCCGGCAGGACGTAGACGGACTCGACGACACAGCCCGGCGCGACGCCGGCCTCGTTGTGCAGCACCCGCGCTCCAGCCGGGAGGTGCGTAGTGCCGGGTGCGAGGTCGCTCGCCGCGTAGCCTCCCTGCTCGGTGAGCCACGCCTCGGCCTCCGCGCTGGACTCGACCTCCCGGCCGACCGCCGCCGCCACACCCTCCATCGTCAGGTCGTCGTGCGTCGGTCCGAGCCCGCCCGTCACGACGACCGCGTCGTACGCCGCCAGCGACTCGTTGACCACCTGGGCGATGTCGCCCACGTCGTCCGGCACCGTGAGGACGCGCTCGACGTCGACGCCGCGCTCGGTGAGCCGGCGACAGAGCCACGTCGCGTTGGTGTTCGCCGTGTCGCCACTCAGGAGTTCGTCGCCGACGGTCACGACGGCTACGCGCATACCTCGGGCAAGGGTCGGCGTGGACAAAAAACGCGCGCTAGCGGGGAGTCATCCGGAGTCGTCACCGCTGTCGAAGCCCATCTCCTCGCGCAGCTCGGTGAGCTCCCGGATCTGGTACCAGTAGTAGCCCAGCCCGAACACCGCCGCCAGCCCGAGGATGGTTGCGGTGCCGGTGAAGATGTAGTAGTCGCGCTGGAGGTAGTACTTGATCGTCATCCGGCCGGAGACGGGGCTCTCCTCGTCCGTCCACTCGAGGTGGAGCCGGTTGTCGTCGTCGACGTAGCTGTTGTCCGCCGAGGGGACGACCTGCCCGAACAGGAAGAAGGACGTGCGGAAGCCGGCCGGCAGGACGACCTCGTAGGTACCCTCCATGTAGTTCCACATCCGGAAGTGCTTGGGCTCGGCGGGACCGGAGAACGCGAGCGTCCCGTTGACCGTGTCGCCCTCCTCCTCGGTCGGGAGGACGACGTGGGTCCGGTAGTTGGTCTTGTACACCCGGAGCTCGGAGCCGTTCACCGTGGTCCCGTTCGCGTAGCGGAACCGCAGCGCCGAGATGTCGACGGGGTTGTCGTTGCTGATGCCGCGGGTCCACACCTCGAACTCCTCGTCGGTGCGGTTGTCGATGTGGTAGACCGCGTGGTACGCACCGCCGGTGACGTTGACGTACACGTCGGTCGTCTCGTCGGTCTCGACGGGCTCGGGTGTGCCGTTCGTGGTGTCCCAGTTCGGGACCTCCTCCCATTCGTAGGTGGCGTTGCGGTCCAGCCGTGCGTCGGAGATGCCGTCGTCGAAGAACCCGAGACAGCCGGCGCTGGCGACGAGCAGCAGGGCCAGCCCGGCTCCGAGCAGCAGTCGACGGTTCATACTATGGGACGACGCACTTCAGCTCGGCCGGGAGGTACTCCCCGACGCTGGCGAGCAGGCCCGGCGGGTCGGTGCCCTCGCGGCAGACCACGGAGTGCTCGAGCAGGCCGAGGCGTTCGACGGTGACGATGTCCTGAGCGTGACCGGCGCGGTTGATGGTCGCGCGGACCTCGCCGCGGGTCGCGCTGTTGACGTTCAGCCGGCCCGTGCCGCGGGTCCACTCGTACAGCCGGTCGCGCTCCTCGTCGGCCAGCCGGGAGGGCTCGTCGTCGCCGCCGTAGACGAACCGCATCGGGAGGTGCTGGACGATGCCGAAGCGGTCGCGGATCTGTTCCGGACTGCCGGGGCCGAGGCCGAGCTCGTCCGCCGGGATGCGGACGTGCTGGCCGGCGTCGAGGACGAAGCCCTCGTCGTCCCACCGCTGGAGGGTGCCGACGTACGTCTCGCCGGCTTCGAGCTGGGGCAGTATCTCGCCGTACTCCTCGGCGAGGACGTTCCGGGCCGCGACGGCGTCCGGCCCCTCGATTGTCACGGTCGGGAAGTCGTCGTGTCGCACGCCGATGTCGTACTCGACGTCGAGCTCGCCGACCTCGTTGTCGACCAGCGCGCGCAGCGCGTCCAGCGACCGGTTCCGCGCGTCGCCCTCGACGTACACCTTGGTTGCGAGGACGACCATTATGCGCTCGCGTCCACGTTCAGTTCGTCACGGAGGTCCGCGATGCGCTCCTCCATCGCCGTGACCAGCATCTCGTTGTCCATCGACTCCACCGGCGAGCCACACTCGGGGCACTCGAAGCCGAAGTCCATCGCCTCGCCGAACTCGAAGCGGATGGAGCAGACCTCACACAGGTAGAACTCGTGGTTGCGCTCGTACTCGTTGCGGTCCGCGAGCGTATCGAGCAGTCGGTACATCTCCTCCTCCAGGTTCTCCGGGATGTTCTGGTACTGGAACGTCCACAGGTAGGTGAGCCAGCCGGAGTCCTCGTCGCGGAGCCGTCGGTACGAGGCGAGGTCGTTCTCGTAGAGGATGAACAGGGCCCGGCGCACGTCGTTGAGCTCCAGGTCCAGTTCCTCTGCGAGTTCCTCGTCGGTGACCTCGCCGTCCGGCGGGGCGGCCGCGACCGGCATGCCCTTCGGACCGACCAGCTCGTGGAGGTACTTTTGGATGACAGGGTCTTCCAGGAGCTCCTCAAAAGCCATTACCGTAATTCGGGGGTCTCACGCGTTTAAAAGTACCGCTCCGCCCCCGTGCGGGCGTCGGGACGACAGACCGCTGTCGCCCGCCGGGCTGCGGTCGCGGGTGCCGTCGCGACGGTCACCGGTCAGGGGTCCGGGTCGAAGATGTCGGGTTCGGGCGAGCCGTTCACCTGGATGACGCCCATCATGCCCTTCCGGGCGACCCGGGTGAGGGCGTGGTCGACCAGCTTGATCGGCTCGGGGACGGGCGTGTCGATCTCCGCGCAGGCCACCGTGCCCGGCGCGACCGGCGCGGTCTCGACGTAGTTCTCGGGCTCGTTCGCGAGCGCGCCGTCCCGGTAGAAGTCGGTCCAGACGTTGCCGATGGCGTGCCAGGAGCTGGTGAGGTTCGGGCCGCCGTTGGACATGAATATGCGGACGCGGTCGCCCTTGTCCACCTCGACGGGCCCGTAGCCGTTCTCGGTGAAGGCGTACGCCTCGCCGTTGTAGACGACGTAGCTCGGCTCCTCCTTCTTCATCGCCTCGAAGTCGAAGCCGTGGTGACCCTCCTCGCCGGCGGCCTTGTCGGTGTAGATCTCGTGCTGGCCGAAGTAGAACTCGTGGTCGACCTCGGGCAGGCCGTCCTCGGGTTCGACCAGGATGGCCCCGAACATGCCGGCGCTGATGTGCTGGTCGAGGTTCGGCACCGCACAGTGGTAGATGTGGACGCCGGGGTACATCGCCCGGAACTCGATGGTCGCGCTCTCGCCGGGGTTGATGCTCGTCGCCTCGGCCCCGCCGCCCGGCCCGTACACCGCGTGCAGGTCGATGTTGTGCGGCATCGAGTTGCTGTCGGGGCTGGAGAGCGTCAGGTTGACCGTGTCGCCCCGGCGCACCCGGAGCATCGGCCCGGGCACGCGCCCGTCGAAGGTCATGTAGTCGAACGTGACGCCGGGTTCGATCTCGGCGGTCTCCTCGGTGACTTCGAGTTCGACCTCGTGGCGTCGCGGCTCGCTCCAGTCGACCGGATCCGGCAGGTCGCGTGGATCGGCCGCGATGCGGTCGACCGTCGTCTCGGCCGGGCCGTCCTGGCTCCGGGTGGACGCTACCGTGGTCGACTGGGTGCCCTGTGCCTCCTGTCCGCCGATGGTGCAGCCGGCGAGACTCGCTGCGCCACCGAGACCGAGGGCCTGTACGACGCGCCGCCGCGTGGTGTCAAACATTGGTGGTCACCCCACGTGCGTTGCTTGTCACGGACCCCACATCAACCGAGTAGGCGGTTCTCACCCGGGTGAAACCACCGCGAAGGTGTTCGGACGAGGTACTTAAACGGGGCGATGGGGTCAGTCGTCGTCCTCGTCGAGCACCCGGTTCGGGAATGGAGGAGGGTCGGTCCTCGCTGCTGGAGACGTCCCGCAGCGAGAACCGCTTCAGCCGCACGTCGTAGGCGAAGACCCCGGTCCCGAGGATGATGAGCGTGTCACCGGGGAGGCACGCCCAGAACAGCAGCTGGCTGGTCTCGCTGTTGTAGAACTCCAGACTGCGCGCGTAGGCGTTGCTCTCGGTGAACGCGGCGTCGAGCTGCAGGAAGCCGACGGGCAGGACGGAGACGAACACCATCACCGCCAGCCCGACGTTCCACAGCCAGAACGCCCAGCGCAGCCGCTGGCGGGCGGACAACTCCGCCGCCTGCTCCTCGGCCAGGAGCGCGTCGGAGGCCCCGCCGTAGCGTTCCTCGGCGTAGTACTCGCGCATGAACCGCGTCTTCAGCTCCAGCACGTCGGCGGTGGAGTCCTCGCCGTCGTCGAGGATGGTGCCGTGGTTCATCAGTCCGTTCTGCTACATCACCGTCTCGCCCTCACGCACCTGTGCGTCCGTCACGGCCACGTCGCCGTCGGGTCCGGCGACCTCCGTCGGGATGGGCGGGGTGTGCTGGTACGAGTAGCGCGCGCCCCCGGCCCCATCTCGACGAGGCTGAACACGACGGCGAGCAGTTTCGCGAGGGTGCCTCGTCTCACTCGCATACAGGCGGAGCTGGTACCGTCGGCCACTTGTGACGGTACCCCCGGTCCCCGGCCACAGGAGACCGGTCGAACAGGTTCGCCAGCGGAAGGACCGGGAGATGAACCAGTTCGTGAGCGACGAGCAGGCGGCCTTCGCCCGGCGAACGTGTTCGGACGCCTTCTCGGCCGGCTGGAATCTGAGCGACGCCTTTCCCGACGAGTGGGTAAGTCCCGCCTGTAATGGCTCGCGATACGAGACTCGACCGACGGACGTTCGTGAAGACCGCAGCGACCGCGACCGCCCTCACCGGCATCGCTGGCTGTCTCGGCGGCGGGGGTGGCGACAACGACGACGAGAACGGCGACGACGGCGGCGACACCGAGTTCGACGGCTGGTTCGACAACGTCGGCAACTTCGACGGCGTCGCCGACCACACCGGCGAGTCCGAGGTGACGGTGACCGTCGGTGCCCAGGGCAACGGCGGCGCGTTCGCGTTCGACCCGCCGGCCATCCGCGTCGACGCCGGCACCACCGTCGTCTGGGAGTGGACCGGCAGCGGCGGGAGCCACAACGTCGTCGCGGAGGACGGGAGCTTCGAGAGCGACCTCGTCGGGAGCGAGGGCCACACGTTCGACCACACGTTCGACGCCACAGGCACGACGAAGTACGTCTGCACGCCCCACGAGCAACAGGGGATGAGGGGCGCAGTCGTCGTCGAATAGGAGCCCTGGCCTTCGCTTCTCGCGTTACGTCCCGCCGCCGGTCTCCATCCGGAGTTCGGTCCAGAGGTCCTCGAGGCGCTCGTCCGCAGTCTCGGCCCGCTCCTCCACGACAGCCGCGAGCGAGCCGCCCTCGTCCGTCTCGACCCGGACCGACTCGAACGCCCGTCGGTACCGCGTCGTCGGCTGGCCGCGCCGGAGCGCGTCCGTGCGCTCGGTCACCAGCCCGGCGTCGACCAGCCGGTCGAGCTTCCGGTAGGTCGTCGAGAGCGGGACATCGGCCTCCTCGGCGACCTCGCCTGCGGTCGCGGGTTCGTCGAGGAACTCGACGATGGCCCGGCAGTCGTCGTCGGCGAGCGCGCCGACGACCGCGCGAGGGTCGGGCTGTCCGTGGCTGTCGCTATCGACGGCGAGGCTGTCACTGCTCATGGTCGGTCAGTGCTCGACCAGCACGTCCTCGTCGACGTTCTCGACGAACCGTTTCACGACGGCCTCCTCCGCGCGGTGCAGCGTCTCGGAGGCCGTCGACTTCGCCATCCCCAGCTCGTCTGCGAGCTCGGTGAGCGAGCAGTCACGGGGTGTGTCGTAGTAGCCGTGGTCGACGGCCGCCAGCAGCAGGCGGAGCTGGCTGTCGGTGAGCAGTCGCTCGGGTTCGACGCGCTGGCTCACCTGTTCGACGGTGTAGGGGATGCCGAACGTGTCGAGCTGTTCGGCGAGCGCCGAGAGTCGGTGCTGGGGTGCGGTGATCTCCCACTCCGCCTTCCCGTTCTCCAGCGTGAACGGCATCTCGAGCGGCACACCGGAGCCCTGCACCGGGAGCAGGAGGAACGGTGTCGTGGTCTCGAACTGGACCAGCGCCTTGCCGTCGTCGGCCTGCAGGACCTCGAGTTCGGTGACCGTGTCGTCCGCGTCGATGGCCGTGATGACCGGTGGGAGGTCCGCCGCGATGACCTCCGCCAGTCCGACGCCGGCGTCGTCGTCGGTGAGCGCGGCGAGGATCCGGAGGCGCGCCTCGGGGTGTTCCCGCGAGATGTCGCCGATCCAGACCCCCTCGGGTACGGTGAGGGTGAGTTCTGCGCGTGGCATTGTTCCTGTCTCACCGTAGTGGGACCGCACCCCAATCAGTGTTCCCGAACATGTTCGGACCGTGCCGAACACCTTCGGGAGAATGCCCACCCGTCACGCATCCCAACTGCCGGTATGCACACCGACGAGCCCACGCGGGTGCTCGACGTACGGGACGTAGACGGCGAGCCGTTCGGCCACATCGACGACGCGCTCGCCGAACTGTCTGACAGCGAGCGACTGCTGCTCGTGAACGCCTTCGAGCCGGTCCCGCTGTACGACGTCCTCGAACGGCGCGGCTTCGATTACGGGACCGAACAGGTCGCGCCCGACGAGTGGCACGTCACCATCGAGGCGGTCTGACGGTCCGCCGTCGACCGAGCGCCCCGGCGACGTTCCTCCGAACCGAGAACCATAACAATTGTTTATGTGGTACTCCGCGTAGTTCGGACTGGAGGGGAGCACCAATGCCAATCGAAGACCTAGCCAGAAGCGACGTCGTGACCGCACCGCCAGACACATCGATCGAAAGCCTCGCTGCGACCATGGACGAAGAATCGGTCGGGAGCGTCGTCGTCACGCGCGACGATGTGCCCGCCGGCATCGTCACCGACCGCGACCTGACCGTCCGGGTCCTCGCAGCGGCGCGTGACCCGACCGACCTGACCGCGAGGGACGTGATGACCGAGGACCTCTGTACGGTCCAGCGCGGGGACGGGTTCTACGAGGCGGCCACCACGATGGCCGAAAACGGGGTCCGTCGCCTCCCGGTCTGTGAAGGGGAGTCCCTCGAAGGGATCATCACCGCCGACGACCTGACCGAGCTCCTCGCCGACGAGCAACAGCACCTCGCCGACCTCGTCCGCGCCCAGCGCCCGGAGTACTGACCGCCGACCCCCTGGTCCTCAGACCGCCCAGTCCTCCCGCGTGTACGCCATCTCCCAGAACGAGTGTTCGAGCCGGGCGCTCGTGAGGAACGCCTCGCGCATGGCGTCGTGCTCGCCGGGGTAGCGCTCGCCACAGCGGTCGACGAACTCGCGCAGCCAGCCGACGGCCTCCACGAACTCGTCGCTCGTGTACTTCTCGACGAACGGGGTGTACCGGTGCTCGTCGTCCATCCGGTCGGCCATGTGCCGGGCGACGTCGAGGTAGCCCTGCCCGCAGGGGTAGATGGCCGCGGCGATCTCGGCGACGGAGCCCTCGTGTGCCGTCCGGACGAGGTAGTTCGTGTACGCGACGCAGGTCGGGGTCTTCCGGACGGATTCGAGGTCCCCCGGCGTGAGGTCGTACTGGGCCGCGAACTCGCGGTGGAGGTCCATCTCGTAGTCGAGCACGGTGTGGGCGACGCCGAGGAGGTGGGCCATCGTCGCCTCGTCGCGTGTCTTCGTCCCCGCGATGGCGAACGTCCGCGCGTAGTCCAGCAGGTAGCGGTAGTCCTGCTCGACCCAGTGCCGGAACGCGGCCTCGTCGAGCGTGCCGTCCGCGAGTTCGGTCACGAACGGGTGCTCGTACTGTGCCTTCCAGATGTGATCGCCCGCCGCGAGGAGTTCGTCGCTGAAGGCCATGCGTCCGTCATCGGCGCGGGGGCGTGTATAACTTACGAATACAACTAGATTGTACACGGTGCAACGGACGTTTGAGCTTGGACCGGGCTTTTGCGCTGGCGTCTCGAACCTCCTGGCATGCAGCGACGAGACGCCCTGAAGCTCCTCCCGACGGCCGCACTCGGCGGGCTCCTGGCCGGCTGTACCGACTCCCTCTCCGCAGAGGACCCGGCCGGAACCGATACCCCATCCACGGGCGACCCGACGACCACGAGGGCCACGACTGACGGCGGTGACGGCTCGCCGTCGGTCACCGACCTCGCCGTCGAGTCGACGAACCAGGGGCAGTACGTCCTCCGGTTGAACGACCTGGGGCGAGGCCCGGCGGCCGAACCCGCGGCGGTCTCCGAGCTCGACGACCCCGAGCGAACCGTCGTCGAGGCGGCCCTCGACGGTGGGTACGAGACCGACGAGACGCCACTGTGGCTCCAGCGCCTCGTCGCCCGGACACGGCACGTGGTCGACGGCGAGCAGTACTACCGGCTCGAGCACACCCTCCCCGTCTCCGAGATCACCGGCGAGCGCGTCGACGAGAGCGAGGTCGACAGCGTCGCCTCGCAGGAGGCCTACCGGGAGGCGGTGACACACGATGGGGTCGTCTTCTCCGGCCTCGTCCGCATCGCCCTCGAGGACGGCTTCAGGACGCCGTACGTCTGGCCGTCGCTCGACGAGTTCCTCACGGCGTACGACGCGGTGGAGTACCGCGGCGAGGGCGTCGTCCGCCTGACCCGGTCCACCGAGGACGCGGCACCACCCTTCACCGTCACCGCCACCGCGGTCGAACCGACCGACCTCGTCGAGGAGCCCGTCTGGGACGCCCGGGACGCCCCTGCCGACGTCCGTTCGACCCTCTCCGAGGCTGCGACGACCTCGGGGACGTTCGCCCTCGACGACCCGCCCGCGGGCCTGCTCGACGGGCTCGACGCCCACGACTACCTCTACCTCGACGGCCGGTTCTACACGACCTACGTGGAGAACCGGGAGCCGTTGCCGGTCTCGGTGTCGGCGACGGTCGTCACCGACCTGGACGTTCCGGCGTTCGAGCTCCGGCTGCGGAACGACGCCGACGGTACCGTCTCGGTGACGAGCGGCGCACCGGCTCCCTTCGGCGTCCTCTCCCTCCGTTCCGAGGACGACGAGTCGTTCCGCTCGCTCCTCTGGCGCGACGCCTACGAGGAGAGCAGCCACGTCCACACCGACGGGCGGACCGTGACCGCCGTCAACGACATCGGCGTCGGCACGGAGATCCCCGCTGGCGAGTCGATGGGTGCGACGTTCGAGCTCGCGCCCGACGTGCCGGCGGGGGAGTACGTCGTCGACGATGGCGTCGGCGTCAGGCTCCCCGACGGCGGTGGCGGGACCTTCAGCTACCTCGTCCGCGTCACCGTCTCGTAGCCGGGCGAACGTGTTCGGGCCAACGCCCACGCGTCAGCCCGCGCTACCCCCACCCGATGTCCGAGAACCAGATCGACGTCCGCGAACTGCCCCCACAGCAGCGCCACCCGACGATACACGATGCCTTCGACGAACTCGACGCCGGCGAGGCGCTGACCCTCGTCAACGACCACGACCCGAAGCCGCTGTTCTACGAGTTCCAGGCCGAGGTCGACGACTTCGACGCCGACGGCTACACCGTCGACCGCGTCGCCGACGACGAGTTCGTCGCGACGTTGCCGAAGAAGTAGCGTCGCTCCCCTGACCACTCGTCCACCGCCTGCTCGTTACTCCTTCCAGACTGCGGTGACGACACCGTCGTCCGTCTCCGCGGTATCGTACTGGAATCCGCGGTCCGCCAACCGGGGGTAGAGGTGCTTCGGGGCGCGGTCGTTCACCTGTACGAGCACCGTACCGTTCGCATCGGCGGTCCACTCGAGGGTCCGCTGGAGCGGCTCCGGCGGTGGCAGTTCGCGCGCGTCGAGCAGTTCACACGGTCTGTCCGTCGGTGCAGCCGTCGCCTCGCGGAGTACCTCGGCGTCCATACCTGCCCCGAGGGCCGCCACTCACTGGGTGGTGTCCCCGAACACGTTCGCTACCGAGCGTGACGGACATGTTCGGCAGCCCTGTTTCGGTCGTTCCGTCCCGAGTGTCGGGTATGACGAGCGTCTCGCACGACGACACGGAATCGGTCACCGCGGAACCACACGACGGCTCCTGGTCGGTGAACCTGGAGAAACCGGAGTACGCCGACAGCCCGGAGCTGGTCGTCGACGATGCACTGACGGCCATCTCCGAGACCCGGCCGGGGTTCCACGTGAACCTCGTCACCCACGGCGACTGCGGCCACCCGGAGGCGTACCTGTTCGACGCGCTCGTCGAGGCGGTGGGCGACGCCGCCCGCTGGGAGTACGTCGAGCAGTGCGGCTGCGGCGGCCACGTCACCCGGGTCCACCTCGAGGACGACTGGACGCTCCCCGACGACACCTGACCATGCAGGTGCACACGGAGGAACGCCCGTTCGTGCTGGTCTGGGAGCTGACCCAGGCCTGCGAGCTGGCCTGCGAGCACTGCCGCGCCGACGCACAGCCACGCCGGCACCCGGACGAGCTGACGACCGCCGAGGGAAAGCGCCTGCTCGACGAGGCCCGCGAGTTCGCCGAGGGACAGATCGTGGTGCTCTCCGGCGGCGACCCGCTCGCCCGCGACGACGCGGTCGAACTCGTCGACTACGGGACGGAGCGGGGACTCCGGATGACGATGACCCCGAGCGGGACCAGTTCGCTCACCCGCGACCGGCTCGACGAGCTCGCCGACGCGGGCCTGCGCCGGCTCGCCCTGAGCATCGACGGCGGCTCGCCAGCACCCCACGACGCCTTCCGCGGCGAGTCCGGTAGCTTCGAGTCGACGGTCCGCGCGGCCCACCAGGCCCACGAGGCGGGGCTCCCGCTCCAGGTGAACACGACCGTCTGTGCCGACACCGTCGACGAACTCCCCGCCATCCGCGAGCTCGTCGCCGACCTCGGGGCCGTCCTCTGGTCGGTGTTCTTCCTCGTGCCGGTGGGTCGCGGCCGGCTCCTCGACCCGATGTCACCCGAACGGGCCGACCGCGTGATGGGCTGGCTCCACGACGTTCGCGAGACGTCCGACTTCGGCGTCAAGACGACCGAGGCCCCTCAGTACCGACGTGTCGGACTCCAGCGACGGCAGGGCGACGGGATCGACGATGGAACCACGGCGCGCGGACCACCGGCCGGCATCGGTCGTCGGACCGGCATCACCGCCGGCGACGGGTTCGCGTTCGTCAGCCACGTCGGCGAGGTGTACCCCTCCGGGTTCCTGCCCGAGTCGGCGGGCGACGTCCGCGACGAGAGCCTGGTCGACATCTACCGGGACGCGCCGCTGTTCGGACGGCTCCGCGACGCCGACGCGCTCCGCGGGAAGTGCGGGGCGTGCGAGTTCCGGCACGTCTGCGGCGGCAGCCGCTCCCGGGCGTACGCCCACACGGGGGACCCGCTGGAGAGCGACCCGCTCTGCCCGTACGTGCCCGACGGGTACGACGGTCCGCTCCCCGAGCCGCGACGGGCATGACTTCGACCCAGCCAACGATGGACGACGACCTCCCGACGAGCGCCGAACGACGCGCCAGACGCACACAGCGCGAGGCCGTCGAGCGTGCGTGCTCGCAGCTCGCCGCCAGCGGTGAGCTGACAGCGGAGCGTCAGCAGGCGGTGGCGACACTGGCCGCTCGGCTCCGACGGCGACTGGTCGACGACCCGCTCGCGGTCGCACGTGAGTCGGATGCTCACACGGACGCCGGGGAGATAGACCCGACGACGGTCGTGGCACTGTTCTCCGAGTGAGTCCGAGCGTCGCAGGGGGAGTCGCTCGAAGAACCGACAGACTGCGAGCTCGGGCTCCATCAGGGAGTTCGATGGCCGTCCCGTGGGTTCCAGCGGCTGCGGAACGCGGACGAACACGTCCGGAGACAGTTCGGCTGGTCGGTCGTCCGACGTTCCCCTCTGAGGCGAACAGGCACCACTCCCTCCGCCGACGGCGACGTGGCGCGCACCCGCTGCCCGCCGTCGGGTCCCTCTCAGGTCACGCCGGTGCTGGTCCCGGCATCGTACAAGAACCGTGGGACAGCCGTCAGCGACGGTCGCGGTCAGACGAACGTGACGAGGACCGTGCTCTCCTCGCGTGCGTGCGGGGCGATGTCCACGTCACCGTCGAACCGGGCGAGGTCGCCGGGGTCGAGTTCGAGCACGCCGTCGCCGAGGGTCAGGTTGACCCGGCCGTCGAGGACGTGGAACAGCACGGTCTCGCCGGGATGCCGGTGGGCGGGGAGTCGCTGGTCGGCGTCGAGTGCGAGCCGGACGACTCTGGGGTCGGACTCGAAGACGGTCGCGTGCGGTGCGTCGGTCAGGTCGGGGACGGAGACGACGTCGGGCATGTGTGTCTGTGTACTCGCCCCGACCCAATCCCGGTTCAGCCGAACATCTTCGCCCACGTCACTCCCCGGGCGTCGCGTCGAACAGGGTGGTGACGACGCCGTCGCCGTGGACGCGGACGACCTGCAGCAGGTTCACGCTGAACAGCAGCACACCGACCAGGAACAGGCCTGCTCCCACGAGTGCGAGCGAACCGGGCAGCACCGGCGTGTCGGCCGCCACGAGACAGCCGGCCCCGACGACGGTCGCGACGAGGTCGGCCGTCGCGACCCGACCGTCGTACAGGTCGTCGATCATCGGCACCGGCTCGTAGCCCAGCCGGTCCGCGTAGCGGTGGACCCAGACGACGAAGGGGACGATGTGGTACAGCGTCCCGAGCACGACGAACCCGACGACGAACAGCGAGAGGGACTCGAAGCCCGCCCCGAAACGGGCGTCGAACGCGAGCGGGTCCCGGAGCCAGGTCGGGGTCGTCGCAGCGGCCCAGCCGACCATCCCGACGGCGGCGACGCCGTACCGGGTGAGCATCGGCGTGCGCGGGACGCGGGCGGCCCGGAGTCGGCGTACGAGGACGACCCCGACGGCGGCGACGCTGACGACGACGAGCAGGCCGCCGATGCGGGCGAGCGAGGTGTCGGCGACGAGTCGGCCGCTCGCGAGCGCGAGCACGCCGAACGGGAACGCCACCGTCTCGAATCCGACGAGTGCTCCGTCGAACCCGTCGAGGTCCGTCTGGGTGAACATCGTCGCGAGCTGGTAGAGCGCACCGAACACCGTCGTGAGCACCGCTCCGAAGACGGCGAGGGTCGCGTGGGCCGCGACGACCTGGGTCCGAGGGACCGTCCCGACGCCGAGCAGCGCCCGGGTGAAATCGAGCGCGAGCACGAGCCCGAGGATGGTGACGAGCACGAAGAAGCCGAGCGCGAGCAGGAAGTGGCGCTCGGTCACGTCGAGCGGGCGCGCCGCGAGGAGCGTCCGGCCGACGTTGTACGCGAGCGTCCAGAAGCCGAGCGCGAGCACCGCGCCCGTGACCGGGAGGACCGCGAGCCGGCCGGTGAGCATCGCGACGACCAGCCCGGCGACGCCGAGGGCGAGCAGCCAGAGCTGGGCCGCGGCGAGGCGTCGGGAGTGCAGGCCGACGCCCGACCAGACCGGCACGAACTGGGTCATCGCGCCGGCGATAGTGACGCAGACCCAGCCGACGAGCAGCAGGTGGACGTGGCCGAGCGAGGCGAGGCCGGGAGCGACATCGGCGACCCCGGCCGCGTCGACTGCGATGGCGACCCGGAGCACCGCCGCGGCGACGAGGAAGCCGAACCCGACGACGAAATGTCGGAGCGGTACCGCCATCGGTGGCTGGCTGTCCGTGTCGATGTCGCCCGGAATCGCGCTCATGCCTCGGTGTTGGTCCTGCCCGGCCGAGGGGGATTCCCCGAACGTGTTCGGTCAGTGTTTGGTGGGGGGAGAAGGGGGGTCGAGCCAGGGTGGCTCACCCATGGCATGGGCAGTTCGGAGATGGGACCGAAGGGTCCAGTGTCCTTTCCCGAACCCGTTCGGGCACCGAACCGTGTGTCGTCACTCCGACTGGTCGTCGGTCGGCTGCCCGTCGCCCTCGCCCGCGGGGACGACGCGTTTACCCGTCTCCATCGGGACGACACGGCGGCTGGCGTCGGTCCACTCGCGGTCGAGCTCCCGGCCCTCGAACAGCCGGTCGAGGAAGACCGCGAGGCCGGCGACCTCCGAGTGCGGCTGGTTCGTCACGGCGACGTTGTAGTCGGCGTGTTCGTACACGTCGAACGGTACCTTCTCGGAGCCGACGACGACCAGCAGCGGGGCGTCCGCACGGGCCTCGCGGATCTCGCCCTCGACGTCCTGGACGCGCTCGCCGTACATCGTGAGGTGGACGACGACGCCGTCCCAGTGCCGGACGACCGCGGCGGGCGAGTCGGTGAGCTCGACCTCGAACGGCCCGCCGAACCGCCCGGTGATGTCCGCGACGGTCTGGCGGGACTGGTCGGCGTTGGCGGGGTAGACGACGCGGTCCGCGCCGAGCGCGCGGGCGGTGAGGCCGACGTGGGTCGTCATCCGGTCGTCCCGGCCCGGCCGGTGGGCCAGGCGGAGGACGGCCACTTCGGGTTCTCCCTGCATACCACCGGCTACGCCGGTCACTCGTTAGGGGGTTTCGCTTTCGACGGTACGACCGGGTTACCAGGGGCCGGGACGACCGGGCGGGGATAACCCGTCTGTAACAACGAAGCCGCCCGGCGTAGGTCGACCGCCATGACAGCAGTCAAGATCATCAAAGTGCTCGGCACCTCGACGGAGTCCTGGGAGGACGCGGCGCACGAGGCGGTCGCACAGGCAAGCGAGACCATCGAGGAGATCAACGGCGTCGAGGTGGAGGGGTGGACTGCCAACGTCGAAGATGGCAGTATCGTCGAGTACAAGACGACCGTCGAGGTCGCGTTCCCGGTGAAGCACGACGAGCTCTGACCGTCACGCCGGCACTCGCCCGACGGTCGCCGCCACGGCCACGCTTTTCTCGCCACCGACCCTACGGCCGGCATGAGTAGACCGGAAGTCCTCGCGGGCGTCGCGGACGCCGACCTCACCGGCCGAACCGTCCTCGTGACCGGCGCGACCAGCGGGGTCGGCCGCGAGACCGCACTCGCCCTCGCGCGCCTGGGCGCACGCGTATTCGTCCACGGGCGGAACCGTGAGGCCGGGCGGGCAGTCGCGACGGAGCTCGACGCGCTCGGTGCAGACACGGTGTTCTTCAAAGCCGACTTCGCGAACCGCGAGGCCCCCGTCGACCTCGCGGATGCCGTCGCCGAGCACACCGATAGGCTCGACGTGCTCGTCAACAACGCCGGTGCGTACGTCGACGAACCGACGCTCGCCGACGGCGTGGAGCTGACGTTCCGGGTGAACCACCTCGCGCCGTTCGCGCTCACGGGGGCGCTCTCGGGCGCGGGCACGTTCGCGGCCGACGCGCGCGTGGTCACGGTGTCGAGTGCGGTCCACCCGCGGGCCGACGCGAGCGACCTTACCCGCGAGGCGGTCACCTCGGTCGACGACTACGATGGGCTGCAGGCGTACGCGCGGTCGAAGCTCGCGAACGCCCTGTTCATCCGGGAACTCGCCCGGCGCGAACCCGACCTGCTGGCGAACTGCTGTCACCCCGGACTCGTGCCGGGCAGCGGACTCTGGCGGGACGCGTCACTGCCGATTCGGGCCGCGGTGGGCTTGCTCGCCGTGCTTCCGGACCCGGTGCTCGAACGGGTCGCCGACAGCTCGCGGTCGGCGGCCGCGACGAGCGTCTTCCTCGCCGCCGGCGAGTACGACGAGTCCGGTGCGTACTTCAGCGACTGCGAGCCGACCCAACCCTCGTCGACTGCGCGAGACGACGAGCTGGCGCGGCGGCTCTGGGAACTGAGTGGGGAGTTGCTGGCGGACTGAGAGGGCCGTCACCCACCACAGACGCGCCGAATGCAAACGACAGTCCAGAGCTCCGGGCGACGCCGGAACCGGCCAGCGCAACTTATCCTCGTGGCAGGACAACCGGAGCCACAGATGCCACACGTCCCGAACCTCCTCGAACGGCTGTACGTCCTGCGCGGGAACCGTGCGCCGGGCACCATCTACGACCTCCTCGGGAGCTGGACGTGCAAGACCGTCGTCCTCGCGGCGGAGGTCGGCGTGTTCGAGGCACTCTCCGAACGGCCCGGGACGGCATCGGACCTCGCCGTACGGCTCGACTGCGACCCGGACACGCTCGGGATGCTCTGTACCTTCCTCGCCCGGGCCGGCTACCTGGACCGGGACGGCGAGACGTACCACCTGAGCGGCCTGTCCGAGCGGTGGCTCGTCGGCGACGCGAGTCTCGTCGACTGGTTCACGTTCTGGGACCGGGTGGTCTACCCGTTCTGGGACGACAACGCCGAGACCGTCCTCCGGACCGGCGCTCCCGAGCAGTCGCTCTACGCGTGGCTCGACGACCACCCCGAGCTGTGGGCGGCCACCCAGCGCGGGTTCGAGGCCGCAGCCACCGTCGTCGTCGACCCGATCCTCGACGCGGTCGACCTCGCCGGCGACGAGCGAGTCCTGGACGTCGGCGGCGGGCACGGTCGCTACGCGATCGCGGCCTGCGAGCGCCACCCCGGGGTCGAGGCGACGGTCGTCGACGACCCACTCGCGCTCGCCGTCGCCCGCGAGAACGCGGCCGACGCCGAACTGGACGACCGGGTGTCCGTCCGGGGTGCCGACCTGCTCACCGACGACCTCGGGGGTGGCAACGGTGACGCCGAGACGTACGACGTGGCGTTCGTGTTCAACGTCGTCCACGGCATGACGCCGGCGGAGAACGAACGGCTCCTCGCGTCGGTCGCGGACGCGCTCGCTCCCGGTGGCCGGGTCGTCGTGGTCGACCAGTTCGCCGACACCTCGGGCCCGATGGCTACTGCACGGTCGCTCGTCGCGTTCATCGGGTTCTCCTATCGTGTCCTCCTCGGCGGCCGCGCGTACCCCTACGCCGAGGTCGCGGACTGGCTCGGGGCCGCCGGGTTCGTCGACACCTCCCGGACCGACTTCCGGCGCGCGCCCGGCGTCTCGATGGCAACCGGTCGGCTCTCCTGACCGGGACCCACGGTCCGTCCGTCAGCGAACATCAGAACACACTTGCCCGCCCCTCGCGCACGCGAGGACATGGACCTCACCGACAGGCACGTCGTCATCACGGGCGCGGCCGGGCTGGTCGGCTCGCACCTCGCCGCCGAGCTGTGTGACGACAACCAGGTCGTCGCCGTCGACGACCTCTCGAAGGGCTCCCGCGAACGGGTCCCCGACGGGGCCGAGTTCCGACGGCGCGACGTGACCGACCCCGACGACGTCGCCGATTTCATCACCGAGGACGTTGACATCGTGTTCCACTTCGCCGCGTACACGGACACGAACTACGACGACGACCGGCAGCTGTTCGAGGAGAACACCGAGATGACCTACAACGTCCTCGAGCGCATGGACGAGGTCGGCGTCGACAGACTGGCGTTCACCTCCTCCTCGACCGTCTACGGCGAGGCACCGATGCCGACGCCCGAGGACTACGCGCCGCTCGAACCCATCAGCATCTACGGCTCCTCGAAGCTCGCCGACGAGGGCCTCCTGTCCACCTACGCTCACTCCTACGGGATGCAGATATGGGTCTACCGCTTCGCCAACATCGTCGGCCCGCACCAGCGCGGCAACGTCGTCCCGGACTTCATCGAGAAGCTGCTCGACGACCCCGAGACGCTGACCATCCTCGGCGACGGCCGCCAGGAGAAGTCCTACCTCCACGTCGAGGACTGCGTCGACGCGATGTGCCACGTCGTCGAGCACGCCGACGCCGACTTCAACCTCTACAACCTCGGCACCCGGACCACGACCTCCGTCACGGCCATCGCGGACATCGTCGCCGACGAGATGGGGCTCGACCCCGACTACGAGTTCACCGGCGGCGACCGCGGCTGGACCGGTGACGTGCCGAAGATGCGCCTCTCCATCGAGAAGCTCTCGGCACTCGGCTGGGAGCCGCCCCGCTCCAGCGACGACTGCGTCCGGGAGGCGACCCGCCAGCTCGTCGGCGAACTGCGCGAGGAGTACACGAACTGACCGCCGACCGCCGTCATCTACTCCTGTGGAGTCACCTCGTCCCCGCGAACGGGAGGTTCCGACGGGGCGGACCCCGCACAACCTCGCCCAACGCAGCGACGGCTGTTCTCCGGCCCACGGAGTGCGGTACCCGAGTACACCACTGCTGGAGTCCACACCCCCGCAGAACGGCGTCGCTCGTGGGCTCACGTGCAGACGTATATACCTCACGAACTGGACGCCTGCGGGCGATGAGATACCGTGTCAGAGGACGTCCGATTCGTAGGCCTTTTATATTCACCCTCCACTCGTAACTAATGCGAAGGACGCGCCGGGCGCACCCCGGCGGCGTCAGGGTCGTACCGGAGTCGGTGCGACTTCGAGCCATGAGGATTCCACCCCTGCGGTCCGCCGTACACGATGGGATCTGATACGAGCCTTGGTGGTTCGGCGACATCCGGTCGGACGTCGTCGACCACACATACCACGACAGCAATTTCCGCCACCCCCGTGCTTCGCACGGGACATTCCGGTTGATCCTGCCGGAGGTCATTGCTATTGGGATTCGATTTAGCCATGCTAGTCGCACGGGTTCAGACCCGTGGCAGATAGCTCAGTAACACGTGGCCAAACTACCCTATGGAGGACCATAACCTCGGGAAACTGAGGCTAATAGTCCATACGACTCTCTCCCTGGAACTGGGTTGAGTCAGAAACACTACGGTGCCATAGGATGTGGCTGCGGCCGATTAGGTAGACGGTGGGGTAACGGCCCACCGTGCCAATAATCGGTATAGGTTGTGAGAGCAAGAGCCTAGAGACGGAATCTGAGACAAGATTCCGGGCCCTACGGGGCGCAGCAGGCGCGAAAACTTTACACTGCACGACAGTGCGATAAGGGAATCCCGAGTGCGAGGGCATAGAGCCCTCGCTTTTCTGAACCGTAGGGTGGTTCAGGAACAAGAACTGGGCAAGACCGGTGCCAGCCGCCGCGGTAACACCGGCAGTTCGAGTGATGACCGATATTATTGGGCCTAAAGCGTCCGTAGCTGGCTGTGCAAGTCTGTTGGGAAATCTGCTCGCCTAACGAGCAGGCGTCCGGCAGAAACTGCGCAGCTTGGGACCGAGCGATCCGAGGGGTACGTCTGGGGTAGGAGTGAAATCCCGTAATCCTGGACGGACCACCGATGGCGAAAGCACCTCGGAAGAGCGGATCCGACAGTGAGGGACGAAAGCTGGGGTCACGAACCGGATTAGATACCCGGGTAGTCCCAGCTGTAAACGATGCCAGTTAGGTTTGGCGCGGGCTACGAGCTCGTGCTGTGCCGCAGTGAAGACGATAAACTGGCCGCCTGGGAAGTACGTCCGCAAGGATGAAACTTAAAGGAATTGGCGGGGGAGCACTACAACCGGAGGAGCCTGCGGTTTAATTGGACTCAACGCCGGACATCTCACCAGCTCCGACAGTATGCAGTGACAGTCAGTGTGATGAGCTTACTTGAGCTACTGAGAGGAGGTGCATGGCCGCCGTCAGCTCGTACCGTGAGGCGTCCTGTTAAGTCAGGCAACGAGCGAGACCCGCATCCCTAATTGCCAGCATGGGCCATTGGCCTGATGGGTACATTAGGGAGACTGCCAGTGCTAAACTGGAGGAAGGAACGGGCAACGGTAGGTCAGTATGCCCCGAATGAGCTGGGCTACACGCGGGCTACAATGGCCGAGACAGTGGGATGCAACCCCGAGAGGGGGCGCTAATC